>NZ_BAAHYZ010000049.1:0-12168 GCF_054657295.1 Desulfocastanea catecholica
TAAAAAATAAACCTCATGTCGTCCAGGAAGCGCTTGCAACGCTCGAACCGGACTTGATTGGATTTTCTATCTTCCATGCCAACCGTTGGGGCGGAATCCAGCTGGCGAAGATCTTCAAGGAGCATTTCCCGGGCGTTCCCATTGTTTTCGGCGGGATTGGCGCGACTTTTCTCGACGATCATCTGCTGCGACACTTTCCCTGGATCGACATCATTGTCAGAGGAGAAGGTGAAATAACCTTTCCTGCACTTATCCGTCGAGTCGAAGCGCAAAAACCCTTCGACGATTTGCCCGGTCTGACGTTCAGGGCCGGCAACACCATTCAGAGAAACAAGGACGCGGAACTCATCGAGGATCTCGATTCCCTGCCCATGCCGGCCGCTCATTACATTTTTCATCACCTGGCGCTTAGCCGTGGCTGTCCTGGAAAATGTACATTCTGCGGATCGCCGAAGTTCTGGGGCCCCAAGGTACGTTTCCATTCGGCCGGCTATTTTGTGGGCCAGCTTGAAATCCTGTACAAAAAAGGTCATCGGTTCTTTCACATCAGTGACGATACTTTCACGCTGAGAAAGAAACTGGTTCTGGAAATCTGCGCTTTGATCGTGGAGAAGAAGCTGGACATCACCTGGGCCGCCATCTCACGGGTGGATTGTATCGACCAGGAGATGCTGAGGGCCATGCGTATGGCCGGCTGCATCCAGATCAGTTTTGGTGTGGAAAGCGGGTCGAAAAGCATCCGCGACGAACTCAATAAAAAATTCAGCGAGGAACAGATCCACCGCGCTTTTACTTTAACCACCAGCTTCGGAATCCTGACCAGGGCCTATATTATTTACGGTTGTCCCGGCGAAAGTCCTGAAACGGTAAAGGACACCATCCGCCTTCTCAGGGCCATCCGCCCCCTGGTCACAATTTTCCACGTCCTGTCAGTATTCCCGGGAACATTCCTCTACGATCTTTTCAAATCCCAGACCGGAGCTACAGACGACATCTGGCTCCATTACGAAGAGGACCTGTTTCTTTTTGAGATCGATAAAAGGCTTTCTGCCGAAATGGTTGCCCAGTTCGGAAAAAACCTGAAACAGGGACTCGCGGCAAGCATCCCGGATTTTTTCCACTCTCTTGAACTGGTCGACGACAAGGAACTTTTTCCCTTTCACGCCGGTTTCCTCTCCCGTCTGGCCTTAACCCTCGATCGGGGGGACTACCCCCACGCCCTGCCCGAAGGTGCGGCCCGGGATCTGGCGCGGGAACTCTACTACAAAGCCCTTGAATATGCGCCCGACGCACGGGCATATTGGGGCCTCGGCCTGCTGGCCCAGGCTGAGGGCGCTGACCGGAAAGCTGAAGCGATACTTCAGGAAGGCCTGCAGTTTTTCCCGCAAGACGATATTCTGGCGAGAGTCTTGACCAACACCCTGATGCGCCTGGGCAGAGAAGAGGAGGCGCGGGAGTTGATGCGGAACCGGCGAAAATGAAAAGCATGGTCAACACATGGTGAACGGGACCTCTTTTCCCCGGGCAGACAGCACTGCCGATTCAAGGTGTTCTTTTGACCCAGAGGATATACCATGAATTTACCTGGAATCACATTCGGTCCGGTCCCATCAAGGCGCCTGGGCCGTAGTCTGGGGATCAACAATATCCCGCCGAAGGTATGCTCGTATTCATGCATATACTGCCAGGTCGGCAGGACGGACAGAAAGCAGATTTCCCGACAGACATTTTATGATCCCGCCACCATCCTGGAGGAGGTTAAACAGAAGATAGAGAAAGCCGGGACAGTGGGTGAAGCAATAGATTTTCTGAGCTTCGTTCCTGATGGCGAACCGACTCTGGATGAAAACCTGGGCAGGACAATCGATCTGTTGAAGCCTTTGGGTGTACCAATTGCCGTGATCAGCAATAGTTCGCTCATCTGGCAAAAAAACGTCAGGAATGATCTGGCCGGCGCGGACTGGGTCTCTCTCAAAATTGACACCGTATCAAACGACACCTGGAAACGACTTAACCGGCCCCATGGCGACCTGGATCTCCCCGAAATACTGCAGGCCATACTTCGATTTCATGCAGAATTTGCAGGTGAATTAGTTTCCGAGACAATGCTTGTCCATGGGGTGAACGACCGTTCTCGCGATATTGAAGATGTGGCCGAATATTTGGCGCGACTTCAACCGGCAAAAGCTTATCTGTCTGTTCCGACAAGACCTCCTGCCAAGAGAGGTGTTCACCCACCGACGGAAACCGTCCTGAATATGGCCTATCAGGTTATCGGTAAGCATGTCGAAAAGGTACAATGCCTGTTCGGCTATGAGGGCAACGATTTTTCGTTCACCGGAAATGTTGAAGATGACTTGTTAAACATCGTTGCCGTCCATCCCATGCAGGAAGAGGCTGTCGAAGTGTTTCTGACAAAGGCAGGAGCCGATTGGGCGCTTATCGATACCTTGATTGGTCAAGGCCGTCTCCTCGCGGTGGTGCATGAAGGCAAAAAATTTTATCTGCGAAAAATAAAGTAACACCCTCTGCAAACAATCCCGTCCGGGGCCGTCATAAGCAAAGGCTGCAGGTCTGGGTAAGCCGTACATGTTTGGATGATTCAGGGCCGATGCACTTTGACCACGACAAAGGCCCCCTGCCCGTAGCCAAAGCGCAGGGGTTCGATCTCACGCATCTCCTTCAGCGACTTTGACAGGGTCTGCACCCACACCTGTTCGATGAAACCGGTGCACAGAACCTCCCGCAATGCGGCTTCGATACGCACGTTGTCCTCGGGCAGCGCCGTGGTGACGTACATGCCCCTCGGTCGAGGTGTGGGTTATTTAAGAGTTTCATTCATCTCTTCTCAGGTGCCTTCTTCCCAGGAGGATAAATACCGCTCCTGTTCTTCCGCAAGGGTATCAATGTCTATTCTCATTGCCTCAAGCTTCAAGCGTGCAATTTGACGATCAATTTCACCGGGAACGGCATGAACCGCATTTTCCAGGCGGTTCTTGCTGTTGCAGATGAATTCGGCACAGAGTGCCTGATTGGCAAAGCTCATGTCCATTACCGCGGCAGGATGACCCTCAGCGGCCGCCAGATTGACCAGGCGCCCCTCGGCAAGCAGGCGGATAGTCCGACCCGAAGGTAAATGGTATTCATCGACGTATTGCCTGGGTCGGTGTTTTTTATCAGCCATTTTCTCCAGGGCACAAATATTGATCTCGACGTTGAAATGTCCCGCATTTGCCAGGATGCACCCATCCTTCATTATTTCGAAATGGTCCTGATCAACAACATTTTTATCTCCGGTAGCCGTAACGATAAAATCGGATACGGCCGACGCCTCCAGCATCGGCAGAACACGATACCCGTCCATCACAGCCTCTAACGCTCTGAGGGGATCGACTTCGGTAATAATCACTTGAGCGCCATGCCCCCTGGCGCGCATTGCAATCCCCCGCCCGCACCATCCGTATCCCGCCACAGTAAGGACCTTGCCGGCTAGTAAAATATTGGTGGCTCGTATAATTCCGTCCAGGGTGCTCTGGCCCGTACCATAACGATTATCGAACAAATGCTTGGTCAGGGCATCGTTAACGGCCATGATGGGAAATTGTAATGCGTTTGCACGAGCCATTGCCCGCAGCCGAATGACCCCGGTGGTTGTCTCCTCCGTCCCGCCCAGCATGTCCTTCAGCAGTTCCCGTCTGTTTTTGTGCATTTCGCACACCAGATCGGCGCCATCATCCATGGTTATTTGAGGGTGGTGGTCCAAAGCGGCGTTTATGTGTTGATAATAGGTTTGATTGTCTTCTCCTTTGATGGCAAAAACAGGAATCCGATAATGATCCACTAGAGCTGCCGCTACATCATCCTGGGTGCTGAGCGGGTTGCTGGCACAGAGGATGAGGTCAGCGCCTCCCGAGACAAGAACGCGGGCCAGGTTGGCAGTCTCCGCGGTGATATGCAGGCACCCGCTCATGCGTATCCCATCCAGCGGCTTTTCCCGGGCGAAACGCTCCATGAGAAGCTGCAATACCGGCATTTCATGTAATGCCCATTCTATCCGTCCCAGTCCAATATCGGCCAGGGATTTATCTTTTATGTCGCATGCGATCGTTGTCATATTTCAGCTCCCCATGTCAATCCCGCGGAAGACCGTCACCCCTTGGATAAGACGATTATGATGGCCACGAGAACGCCGCCGCCCAGGGCGACGAAACTATATTTTTTGTGTTCCTGCTCGGCCCTCGGCAGCAGGTGCGTTGCCCCAACGTATACCAGCGTGCCCCCCGAGAGCGACAGCAAGGCCCCCAGCGTCGGTTTGTCGATGACACTTATGACCGGGTATGAAATGAGCATCCCCAAAGGCGTCGTCAGGGCGGCTGCCGCCAGGGCGAGAATCAGGGCGCTCCGCTCCTTGAACCCGCCTTTACGCAGCAGCAGATAGGTGATTATCCCTTCGGGAAATTCGTGCAATATCATGCCGGTCGTGGCGATAAAGCCGGTAAAGACACTTACCGTGAAGGAAATTGAATAGACAAAGCCGTCGATAAGCGAGTGAAAGCCGATGCCGATCATCGGTACGATTCCGATATTGTACTGGGCTTTTTCCGTGTCTTTCTGGCAGACGAAGGCGGTGACAAAGCGGTTGAAGAAGTATAATGCGAAAAAGCCGGTCAGGAGGTACACGGGTGCGTGAGGATTCATGGAAAAGGATTTGGGAATGATGTGGAGGAACGAGGCGGATATCAGCACCCCCGCCGCAAAGCATATGAAATATGTGGTATTGCGCTGTCCCCACTCGGCGAAGTTGCGGATCGTGTAGATGCCGATGGACGTGACGAGGGCGGCCAAAGAACTTGCGGCTAGCGCCGACAGAAAGCTGGTTTCCATAACATCTCCTTCACGACGCTTTTTGATGAACGTCTTCGACCTGTCTGCTCAGTTCCCTGGCGACCTGCTGAAAAACCAGGCCCGCTTCGGAGTCTGGCGCCGACAACATGAGCGGCACGCCGCTGTCGCCACTGCGCCCGAGCTCAAGGTCGAACGGGATGGCGCCCAGCAGGGGAAGGCCGGTTTCCCGGCTGAGTTTCTCGCCGCCGCCGCTGCCGAAGATCTGGATTGGGTCAGCGGAATGGCCGCACCGGAAGTACGACATGTTTTCGATCAGGCCCGCTACCTGCAGGTTATGTCGTTGGAAGAGGCTGATCGACCGCCGCACGTCGGCCAGAGAAACTTCCTGCGGAGTGGTGACCATCAGGATCTGCGCCTGCGGGATCGATTGCGCGATGGTGATCGACGGATCCCCGGTTCCTGGCGGCAGGTCGAGAACCAGAAAATCGAGTTCACCCCATTTCACCCGCCCCAGCAGGTAGCGGATCATCTTCGATACGAGGGGACCTCGCCAGATGAAAGCGTCAGTCTCGCCGGCCGTCATGCCCAGGGACACGATGCGCAGGCCATGTTTCTCGCAGGGAAGGATCATGCCGCCCTCTTCCCGCAGCGACTCCGGCAGGCCCAGCATCAGGGGAACGCTCGGCCCATAGATATCGGCGTCGAGAAGCCCTGTCCGAAAACCTATCCGGGAAAGAGCCACGGCCAGATTGACCGCGACAGTGGTTTTGCCTACTCCGCCCTTACCACTCGCCACCGCGATAAATCGGCTGATCTTTTCTATTCCTTCAAGGGGAACCTGGGGAAAGAGCCGCTCGCTCTCTTCCCGACTCAAGGTGACAACGTCGATATCTGCCTTGGCGACACCCGGTATCGCCCCTAGCAGATGTTCGATATCCCGAACGAATTTGTCCTTCAGCGGGCCACGATCCGATTTCAGGGCAAGAGTCAGATCGACTACATTGCCTTTGATGGTGATGTTGCGAATCATGCCGAGATCGACAAGGCTCTTTCGCAACTTTGGATGCAGAACGGTTTGTAGGGCTTTTTTGACTTGAATTTCATCCACCATGTTTTTCTCCCTTTGGGGCCTGTTTGCAAATAACATGAACATCGTGCATCTCATCTTCGCATGTCTTCTTGCACAGCCGCCAATGCTTTTTGGTAATCGGTTTCCCTGGTAAGCAAGATCTCCGCACCACCATTGCCCAGAACGAAAGCGGGTCCTTTTCCTGATTGATCCTGATGAGTCAACAATATATCAATGCCGTTTTCCAGCAGCCACTTGGCCACCTTTATCCCTTTGGCTTTATCTTCGCGAAGGTAGGGATTTGCAAGGACATGCTCTTTGACAACGTCACCTCCGGTGCTATTAAGACTGCATAGTCGAAAAAAGGGAGCCTCGCCGAAATGAGTGGAAATGGTCTGCTTATCTCCAGCAAGGGGGATAGCGTAGGTGAGATGTTGCGGTACCTGGGGTTGATAATGGATCAGGACACGATCAACCTGGGATATTTCCAGTTTTATCCTGTTTTCCAGTTCTTCCGATATCTGGTGTCCCTTTTGCAATTCCTTGACACGGAGAGTTATGTCCAACTCGACGAACTTATAGCGTCCCGCATTTCTCGCCCAGAGCTCGTTGATTGCCAGTACCCTTGGATCGGCAAGGACCAGATCGCGAATTTTGCTGAGGGAGGCGGAGTCAAGCGAAGCGTCAAGCAGGACGCGCACCGAATCAAGAAAAATGGCCAGGGCGGAGCGGCCGATAAACAGCACGACCACTACCGCGGCATAGCGATCAAGGGCAAAACCGATGGCGCTGCCAGCCAGGGCGGCAAGGATAACCAGGGAGGACAGAACATCGGTCAGAATGTGACGGGAGTCGGCAACAAGACTGGGAGAGCTTGTCTGTACACCGATCTTCAATTCGTACCTGGAAAAAAGCCAGGCAATGACAATGGTCGCAACGATGCCGGTGATGGTCATGGGAATATTGGTTGGCAGGGACAGTTGACCGCTGAAAACTTCTTTCAGAATTTCATAACCGGCGAAAACAATGAGTACGGAGGTACCGAGAGCGACCAGATTTTCCACTTTGTACAGGCCATAGGGGAAAGCGCGGGAAGAACGTTTTGATATCTTTATGCCGATCAGGATAAAAACCGATGAAAGGACGTCGGTGAGAGAATGAAGGGCATCGGCCCTGACGGCAATACTGCCGGAAAGAAGTGCCAGTCCAGCCTTGATGCCCACCAGGACCAGATTGAATATTATGGATAGCCAGGCAACTCTTTCCGAGGTTTCCATCATTACGGTAGTCCCTCCCTCGCCGTCATGATTTCAGCAAGCTCGGCAATCGCCTGAGAAGCCGGCGACGAAGGATAAGCGGCGACAAATGCCGCAACGGCAAAACTGAGGTTCACACGACGACCAATTGCGCAGTTTCAGCAAACCTCTGACATTTAGTTCTTCTCTGGTTAGAGATCTCTTTATGAGAATAATTTCGCGGAATAAATAATCAAGAACCACAGTGTAACCAACTTGTTGTTGAACTCTCCTGCTATGCGGCGGAAAACCTCGCATGATCTCCGAGATTTCGCCCCTTACTTCCTGATTACACCTGTACTCAGAGCCGAAAAAGCAGAGGGCAAAGAAATCTGATACAGATTTCGATGACAACAAGCGGTGTTTTAATAACATGGGTACGGCGGCGAGGGATTTTCCCATTGCTCCCAACCTCTCTTCCTTCAGCAGCCGTTCATGGGCAAGATTCTCCCGGTCTTTCAGGATACCAATAACCGTTGCCAGGGAATTGTAGAGTACCATCGACAGAAGTCTATCAAAATGGTCGGGAAAAAAGCCCCGCCAATGCCAATAAACAAAGTGGGGCAATCTGTTTATCTCTTGAATTCAATTTATCACCCGCAACAACTCTATGTCATTCTCACCTGCAGCCACTTTTTAAACTCGACTACCAGGTAAGCGATGACACCGGCCCCAAGGATGCGGGACCATGATTCCATGGAGATAGGCGCGCTCTGAAACAGAGTATTCATGAGCGGCAGATAGGTGTACAAAATCTGCAGGAGGAGCATGGCGGCAACACCGCCAAAGACCCACATATTGGAAAAAAATCCCAGCCGGAAAATCGATTTTGTCAAGGAGCGGCAGTTGAACAGATAGAAAAGCTCAACGATGACAAAAACATTGACGGCCACGGTGCGCGCCTCGGCAAGAGTGGCGCCTGCCGCCAGCTCCCACTGAAAAAGACCGAAGGAGGCAAGCAGAAGAAGCCCTCCCACCAACAGAATCCGGCTGATGAGCCGACCGGTGAGTATGGGCGTTTTGGGATCCCTCGGCGAACGGAGCATGATGTCCGGCTCTTTAGGCTCAAAGGCCAGCATCAGACCCAGGAACCCGGCCGTGGTCATATTGATCCAGAGGATCTGCACGGGGAGGATGGGCAAGGTAACGCCAAGGACGATGGCAGCCAGGATAACCAGCCCTTCTCCGAGATTGGTGGGCAGGGTCCAGACAATGAACTTTGTCAGGTTGTCAAAGACCCCGCGCCCCTCTTCGACCGCAGCCTCGATGGAGCTGAAGTTATCGTCGGTGAGCACCATATCGGCAGCCTCCTTGGACACCTCGGTACCGGTGATCCCCATGGCTACCCCGATATCGGCCTGTTTGAGGGCCGGGGCATCATTCACCCCATCCCCGGTCATGGCCACGACCTGCCTCCGGGCCTGCAGTGCCTCAACCAGCCGTAATTTCTGCTCCGGAGTCACTCGGGCAAACACCGCCGTCTTTTCAGCCGCATCGATCAACTCACTGTCCGACAGCTTCTCCAGATCACTTCCGGTGAGAACAGGAACAGCCCTGGCATCAAGCTGCACCGTTCCGCCCAGCCCAAGCTGCCCGGCAATGGCCGCGGCAGTCAGGCCGTGGTCACCGGTGATCATTTTGATCCGGATACCGGCGGCCTGGCAGACTTTGACCGCCGTTATCGCCTCGGGTCGGGGTGGGTCAATCATACCTATCAGGCCAAGGAAGGTGAGGCCGGACGCCACGTTTTCGTGGTGAATCTCTCGAGCGCCGACAGGCAGCTCCCTTGTGGCGAAGGCCAGCACCCTCAAACCCTGGGCCGCCATTTTTTCGACATCATTCAAGACAGCATCCGCATTCAGCTGAAGCGTATCACCCTTTTCCGCGAGCATGGAATCGCAGCGGGCAAGGATTGCCTCCACCGCCCCTTTCATATAGACACGTTGCGACTCGCCCTCTTGGCTATCATGCAGGGTGGCCATATACTGATGTTCCGACTCAAACGGTATCGAATCAAGGCGGGGCATCTCTTTTTCGATGATTGATATGTCCTGCCCGCCCTTCCGTGCCGCCGTCAGCAGTCCCCCTTCAGTGGGGTCACCCTCCACCTGCCAGTTGCCGTCTTTTTCGACCAGCATACTGTCATTACAAAGGATCGCGGTCCACAGGCATTGCAATAGCGCGGGATGGGCAGTGACATCAAGATCAGCGCCGTCAGCATGACCGTCAGCATGAATCTTCCCGGCAAAAGGGTCATAACCGCTGCCGCTCACCTCATACCACAAGCCGCCGGCCATTATCTCTTTCACGGTCATCTGGTTTTCGGTCAGGGTGCCGGTTTTATCCGAGCAGATAACCGAGGTGCTGCCCAATGTCTCCACCGCCGGTAGCTTGCGAATAATGGCATTTTTCCGCGCCATCCTCGATACACCGATGGCAAGCGTTATGGTCACTGCCGCCGGCAGTCCTTCGGGAATGGCGCCAACCGCCAGCGCCACGGCCGCCATGAACATGTCAAAAAGGGGCTGGCCGCGGAGAAGCCCCACGCCCACGGTGATCCCCGCCAGACCCAGGATTGCATAGAGGAGGATGTGGCTGAAATGATCGATCTTACGGGTAAGGGGCGTGGCCAGATCCTGGGCCGACGAGATGAGCTGGGAGATACGACCCACTTCACTGTGATCCCCAGTGGCCGTGACAATGCCAGTACCCTGGCCGTAGGTGACCAGGGTTGAACCATAGGCCATGTTTATTCGATCGGCCAGGCCCGTGTCATGCTCCAGCTGGTTCACGGATTTTTGCACCGGGACAGACTCGCCGGTGAGCGCCGATTCGTCGATCTGCAGATTACGTATCTGCAAAAAGCGCATGTCGGCCGGCACCTTGTCGCCGCTTTGCAGAAAGACAATATCGCCAAGCACCAGCTCGTCTGAAGAAATGCGCGTCTTCTCTCCCTGGCGTAACACCGTGGCCTCGCTGGTCATGGTCTTCGCCAGGGCAGCCAGGGCATTGACCGCCTTGGCCTCCTGAATATAGCCGATGATGGCATTCACCAGCACCACCCCGAAAATAACCCCGGAATCGACCCATTCCTGAAGCACAGCGGTGATAAGGCCTGATGCAATCAGGATATAGATCAACGGCTGATGAAACTGCAGCAGAAAGCGCTGTAAAGGACCTTTTCCCTTCCTGGTGCTGATCGTGTTGGGGCCGTACTGCTCCATGCGCTGCTTGACTTCGAACAGGTCAAGACCTTTTTCCGTATCAGTCTCCAGCATCTCCACCACTTCATCCACTGGCAGATGATGCCAATGCTTACCCAATAAATCATCCATGCCTTACTCCTTTAATGAATGCAGCACCCTTTCGGACCGCCCAACCTGCATAGGAAAGCCGTATCTTCTTGCGGACATGATCCTTCAGCACATGCCCCACCTCATGACCAATGACAAAAAGCAGCTCACCGTCATCCATCATGTCCATCAGTCCATCAGTCCACTATAGATACACATTGTTCCGTCAGCCATGGCAAAGGCATTTATCTCAGGGATTTCGTACACCTTGAAATTAAAGACAAGACCATCCTGTTTAACATGCTGGTCAGTGAGCTTCTTTAAGCGCTGCCGGATCCCTGGCCGTTTCATCGGGGAGAGTAGCGGTCTTGTCTGGCCAGATACTGTACGATTCTCCTCCTGCATATTCCAGTACAACCCGGACAAGCGCAGCATGGGACAACCACCCCAAGATGCGTAACATCCCACTCCATATCCACCGCTCTCGCTAATAGCATTACCAAACTGCTGCAATGCAATCACAGAAAGGTCGTCATGTATCGCCTGGGCCGATGAGAAATACGGGCTAGATTCTGAAAAGAGTGAGAAGTTCTTTAACAAAGTCTTGAACGTTAAAAGTGTCAGTTTGTTTTCTTTGTTTCTGATTGTACCATTTTCTCACAGTTTCTATCAGCCAGTGTGGCAGTGCTTTTCCATCGATTATGCTATAATATTCATGATATCCTGTCGTTAAATATTCCCACCTTTTGTCATTTCCCGGGTTCATATATTCAGAAACATCAAGGATTTTAGCTCTGCCTTCGTGGAGAAGAATGTTTTTTAAATGAATATCCCTCGGGTTTAATCCTCTTTTAAAGGCATAATTTCGTGCATTTTCTACATCTTGAATAACTGTTTCCGGTATATGAATGCCCTTTAACAGGCAGTCGTACAGGGTTATTCCCTCTTCGTAACTCAGTATCAGGAAATTTGATCCACTGCCGTAAAATTGCGGAAAATATTCTGAATGGCCTAGTTTTAAATAAACTTCTGTCTCTTTAGCTATTTTATTTATTTTTTCAATACTATAAACTTTAAAAGCGAGATGCGGTTTGTACATAAAGCGAAACACCGCGGCATCAGATCCTACTCCTATACACTCGAATTTATCATAGTTTCCTTCAATGGTGACAAGTTCGTTTTCACCATTAAATATGACTTTTACTCTTCCTAATTCTTTCTCTATAATTTCCATTTTTGCCTCATTCAGACTAGATATAATTCTCACTGTCGTTGGCAAAAAGTAATCATAAGATCTTTTTGGACAAATAGATTGTTTAGCAACAACATATAGAAAAAATCCATATATCCCTCATTTTTCAAAAACATTCTGGCAAATGAGTTGCGAGGTGGGGACCTTGGACTTGGCCGCTAACAGAAAGCCTTCTGTGTCAATATGCGTGTGAGACATCTCTTCCCCCGGATAGCAGCTATGTCTCCGTTGATAATCAGAAGGAACAGTGGACGAGGGGAGGATCTTGTCATTCTGCAATAGGTCGCCGGTGAACATCAACTCAGACTGGGGAGTATTTGGTCATGACCAAGGTAATATTGTCCATACCTCCCCTTTTGAGGGCGATCTTGACAAGTAAGTCGGTAGTTGATTCCAGATCCGTTGAATTCATCG
>NZ_BAAHYZ010000050.1:0-11871 GCF_054657295.1 Desulfocastanea catecholica
GGATGTTTCGTGAGTAATGATCGGCCACTTCCTCAGGCGTTATTTCGCCCTCTTCAACCAAATAACGTGCCAGGTTCTGGTCTTCGGTCAACTGCCTGAGTCCTCCCCGTCTATAGACGGACAAGCGGCTGTCACCGACATGCACCCAGCTTGCACGACCTTCTCGGATAAAGACACAGAGAAGAGTCGTTCCCATTCCCTCCAGGGTCATATCTTTCTCGGCAGCGGCAAGAATGAATCTGTCTGTTTCCACCGCAAGCGCTGAGAGAACTTCTTCTTCTCTCCCGCTTGGAATAAGTGGCATATTGGCCAGTTTGCCTCGAAGTATTTCCGCGGCATAATCCCCAGCCGCCTGCCCCCCCAATCCGTCGGCCACCGCAAACAACAGGGTGTTGTCGCCGAATCTTTTAAAATAATAACGATCTTCATTGGCCTTTTTTACGTGGCCGATATGCGTTGCCGCATGTAAAGAGATATTCCCTTGCGCCGTATCGAAGGAGTGTTCCTCCTCCTGCACTTTTTGGTAAAAGCTGCAATTCTTGCATGTACCTATTTTTTCCGCGAAAGTACCCATTATTTGCTGATCGCAAAAGGTGCCGGCAACGAGCCAGCAGGATCTGCCGGCATTTACCCCATGGTTGAAGGTGTTGAAGGTGGTTCCCGCTGCAGCCGGGCAAATGCCTTCCTTGTCGGCCATGGAACCGCCCGGTTCGCGTCCGCATTTCTTGTACTGCCAGCAGTTCATTTTGGGTTTTGCCATTGCTGTTCGATCGATGTCTTGATTTTTATTTAGATCCAGCCTGCTAGCCGTTTTTGAAAATCTGGATTTCGATGTCCAGTTCCCTCGACCGACGGCTGAACTCCAGCAGCAAACGATCCAGATCTTCCCGCTGCTTCCCGGAATAACTGAAGGTTATTATCGCGCTCTCCTGCTGTTCCTTTAAAGACGGAAGAGCTGCTACATGTTGATTGAGTAAAGGTACCAAATCGCCGATTACCTCGGTAACGTCCTGATAGCGCTTCTTCCTGTCATGTTGACAGGCAATGCCGATAATTCTTCGTAATTCCGGCAGGATGTCCGGTACAAAATTTGCCGGGTCGGGCAGCACTCTTTGACCATCCTCCTGGAAGATCGTCATTATTTCATCGGTGGTAAACGGCAGCTGTCCGGTGATAATCTCAAAAGCAGTAATTCCCAGGGCGTAGACGTCACTGCAGGGATCGGCCTGACCTCCTTCGAGCAGTTCAGGTGCCTGATAGGCAAGTGTCCCGCCGATCTGTTCATCTTCCGTGCCGACCGGGCAGGCCAGGCCAAAATCGAGGATCTTGATACGATCGTTCGGCAACACCATAATATTATCAGCATTGATATCTCGGTGCACAATGTCTTTGGAATGGGCATAGGCCAGGCCATTGCAGATTTGTTGCAGGTAGTTTATCGCCAGCAACTGGGGAATCTTGCCAAGTCGGCCAAATAGGCAACGCAGGGACTCGCCTTGTAGGTATTCGGTAACAATGAACACGGTTCTATACCGTTCTTCAAAATCATAGACCCTGAGAATATTTTCATGATTGAGGGAAGCAATTATCTGCGCTTCTTTGCGAAAACTCTGCAGAAAACCGGAATCGATGACCATGTTGTGGCGCATCATCTTGATGGCCACGGCCATTTGCAGGTCCTTATGAATCGCTTTGTAAACAATTGAGTAGGCGCCACGGCCGATAATATCGGTGGCGATATATTTACCGATCTGCCGGTCGGCCACCGGACGCTTCGAGTCGAACTGGCTGGCGACGACTTCTGTCACTAAAGAGAGCAGTTCCGGATTGTTCTGGGAGATATTGTCAATCTGGTGTTTATGGAGTACCCACAGCTGCATGTCGGTTTCCGCCTCGACATGCGACTCGCGTGGTTCACCGGTAAACAGTCCACGGATGCCGACAATATCGCCGCGGCTCCAATGGCCGGCCGGGTACAGGCAATCGTTCTTTTCAACAACCGTAAGGCAGGTTCCCTGCTCAATAATATAGGCGGTGTCTTCTACGACCCCCTGCACCAGGAAACGTTCGCCGGCCTTCACCCATCGGTACGTCAACTCACCGAGAAAAGAGGCATCACTGGTATCGGTGAGAAACTTCAGCAGCTTAGCCGGAGTGTCGCTTGCGCCTTCCTCATGGCTCACCAGGGAAAAAAAATCGCATTTGACGCATGACTGTCGTTTGGTGTGAAAGGCCCCTTGTTTTTCACCCTCGCAGAAAGTTCCTGCCACCGCCCAGCATATTCTCCCGCCGTTTGTGCCGCAGTTTATTTCATCGAAAGATCCGTCAAGGGCGGCAGGACACACTCCCATCTCTTGGACGTTCCTGCCGTTCTGCTCTCTTCCGCACTTCTTGAATTCCCAGCAATTGAGTTTCTGTTCGCGCATTCCGATGTAGTGGCAGGTGAAGGAGAGGCAACAACAGGTGTTGCCAAGTTAAAAGCAGCAGGTTCCTGGCATCAGATTTTTTTTATTCTACTGCAGATAATTTGTTTAATAATTGACCAAAGTCAAACCAAATCACTTCTATTTTGGTTTAAATATGTTACTCTTTATTACTTACAGGGAAATAGAGAGTTCGCCAACCATGGAGGCAAAAAATAGATTCCGTCGTCCGATAGAACAACTATTTCAGCCCAACCATCCACGTTTCATATTGTGGAGTATCTCTATGGCTATTTCTGATACCGGCAATAAGCCGGAAAGAGAAGTTGCAGCGGAAAAGAAGAAGTTCCTCAATCCCACTCCTCTACTTGCCGAACTGGAAAAGGGACCTTGGCCCAGTTTCGTCGGTGGCATCAAGGAAATGGCGGAACGAACCCGCAAACCGATGCTCCGTGGCGTTCTCGACCAGCTTGAATACTCGTATCAAACGAAGACCGGCTATTGGGAAGGCGGTCTGGTCACCGTGCGCGGTTACGGCAGCGGCGTTGTCACCCGCCGCTCGAAAATTCAGGACCGCTTTCCGGAAGCCCATGAATTTCACACCCTCCGAGTCCAACCGGCACCGGGACTTCATTACAATACCAGGATGTTGCGCGATCTTTGCGACACCTGGGAGAAACATGGCTCGGGCATCATCGCTCTGCACGGGCAGACCGGTGATATCATGCTGCAGGGCATCGAGGAAGCGAGAGTCCAGGAATGCTTTGATGAAATCAATCAGGCAGGCTGGGATCTTGGGGGTGCCGGTCCGGCCATGCGAACCGGCACTTCCTGCGTCGGGCCCGCCCGCTGTGAGCACGCCTGCTATGACACCTTGCGGGTGCATTACGATGTCTTGAGGCATTTCACCGGGGATATCCACCGCCCGTCCTACAACTATAAATTCAAGTTCAAGTTTTCCGGCTGCCCAAACGACTGCACCAATTCCATCTTCCGCTCGGACATGGCGGTCATCGGCATCTGGCGGGATGCCATCCAGGTGGATTCCCTGGCCCTGTCGGCCTGGATCGCCCGCCACGGCATGGAGTATCTGGTCAATAATGTTGTCAATCTCTGCCCCACCCGGGCCATCTCGCTCAAAGATTCGCTGCCGGTAATCGACTACGGCAACTGTGTCCATTGCATGCACTGCATCAATGTCATGACCGAGGCCCTGTCGCCTGGTAGGGAGAGGGGCGTGGCCCTTCTGCTCGGCGGCAAAAACACCTTGAAGGTGGGGGCGATGGGCGGCACGGTGATCGTGCCGTTCATGAAGATGGAGACGGATGAGGATATCGCCGCCTTCATTGACCTCAGCCAGAGCATCATCGACTGGTGGACCGATAATGGTTTTGAGCACGAGAGGGTCGGTGAAACCATCGAGCGGGTCGGCCTCAAGCACTTCCTCGACGGGGTCGGCCTGCCGGTCTCGGTCGACATGGTGACACGACCGCGCAGCAATCCATATTACAAATCGGAATACTGAAATTGGCAAAACGCTATGTTGGAGCAACAGATGAGTGATCAAATCCCCTGGAAGACCGTCGAATCGGGTCCGCGTGATTATCGGGAAGCGCTGCATCCCGTGGTGCAAAAGAATTACGGGACCTGGAAATCTCATGTGATACCGAAACCAGGTGTGCTGAAACATACGGCTTTCAACGGAGATGTCCTCTTTACGGTAAGGGCTGGGACTCCCAGGCAGGATTCCGTCGACCTGATTCGAAAGATCTGCGATATAGCCGATAAGTATGCGGATGGTTATCTGAGGTTCACGATGCGCAACAATGTCGAGCTGATGACTGCCGACGAGAACAATCTCGAACCGATTATCAAAGCTCTGGAGGCCATCGGTCTTCCTGTCGGCGGCATCGGCCCGTGCATTACCAACATGACCCACACCCAGGGCTGGCTGCATTGCGACATCCCGGCCACCGATGCCTCCGGGGTAGTGAAATCGGTGATGGACAACCTCTACGATTATTTTATCAACTGGCGTCTGCCGGCCAAGGTACGGCTGTCGACCTCCTGCTGCGCCATCAACTGCGGCGGCCAGACCGATATCGCCATAATCGTCAAGCATACCCGCCCGCCGCGCGTCAACCACGAGATCCTCGCCAACACCTGCGAGCTGCCGAAAGTCGTCGCTCGCTGCCCGGTGGCTGCTATCCGGCCGACGGTGGTCAATGGCCGGCCGTCGCTGCTGGTGGACCCTGCCAAGTGCATGTATTGCGGCGCCTGTTTCGGTGCCTGCCCGGCCATGGAAATCAGTCATCCGGAGCATTCGAAAATCGGGATCTGGGTGGGGGGCAAAAATTCCAATGCCCGCTCGAAACCGGCCATGGGCTGTCTGGTGGCGCAGAATCTGCCCAACAATCCGCCGCGCTGGCCGGAAGTAAACGATGTGGTCGGCAGAATTCTCGCCGTCTACGCTGAACAAGGAAGGCCATGGGAGCGTCTGGGTGAATGGATTGACCGGGTGGGCTGGAAACATTTCTTTGCCGCAACCGGCCTGGAATTCGAGAAGGATATGATCGATACCTATCGCCATGCCCGGACCACCTTTAACCAGTCGGCGCATATCCGCTTCTAAAGCCTAACCCGCGAGGTGGCTCCGGATGCAAAATGCTATTGATAAGTCGCAGAAAATCCTTGATACCAGCCGAAACTGGCAGTATCCGCCGTTCAGCGAAGAAACGGGACTGGCTCGCGTCGTCGCTTTTGGCGATCATAGCCACAAATGCCCCGTTTATCTCAGGCAGACTCCTCCCTGCACCGGTGCCTGTCCCGCCGGCAACGACATCCGCGCCTGGTTGACCACGGTCCAGCAGACCGAACTGAAGAAGCGCAGCCGGCAGGAATCCTACGAACTGGCCTGGCACGAGGCCAGCAAAACCACCCCTTTCCCGGCGAGCTGCGGTCGGATCTGTCCCTTCCCCTGCGAAACCGCCTGTAATCGTAACAAAAAAGAGGGCCAGGGTGTCAATATAGCAGCCTTCGAACGATGGATCGGCGATTACGGCATAGCCCAAGGCCTCGCGCATAAAAAGTTGCGCACCGAGCCCATGGCCGAAAGGGTAGCCGTGGTCGGCGCGGGACCCGCGGGACTCAGTTGCGCCTTCCAGCTGGCGCGACGCGGCTATCCGGTCACTGTCTTTGAGGCCCTGACCAAGCCCGGAGGCATGCTGCGCTATGGCATTCCGGCCTTTCGTCTCCCTCGGGCGGTGCTCGATGCGGAGATCAGTGCCATCGCCAGGATGGGCGTGGAGATAGTGTGCAGTCACGCTGTCGACAGCAGCGGTCTTCAGGACATCAGGAAGCGCTTCGACGCGGTCTTTGTCGGCGTCGGGGCGCACCAGGGTATCGAGCTGGACCTGCAGGGACAAAACGCCGCCAATGTTTTCAGCGGTGTCTCCTTTCTGCGCCGGGTCAATACCGGGGAGATTCCCGACATCGGTGACAGGGTCATTGTCGCTGGCGGGGGCAATACTGCGATTACCGCCGCTCGCGCCGCCAGACGCCTAGGCGCTGCAGTGACGATCATCTATCGCAGGACCCGGGCGGAAATGCCGACCCTAGACCGGGAAATCGAACACTCTCTTCTCGAAGACATCACCATTCGCTATCTGGTCGCACCGCTTGGAATTCGGATTGAAAACGGCAGGGCCGCAGCTGTCCAATGTGTGAAAATGGAACCTGGCAAAGACGACGAACGCGGACGCAGATCGGTCGCTCCAGTACCCGGTTCTGATTTCGAGCTGCCCTGCACCGCTTTGATTACGGCCTTTGGTCAGCAACCGGAAACAGCAGGATTGGGCATCGCCACCAATCCGCATGGCTGGTTGCGGCCGAAAGCCAACTGGTCGCTCGAGGAGGGACTGTATACCGGTGGAGACGTACTTGGCCTGGCCTTGGTGACCACTGCCATTGGTCATGGACGAATGGCCGCAGAACAGATCGACTCCGATTTCTGTAACCGTCGTTTCCGCAACTCCGGCACCAGGGAAGTCGTGAGCCACGAGGCGCTGCGGCTCGAATATTATCCGGATCTGCAGCGCAACGAAAACAGTTCGGTACCAATCGCGGACCGCTGTACCAATGGCCTCGACCTCGAGGCGGACCTGGGGATCACGGAAGAGCAGTTCATTGCCGAAGCGCAGCGCTGCATGAGCTGCGGGCTCTGCTTTGAGTGCCGCCAGTGCCTGATCTTCTGCCCCCAGCGGGCTATCGAGGAATTTCCCGACAACCCGACAGGGGAGGTGATGTATACCGATTACACTCGCTGCGTCGGCTGTCATATCTGCTCCCTGGCCTGTCCGTGCGGCTATATACGGATGGGCATGTCGGATGAACTCTGATCCGGGGGAAAAGGCATGAATGAAGAACTTTCGCTACAACTCCGGCAGGCCATAGACCGATCCAGGAGCTGGGCAAGCGATGGCTGGCCGGTTACCTTTGGTGACAGGGGAGTAGTCGTTTCCTCTTTATCCGAGGCGCAGAACCTTCCCGTGAGTGCGGTATGCCGAATGGTTGCTCTCAGTTACTGGCAGAATGTCCACCAGATCGGACACGAAGCGGCAGCATGGGGCGAAAAGGCCCTGCACCACCTGGCCGACAATGACCTGCGGTCGGCAGAGGCGGCGGTATATTATGCCTGTTATCTGGAACGGCCTCTGGTCCGCAATACTGCGACCTGGCAGCCGATTTCCTCTCTATTGCAACGTACATTGGATTTTCCGGCAGCCCTGGACGAATGAGTCCTGGATTTTTTCCTCCATCTTGCTTAACATCTTCCAGTTCATGGTCAGAGACGGGGTCATCGTTTAACGACGGTTGATCAGTCTGATATGCGCGGGTTGGGTACCGTATGAATTGGCTTCGTCGTGGAGCTGCCTCTATCTATAGACGGGAGTTTCAGCTGTTATGCTTTTTCCCATAGTACTTTCGAGGGTTCTCCTGACCGTGACCGCGCCTCTGACAATGAACTGGAAGGACTGTGTCCTTGTTATCAAATACTCCTGGAGATTGAAGTTATTAGTTGGATTTCCATAATATAGCTGAGCTTGCTCTTTTTTTGAGCCCTGCCAGCGGCGCTCTTCCGCATCGCCACCTTCAGGTTGAGCAGTGGGTGGTTGGGGTGTCAAGGTTGTGAGGCACGAGCACCCAAGGCTTGACCTTGATACCCCCAACCACTCACTGCTACCGGTGGTCAAATTTCAGGCAGCCTTGGGGAGAGCCTGAGCAATTGCCCAAGAAAAACCTGCAATCTCTCTGGCAATAGCTGTTTTTGCAACATTTGTTTTTTTCCCTTTAGCCGTTAAATACTGATAACGTGTGCAAAGTCGGCACTGAGCTTTCCACGAGATATCAAGTACTACTTTTGGTAATTCTTCTTGTCGTTTACGAATCGCTATGCTTTTTCTTGCGGGAAATCTGTAGGCATGAGCTGCTTCCACTAAAGCTTTGCGTACATAACTATTCCCTGTTTTAGTAATTGCACCTTTTTTCACTCGCTCGCCACTTGAATGCTCAGAGGGGATGAGACCAATAAAAGCCATGAGCTTTCCAGGGTTTTCAAAACGAGTGAGATCGCCAAGTTCAGCTGCTATTGTAGCTGCAACAATAAGAGATATTCCCCGCATGGATTGAAGGGCTTTAATCAACCCATGAAGACGACTTTGCTGGGATTGTTGTCGGACCTGCTCAGTTAAGCGCTGAACCCGATTGCTGCAATCTGTTACAGTATCAATATATTCTTGAAGCACGATCTGCTGTGCGGGATGTGGCATAGTGATAGTCGCCAACCAATTGAAATGAGCCTTCGTCCATTTTGTTTTTCCTGAGTAAACTGTGTCGTGCCGAAGCAGGAATGCACCAAGTCGTTGTTTAGCTGTCCGAAGTGCACGGGTCCCGTCTTCCCGGGCCCGCACTAAATCCCGTAAGGCCTCATCTTCTTCAGTTGGTACATATACAGCTGTAAGCTCACAAGCCCGATGCAGTTTTGCCAAAGAAAGACAATCTCGCTTATCATTTTTCAACCGGTTTCCACTTTGTTGTGGAATTTTTGATGGAGCAACAACAATGCAATCCATATCATTATAGGTCAAATAGCGATAGATGCTATATCCACAAGGACCCGCTTCATATGCAAATCGGAGCACTGCTCCTTTGGATATAAGTTTACGGATAACTTTGTCGAGTTGATTCATATCGTTGTCAATTTTACCGTAAAATCTCACTTCACCATCACGACCGTCATCGGCAATTCCAATTGAAATTGAGTTTTTGTGGACATCTAAACCGATATTCTTTATTGTTTTCTTCATGACCTGCCTCCTTGATTTTGGCTCTGAGTTGTTTTTGGTTTTCAACTTAACCCACGTTTGCAAGGTAGGCAGGTCTATTTTGCCTATGTGTCAACCATCATATCTATCAACGCCGACGATGGTCAGAAGTGAAGCAGTCGTCTTGGTTGATTCTCTGGAAAAATCAATAATTGAAACCGCTCCATTTGAGACCATTTTTCTGGAAATATTTTTGATTTTTCAGAAGTGCCGGAATGCTCGATTTCGATCGTGATATTTGATCATGATCAAGCTAGAACTGATTCCAGATTTTCTTGGAGAAGGGCTGTTTTCTCCGACATAGACTCTCCCTCAATATGATGGCAGTGTGGGGGAGAGTCATAGTCTGGAAAGCAAACATTGTTTTTCTGAAGGTGTAACTTATCTTAAACCTATGAAATTTTCTCGCACAAGCCTATCGAAACGAAGATGGTGCATAGCAATAATGGTTAGACGAAGTGCAGTGGTAATCATTGGAATTCTGCTTTTGCCTCTGATACTTTCGGCGGCATCGCTGCGGATCGAGGGCGAACGCGCCTGGCTCAAGGCTGACGACGTGCCACTTTCAAAGGTTCTGCAGCTCTTCGAGCAGCGTGGGGTGGAAGTGTTGATTGACCCATCGCTTACGCTACACCGTATTTCCGGTAACTGGAAAAATGCTAAGGTCGGCCGGCTCATCGCCCAGCTGGCGAGCCCGCACAGCTATATGCTTGAATGGAAATTAGAAAAAAGCCCTCTCGGTGACCTTTTCCAAATCTCTTCCATACAAATTTTTTCTGACGGTAAGCAGTCTATCGCCCGTCGCTTGTCCTCGCAGGGAACAGTGCTTGATGTGGTCGAAGGTGAGAATGGAGTAAAATACAGCCGTGGAGAAATAATGGTTGGGTTTAGCCAAGAATCCTCCCTCGAAGACTTGAAGGCACTGCTTGGCAGGCTCGATGGAACCGTGATCGAAGTGATCGACCCGCCCGGTTTATATCGCATTAAACTCAATGATGGTATGTCGGTTGAAGAAGCCATACGCATTGCACAGGCACACGGCGGCGTTACGGCCACCGAACCAAACTTGGCGTTTCCAACGATTATAAGCAATATTCTTCCATTGACTAGAATCGGTGAGAAGATCAACCTCCACCTGCTTCCCGGTGAGACCGCTATTGCTGTGTTTGATTCAGGCCTCGCTCCAGCCTACGCAAACTATCCATTCATTCGAGGCACCTACGATGCGCTTGATCCCACCGCGGAAATCAGCGACCCCACTGGCCACGGCACCTTGACCACCCTTATTGCGGCCGGTGCCATTACGCCCCTTGGCGCGAAAGCTGCCGAGAGCGGAGTTCCTGTACTTTCCATTCGCACCCTAGACAAAAACGGCATGACCAGCTCCGACACTATTATGCGAGCCCTCGAGTATGCCGCCAACTCGGGCGTGAAAATTATCAGTATGAGCTGGGGATCGGAGGTTAACAGTCATTTTTTGGAAGCCGCCATGAATTTTGCCACCCAAAACGGTATGACGCTCTATGCGGCCGCCGGGAACGAACCAACCGGTACGCCTGTTTATCCGGCTGGATATAATTCGGTCATTGCAGTGGGGGGATTGAATCCCGATGGAAGCAGGTGGAAAGATTCAAACTATGGGGATTTTGTTGAGCACTACGAACCGGCCTTGGCCAACTTTAACGATCTATCCTATGCAGGCACCTCTATCGCCAGCCCCTACGCCGCTTTCAAGGCTGCGCAGGGAGCGTCAGAATAGGGATGGCTTGGTGTTGTACGTTCTGTCGTATCTATCTTTAATTGCTAAACAGGAGTTTCGGGGATAATCGGTGCGGTGGGCCGCAATCCCGCGCAGCATAAGGGATTAGCTGGCGGAACCCTGTAAGACCCCACTCTCGTCAACGTGGTAGCCAAAGGCCGATAGGGCTTCGCTCTGGGTCTTACTGGGTGGCTCCATGCGACGCTCAGGTGTCCGGCTCCCTTTTTTTACCCTCAGGACACAATGCAGGTGCCGCATGTCGTCCATGACCTCGTCGATCGAACCTTTTCGTCCGGCAGCAGCCATCTTCAACTCGATTCGGCGCAAATAGGTCATAGCCACCACACAGGTGAAAAGATGACACCTGATCTTGCTGTCCGTCCGGTGCCGGAGCGGGCTCGTGCCGACCAGATCGTCGTCCTTGCTGCAACGGAACCGGTCTTCAACCTGCCAGCGGGCAAGGCTCGCTTCGATGATGTCGCCGGTCATCCAGTCCGTATTGTCGGTAATAATGATGTTTTTCCCAAACATCGCCTTTTTCCGGCTGACCAGAGAGACATTTTTGCGAAAGGTCAGCGCCAGGCCGTCAGGGGATTGCTCGAATTCCAGCTCGTACAGTTGCGACGCCATATGGAGTTGTTCACAAAATCGAATATACCGCTCGCGAACGGCTTCCTCATTCCGCCAGTGCGGCGCCTTATCTTTCACCTTGGCCCGCATGACCAGCAACTCCTGGCGTATGGCCGCAAGTTTTTCGGCAAAGATGTAGGCCTGCTTGCGGGCAGACGCCGGGGTATGGGTAACAATGACGGTTCGCTCTTTGCCCCAGTACTCACCTTTGGTCCGGTAGGCGAGCAGGCACTCATCCTCGTGGCCTTCCTCGATATGCCGGCGATTCTCAGCTGTATCGGCAGGTTCAAAGCGCTCCAACGATGTTGCGGCCAGGTCCTGGGCAAAATATGTTGAATAGGTGGTGATAAAATGAATCCGGGAGTGGTCGTCAATCCATGCATAATTGTCATCGGCGTTCATGCCCTTGTCAATGACCACGGTGAGCCGCTCTTTCGTTTTGTTCAGGCCGCATACCATGCCGAACATTTCATCCATCACCGTTGCGAAATGCTTGCTGTCATGGAGATTGCCGGGATAGACGCTGTAATATAACGGCAACCGTGAATCCCGGGCAACCATCAGTCCCAGGCCGACTTGACGCAGATGATGTTTGCCCGCCTTGTTCTTGCCTCGCTGAGCAAGCTCCGATTCGGTTTGACTGGCCATGTAGGTGTAATAATTAGTGGTGTCGAAA
>NZ_BAAHYZ010000051.1:0-11813 GCF_054657295.1 Desulfocastanea catecholica
GTAGTTAACCGGCGCAGGCGGCTTTATCGCCTGCGTCCGAGTTGAGCGACGTTATGGCATAGCCATAGTTTTCACTTAAGTTTAACAGTAACAAAATATGAAGCATTTGAATAACCTGTAATGAGCGTCAAAATACCTTCATTTTGCTGATCATAATTATCAATCATTTCTTCTAATTGAGCATGAGAGTTTGGGGCATCAAACACATCCAGTATTTCTTATTTTGTTCTATAATCATGCTCATTGGGAAGTCCTCTTTCGATGACATCACTTGCATGAACTAACAAAGCTCCTCTACCCTTTAAAAGGTAGCACTCTTTATGATTCTTTAAAGGCAGAAAAGATGCCGCACCACATGCACCCCGACCATATTGTCATTTTTATCGTGCAAATCGCATCACCGGCGAGCACGGAAAGTAGACGGGGATGGCGGCATAATCTGAGAGGATTTTGCCGTTCAAAAGCATGATCTTCTTGCACATTCACTGTTCACCGACGGAGGAAACACCATGAAAAGGCTTCTCCCTCAATTGCTGTTGTCCGTTCTTATTCTCCTTGCTGCTGCCTGCAACGTCTACGGGCAGGATGTCCCTCTCAGCAGCGAAACAGAGGAGTGTCTCGGCTGCCACCGCGAACTGCATCCCGGCCTGGTGGCCTCCTGGGAGAAAAGCCGTCACAGCCGGACAACACCCGCGGCAGCACTCGTTAAGGAACCTTTGGATAGGCGGTTGTCCTCTGAAAATATCGACAAACCGCTGCAGGAGGTGGTTGTCGGTTGCTACGAATGCCATGCGCTGCGCCCCGAAAATCACACCGATTCCTTCGACCACAACGGCTATCGGATCAACGTAGTCGTCAGCCCCGATGACTGCGCCACCTGCCACAGCACCGAGGCTGCGCAGTACGGAAAGAACATCATGTCCCACGCCTACGGTAATCTTGTCGACAACAGCCTGTATCGCGAAATGATGGGGGCCGTGAACAATAACTACCACCGCCAGGGCACAGAACTGCTAAAAGGTAAAACGGACAACCGCACCGAATATGAATCGTGCCTGTACTGCCACGGCACCAAAGTGGAGGTGAAAGGACTGGTAACCAGGGAGACGGATATCGGCGAACTCGAATTTCCCGTACTCGAAGGATGGCCCAACCAGGGTGTCGGCCGCATCAACCCGGACGGCAGCAAGGGAGCCTGCACGTCATGCCACAGCCGCCACGATTTCTCCATCGAGATGGCCCGCCAACCCTATACCTGCTCGGAGTGCCATAAAGGGCCGGATGTACCTGCCTACAAGGTCTATGAGGTGAGCAAGCACGGCAACATCTACAACTCTTCGAGCAAAGACTTCAATTTCGACAATGTCCCCTGGATGATCGGCAGGGATTTCACAGCCCCTACCTGCGCCACCTGCCATGCCAGTCTCCTGGTAGCGCCTGACCGGACGGTTGTCGCCGAACGGACCCATCAGTTCAACGACCGTCTCTCATGGCGATTGTTCGGTGTTCCATATGCCCATCCACATCCTGTCCACGCAGACCTGAAAGAGGTCAAAAATTCCCTCGGCCTTCCACTGGCAGTGGAGATGGACGGCACCCCGGTCACCGCACATGTTATCGACAAAAACGAACAACAGTACAGAAACAAACGGATGCAGGCAGTCTGTACATCCTGTCACAGTACAGACTGGGTAGTTGAACACTTCTATCGCCTCGACAACACCATTGCCCGGACCAATGCTATTACCCACGAGGCAACGAAAATCATGACGGACATCTGGGATGCCGGGTATGCACGTGGTTTGCCGCAGGGTGATAACATCTTTGACGAAGAATCGGAGCGTATCTGGACCTCTATATGGCTTTTCTACGCCAACTCGACCCGGTTCACCTCGGCAATGGCAGGAGGCGGCGATTACGGCGTTTTTGCAGATGGTCGATTTCAGACGACGGAACAGGTGTACCGTCTTCACGAATACCTGAAACTCCATCGGCAGCTTGACGCCAAAGCGCCGAGAAAATAATATGCAAGGAGAAGAGAACCAATCAGCCGTGATGTGGGATCAGGGAATTACCTCCTCAAAAGAAAATCCACCGAACGGAATTCCATGCCGGGATGGCGAAGGCATTGCCGTAAGAAAACTTTCCGGCCTCCCCTTGCCAGCACAGGCTGCAAGATCCGCCCTGACGTTTTCGGTTTGCCGCCGGCAACGGCAGATCACTGGTATCCCGGGGACAACTGATTGCCATATATTGCAGACTGCCGTCAGATCCGCGGGTTGATTCTTCCGGGTCCTCCGCAGTCGGGGATATAGCAGGAGACATCCTTAAAGAGGCATTTTTCCTTGTAACTTGGGCATGTTTCCGGTGGGTGGAGTAAACAACACTATGCAAATAAGGAACGCTTACTGGATGAGTGAAAAGTCGGTGGTCGAGTTCGAGCGTCACCGTGAGGTATCAATGGATGGAATGTGATGCGCCGAGAAATCTGCAAGTTGCATCACAGTCTATGTTCCTTCAACCAGTCGCGGAGGGCGGCATTCATGCGGCTCTGCCAACCCTTCCCGGTGGATTTGAAAGCATCGAGAATGTCGTTGTCGAACCTGACGGTAGTCGATTTCTTCTGCCCTGTTCCTGGCGGTCGACCGCGCACGGCCTTTTTGATCGCTTTCTGTGCTTCTTCACGAGAAACGACTTTTCCTCCGATCGCCCATACGCCGCGGGCAAAGTCCTCGTCGGTCAGCTCCGGGGCGTCGTCTGGAGCAATCCAGGTGCTTGGAGTATTTTTCTTTTTCGCGGTCATTGGCGTACCTCATCGAAATAATGCGGCGGGATTTAATGCGGCGGGATTTGCCGCGTGGCGTCCAGACCAGAATCACCACCCGAAGATCAAGCAGACCGACGGAGATGTATCTCGTTTCGCCATAATCCCTGCGGATATCTTCAATGGCGACGGTGACCGAAGCAAAGACTTCGCCCGCTCTGGCAAAGTCAAGACCAGGTTCCTGCAACGTTTTGTCGCGCTTGTCCTGGTCGAATTCTATTTCCATAGAATTATTGTAGTAACAAAAAATATTAAAGTCAATACCGGTGATGACGTCGGTGGTGGAGTTTAGGAAGCACCGAGAAATTTCTATGGATCTGGTATAATACACCAAATCACGAGCAGCAGCCGCCGATTGAACCGTAAGAAAATATAATCAGTCATGGTGTAGATTGAAAATGGAGTAACTTTCAGTCTGCAACATATCAGGAATTATGTTGCGAGATCAGTTATGTTGCGACAGAACCATACCATCTGGTACATACTATACGGTTCAAATTGAAGAAGCAGGAAATTTATTCGGCGTTGGGGATAAAGAGCCAGCCCGGCCAAACGATAAAAACGACGATATGACACAAAACAAAAGAAGTAGTGCCATAACGGCATATTCAAAAAAGGTAAGATAATGTTTTTGCAGTGCTTTATTGTTTTTGGTCACAAAGTTGGGTTAGTATATCCATTATGTTTCTTCTCTACTTCTCAGACATTGGTTGTTTGGAAGCCCCCAATTGGTGTAGAAGATCCTCAACCATTTCATTAACTTTACAGACAATACTGTTTATTTGCTCGGCGCTTGCACCGTCTACATGAATACCACAGGCGACAGACACTACCCCTTTTACGGCAATAGCTGCTTTCTCAGCCATTTCGCATGCGAGTCGGTCTTCTTTATGTCCACACAGAGTGATTACCGAGGTCGAGGCACTTGTCATGGCAGGATTGGCTAAGCTCGATCGAGGTTGAGCTAGTGCCACGGCGCCAATATGCCCCTTCTCTCCCCCAAAGATCGAAATATTCACATCATCACCAAGCAATACTGCCTTAATCGTTATGGGAAATCCTTTTGCCTCCGACTGTATGCGAATTGACATAATATCCTCAAAAGTTGATTTACCTAAGAAAGCCTCCCTTTCGTTAAGGCGTATTCACAGGAGGACCACTCCAACGCTTAAAGCTTGTGAGTTCAATGCAAAACTCATTGACTACTTTTCCGACAATATGCATCTGCATTACATTAAGGTACAGACAGGATTCAAGTGCTCAGATAACTGTAATAATCCTGTGCCGGTCATTACCTTGCCGAGATGGTGAATGAAGGACGACCGATTCTTTTACCCAAAATAACACGAAAATCAGAGATAAGAATCCAAGTCCTCTGATGTACCTTTGCATCCGACATAGAGTAGCCAATGAATTTTGACGCCGGATTTATTTAGATTCTTCATTGGGTCAACATCACCGGTTGTTCCCTCCTTAGTAAATGATTTGAAGCAAGTTCAAGAAAATCCTTTGAGGATTTGGAAAGCGCCAGGTCAGTCTGGAAAATAGCGTCTATTCCTATTTCCAATCGTTCATCGGTTAATGAGATAACTTTAAGGGTTTGAAGACAAATTTCCCTCTCAACATTGGGATAAAACTTTAACGCAATACCTAAGCTCTGCTTGATGAGATTTTTCATACCTTCGATATTGTCGATCTCAGTAATAATAATAGGTTCTATTTCATACTTGCGGAATAGCTCAAATAGTATTTTGCGACCCGTCATCCCTTCCCGGTGCACAATCAAGGAACATCCCTCCAGATCCGGCCAGATCACTTTATTCTTGCTTACCAAGGAATTATCAGGACAGGTCACCAACACCAGCCTTTTTTTTGATGTCATCGGAACCACTGTGAGACCGTTGATCAATGGATCAACGGTACCTGTAAATCCAAGGTTGCATCGAAAATCGAGCGTGGCGGAAATGATCTCCTGATCGGTTCCTTCCTTAAGCGAAATTACCACCTTGGGATACATTTTTCTGAATTTATCTATCAGTAAGATAATATGCTGGGTCAGCGGGCTTGCCACACCAATTCGAAGAATGTTATTACTGCAATCCTGGAGAAAATTCTCTGCTCTGATAACAGAACGATAAAATGATTCTGAGTATTTAAACAGCTCTTTCCCTGTTTTCGTTAAACAGACTTTCTTCTTCTTTACGTTAATTAATTTGATACCATAATACTTCTCCAGAGATTTGATCTGCATGCTCACTGCAGGTTGTGTCACACAAAGCTTTTCTGCAGCTGCACTGATAGTCCCTTCACTGGCTACGAAATAAAAAGTAGTTAGCTGGTAAGGATTTATTTTAGGAGGAAGCATTGATATAACCTCAATAACAATTTTAATTGTACGCTTTTTGGTATCGTTTATATAAATACAAAAAAATTGAGTGATGTCCTTATATCATTTACGTATCGCTGGATAGGCCAGTAACTCTGAGAATGTCCAGCGATGATCAGTAACGTTTGCAGCCATCGCCGGGGTTTTTGGCCGGAAAATTCGATCCACACCGCGGCTGAGCGTTTCGTGGGGTCGAATCAGGTTGTAAGAGGCCACGCAGATGGCGAACTTGGCTTTAAGCCAAGACATTAAGCGTGCAACAGTCCGCGCCTTGCGTGTCAAATGTGCATCCCACAACCGCTAG
This sequence comes from Desulfocastanea catecholica, assembly GCF_054657295.1. Classification (NCBI taxonomy): domain Bacteria; kingdom Pseudomonadati; phylum Thermodesulfobacteriota; class Desulfobulbia; order Desulfobulbales; family Desulfobulbaceae; genus Desulfocastanea; species Desulfocastanea catecholica. Next base: position 5,515 of record NZ_BAAHYZ010000051.1, read on the forward strand.
TCCAAGTTGGAACATTCAATATACGCGGTGTTGATCGTATGACTGGGTGAGTTCGCCAACCGTTCGAAGACATGCTGCTCACTCCCGTGAACTACTTTGCATTCGACATTGATCACCTGCCCACCTTGACGCGTCTTATGAAGACGTAGCGTAATCCAGATCCTCATCAATAACCCGTTCAGGATTCCGCGGTCTCCCAGGCTTGCCCGTTGGTGCCAGGGGGACCAGTTTGTGAAATAGTTCACCGAGGACAGTGCCATGATGCGGAAGTTCATCCGAGACAAACAATGGCTTTTCTTTGCAACGAGAGGTTATGTCCTTCAGCATTTGCCGAGCATCATCCAGTTCGCGCCCGCCAATCCAGAACGTAATCAACAATCGGGTCGGTGCGTCGATGGCTGTCCAGATCCACGTCCTCCCGTATTTGGTGTGCAAGGTCTTCGGCACTGCCAGAAAAAAGAACACGAACATCAGCGGTAAGAATCTGATAGCACCCACCTGACATCTCCAGAGCACTGTCAAGATAAAAAAATCGGATAATTGAATTTTAACAAATGTAGTTTTAGTTAAAAACTACATCAATATTGCTTATCCCACTTGTACGCAGAAAGTCAACCCCTTCTAAAAAATTTATATGCCACCACCGGTGTAAAGTGAACCCACCTACCACCGGGAAAGAGACCCACCTGCCCTTTATTTATTCGTTTCCCGTGGCAACCATTTTTTATTTTAAAACCCCTCAACGCCAGTGGGCAAAGGTCTTTTGAAAGAAAAAACCTTTTCACCTTAGAGATTGCGGGCACTTTTTCATCGATTAAGGGGGGGGGCCATAAATAACGGCCAGGTGGGTCCATTTTAAATCGGTAGTGACAAACTTGTAATGTAGTTTTAGTTAAGAATCTCATCAATGTGGCTTATGTAATCATAAATTTCTTTGCATTGATTCCATTTTTTGTTTGTGCAAAAGTAAAAATACAATCCTGACAGTAGAAACAGTGAAATTATTTCCTTTACACGAAAAACCACCACCGCTCAAATCGCTTTGCCAAGGCAGTACTGGAAAATTTTCGGCAGCTCATACAAGAACTGTCGGTGAAATAGTGCAATATCAAAATTGGAGTAACAAAGCGTTACGATCATGGCATGGTCACATATGCACAATTGTTTTCGCAGCCCTGCAGACCTGGCCATACCGCAGTTAATGATCTTTTTTTTTGCGGCTAATCTCCATCTGGGTAGGTGGAGATTAGCAATTACAACTCCTGGGTCGGGCACTCCTGCCCAGGAGTTTTCATCCCAATTCCATAATGATTGAAGGAGACACTCTCATGGTCAATTTACTATCTGGATGTATACCTTACAGTGCGGAAGACGTGAAAAAATACAACGACTGTCGGTGGTGGGCAGGATTGACATTCGGGGATGTTTTTGATCGGGCAGCAGACATTCATCCAGACAAAGAGGCCTTTGTCGATCTCGAAACTCGGCTGACTTTTGGTGAGGCCAGGGAAAAAACCAATCAACTGGCCATTGGCATGATAGACCTTGGCATCAAACCCCTGGACCGGGTTCTGGTACAGCTGCCTAATTGGAACGAATTTGTTTTTGCCTACTTTGCTCTTCAGAAAATTGGTGCCATAACGGTGTTACTCATAGATAAATATCGCCAATACGAAATTAATCACCTGGCAAAAATAACCGGCGCCAGTGCATGGGTTGTTCCTGTCCAGTACAAAAAAATTGATTACCGTCCTATCATTGATGATGTTCTCAAAGAGAACCCGGAATTACAAAAAGTAATTACCGTTCGAGGCGAAATAAACAAGGATAAGTTTTCCAGTCTTGAAAAGCTGATGGCAGGGGGAAAATTAACGGATAAAAATCTGGTCCGCCTGGCAGAGCGCCGTCCCGATCCAATGCAGATCGCCCATATGGGCCCCACTGGCGGCACCACAGGTGCTCCAAAAGTAGTACCCCGTTCCCACAACAGCCTGATCACGGGCATCACTTATTGTTCACGCTCCTGGGAGCAGAGCAATCTTGATATCAATCTCATCGCTGGCCCCATCGGCCATGACCTTTCGTTCAGCAAAGGATTCATCGGTAGTGTTATTACCATGGGAAAAGTGGTTTTTTTGGATTCTCCCGACAACAAGAGTATCTGTGAAATCACAGAAAAGGAAAAAGTAACCTCCGTTATCTGGGTTCCCACCCTTGCACAGAGACTTCTTCAGTACGAAGACCTTGATAACTACAATCTACACTCCCTGCAGAAAATGCACAGTGCTGGCGGTGCCAGCCACCCGGGATTGGTTAAAGAGGTGATAGAACGATTGAATTGTAAATTTTTCAACGGATACGGCGGCACCGAGGGGCCCACCACCATCACCCGAATGAACGATGATATTGAAACCATTTGCGGGACAGTTGGAAGGCCCACCTGCCCCTATGACACATACAAAGTAGTAGATTTCCAAGGCAATACCCTGCCGTGCGGTGAGCATGGAGAGCTGGCTCTCAAAGGACCGGGCGTGTTCACTGGATACTATAAAAATCCGGAAGAAGACAAGTTGGTGCTGGATAAAGAGGGTTTTTTCAGAACCGGTGATTTGGCCAGAATCGATAAAAACGGCTACATTACCCTCACAGGCCGTATCAAAGAAATGATCAACCGGGGCGGTGAAAGTATCAGCTCCACAGAAATCGAGAAACTGATCATGGTTCATCCCGAAGTTGCCATGGTGGCGGTCATCCCCATGCCGGACCCGGATATGGGTGAAAAGGCCTGCGCTTACATTCAGCCCATGAGCGGCGCTACCCTGACGTTTGACGGCATTATTTCATACCTCCGGAGCCACAATGCATCTGTTTTACAACTTCCGGAACGCATTGAATTTGTCGAAAAAATGCCCTATACCGGTGCCCAAAAATTGGATAAAAAATCTCTTCGTAAAGATATTGAGCAAAAACTTAAGGCCGAAGGCGTGGCCATTTTAACGAAGATTGAAACTCTCATTACTGAAGAAGCTTAGGCAGAGTTTCTTATAATAATATCAAAAAAAGAGGAAGTCCTATGAATATGCAACTAGAAAAAACATACCCGGAAGTATTGGCTGAAGATATCACAGACCTTCGTTCTGCATTGGCATTTCTGGCCACTCAGCCCGGCCAGCTATTGAGGACAAAGGAGCCGGTGGACCCCCATGCTGAACTGGCCGGTGTCTACAAAAAGATTGGTGCGGGCACCCCGGTTGCGCCACCCACCACCACCGGGCCGGCCATGCTGTTTGAAAATATAAAGGGATATGATATTCCCGTTCTGGTGGGGGTTCTGGCCAGTCGGGAACGTGTTGCCATGCTGTTGAACACCACCCCTTCAGAACTGCCTCGAATGATACAAAAAGCCCTGAAAAATCCAGTGGCGGCCGTTACCATCCCCCAGGATAAAGCGGCATGCCAGGAGGTCATTCATCGAGCCCCTCTGGATATTACAAAACTCTTGCCGGCCCCCACCAATACCGAGTTTGATGCTGGCCCCTTTTTTTGCATGGGACTGGTTCGTGCTGAAGATCCGGAAACCGGAGAAGCAAATATCACCATCCATCGTCTTTGTGTTCAAGGACCGGACAAAGTAAGCATCTATTTTGTCCCCGGTCGACACATTGATCAGTTCCGCATGAAGGCAGAAAAAATGGGCAAACCCCTGCCCATCACCATTAACATGGGACTGGATCCAGCCGTTTATATCGCCTCTTGTTTTGAACAACCCACGGCGCCCCTGGGATACGATGAATTGCAGGTGGCCGGTGGTATTCGAAATCGACCAGTGGAGCTGGTAGATTGTGTCAGCGTCAATGCCAAGGCCATTGCCAATGCAGAAATCGTCATTGAAGGTGAAATCCTGCCCAATGAACGTATCCGGGAAGATATCAACACCAATTCCGGAAATGCCATGCCAGAATTTCCAGGGTACATGGGTCCATCAAAACCCGAGTTGCCAGTTATCAAAGTCACCGCAGTGACCCATCGAATCAAACCGATTCTTCAAACGCTTGTCGGGCCTGGGGAGGAACATGTCAACCTGGCAGGTCTGCCCACCGAGGCCAGCATTTTCAATCTGGTGGAAGACGGCATGCCGGGTCGCCTGCTCAATGTCTATTGTCATCCCGCTGGCGGTGGCAAGTACCTTGCCATTCTTCAATTTAAGAAAGAGTTGCCAGTGCATGAAGGAATGCAGCGCCAGGCAGCATTAATGGCATTCGCCGCTTTTTCCGAATTGAAAAATGTCATTCTTGTGGATGAAGACGTGGATCTGTTCAACACCAACGATGTGCTATGGGCCATGACCACCCGATACCAGGGAGATGTAAGTACGGTGTTCATTCCCGGCGTCAGGTGCCATCCCCTGGATCCTTCGCAGCAACCGGAATTCAGCAGAAGCATTCCATCGCCCGGTATCTCCTGTAAAACCATTTTTGATTGCACTGTGCCATTTTCCATGAAAAAAAGATTTGAGAGAGCGCCTTTTAAAGATGTTGATATCCAACGGTTTTTGGACAACAGCGAACTGTCATAAATCGTATTTAACATATAGTAGTAAAACTATCCATGAGCCTGTTACTAAATGACGTTTTTACGATTACGAAGGCAGTGATTTCAGCAAATATGGTATGCGTCCCCAATGGTTCAGCCATATGCTGAAATGGCAATTTAAATCGAACAAAACAGCTTTTACATGAACAGGCTCATTGATAGTCCACTCCAGATGTCGCCTTCCGCCGCTTTTTATCACGGAGGATGAATAATTGACTATTCAAACGCCTGGGGCGTATCCCCGGAAAAGAGGAGACAGAATGCAAAAACGTATTGTTATAGGAATGTCTGGGGCAAGCGGGGTCATATACGGCATAAAATTATTAGAATATCTTCAACCCATGGAGTATGAAACCCACTTGATTCTATCTGAGGCCGCAAAACTCAATATTAAAATCGAAACCAGTTATACCCCCGATGAAGTGTCTGCCCTTGCCGATATATGCTATGATCATAAAAACATCGCCGCCTCACCCGCAAGCGGTTCATTTCTCACCCAGGGAATGATTGTCGCTCCCTGCACCGTTAAAACACTTTCCGGTATTGCCAATTCCTACACGGAAAACCTTTTGGTTCGAGCCGCCGATGTGACGTTAAAAGAGAAGCGAAAACTTGTGCTTCTCTTTCGGGAAACCCCCCTTCACAGAGGGCATTTAAGGCTTCTCATCACCGCAGCGGAAATGGGCGCGCATATTCTTCCACCAGTGCCATCTTTTTATCATATGCCAAAAACCATTGATGATATCATTGACCAGAGCATAGGTAAAATTTTTGATTACATGGGCATTGAACATAATCTGTTCCAGCGGTGGCATGGAGAATCCAGCCCCCATACCCGTCCCCATACCCGTCCCGTTGCTGTTCGATTTCAAGGAGGTGCATCATGAAAGACCAAGAAAGGGTTATTTTGGTCAATCATAGGGGCATTGCCCTCAGGGCTCCGGATGGTTCTTTAAGAACCCAGGAAAAATTTTTAGCCCATAAATGCGGCAATCGTCATTTGGCTGTTTCGGTATTTATTTTCAATTCCCAGGGGGAACTGCTGTTACAACAACGGGCCATGGAGAAATATCATGCCTCGGGCCTATGGACCAACACCTGCTGCACCCATCCCCGGCCCGGTGAGCAGCCCCAAAAAACCGCTGAAAGAAGACTTGATGAAGAGATGGGCATAACCTGCTCCTTGGAACCTGCCTTTACCTTTGGCTATCGTGCAGATGTGGGCAACGGCCTCATTGAAGATGAATTTGATCATGTCTTTATGGGAAAAAGTGACGCACCCCCCATACCTAATCCTCGGGAAGCGTGTGACTGGAAATGGATGTCACTGACCCGATTAGCAAAGGAGATAAGAACGGTTCCTTATGCCTACAGCCCCTGGCTGCGCATCTGCCTTAACGCCGTCATCAACCACAGAACCCAATGCCTGTCACAAACATAGTTAAAAATTTTCAAAATCATCATCAAAGGGAATTACCTGTTTCGGACGGATTTCATTCTTTCCCAATGGGAAAAATACCAAAGAATGGAACAAAATATGACGGGAAATTTAAAATTACTTTGGTATCACCCTGCTATTTGATGGCGTGCCGATAACCGTTCCGGTGTACCGATAACCGACCCCGTAAACGGTGATGATGCCCCAGATTTCATTTAACAGGGTGTCCCGGCTTAGAACCTGTCTGGGGTGTTGATGAGGAAATCGG
>NZ_BAAHYZ010000052.1:0-11474 GCF_054657295.1 Desulfocastanea catecholica
ATTCCATGTCGCGGGGGCCAGCTACCTGATGGCCTTTTTTTACGGCCATTGCACAAACATCATTTTCCCGGAACGAGCCTTTAACCCGGCATCCATGCTGCAAATCATAAAAGATGAAGTAGTCACAGACATTCATATTGTCCCTACCAATCTGGTGAGCATGTTGAGCCTCGCCGATTTTGACACATATGACCTGAGCAGTTTGAAACTCATCTGGTATGCCGGCTCGCCCATGCCGGTGGAAGTGTTGAAAAGAGGCATGGAGCGATTTGGACCTATTTTCATTCAGGCCTACGGACAGTCTGAGTCAGGACCCCTGGTGTCCACGTTGAGCCAAAAAGCGCACCAGGTGCTGGATAAACCTGCTGAGGCCCAGAAGGTGCTTGCCTCTTGCGGCCAACCTGTCCCTGGAGTGCAGGTAAGGATTGTTGATCCTGACGGCAAAGATGTGTGTCTGGGTGACAGAGGGGAAATTGTGATAAAAAGCCGATCACTGATGCAGGAATATTGGCAACGACCTGAAATAACAGCCGAAACTATTGTCGGCGGATGGCTCTACACTGGTGATGTGGGGTATTATGACAATGAAGGCAATATATATCTTGCTGACCGTAAAAAAGAGATGATTATTTCCGGCGGTGAAAATATTTACCCAAGGGAGGTCGAAGAGGTTTTGTACCGGCATCCTGCGGTGTTGGAAGCTGCGGTTATCGGAGTACCCGATTCTTACTGGGTGGAGCGTGTCCATGCGATCGTGGTGTTCATACCGGGAGAATCCGTTACCGATAAGGAACTGAAGGATTTCTGCAAGCGACACCTGGCCAGTTATAAGAGCCCAAAATCATTTGATTTTGTTGATTCTCTTCCAAAAAGCCCGCAAGGTAAAATTTTAAAGCGAAACCTAAGAAAAGAGTATTCACAGAAGATGTTGGTCGGAGCATGAAGCTGGTTGACCAACTGCATGCCGGAACAGTCAATATTAACACCCAGGTACTGACACCGGATCTGCCTTGGGATGGATTCAAAGATAGCGGTATCGGCAAGGAAGGTGGAATCATAGGGATAAAAGATTACACTCAGGTCAAACTGGTTTGTATTAAATTTGATTGAACGGGTAACGCCTTTAAAAAACTATCCGCAAATATGATCCAATATCGGTCATGCCCTGACGGGCTCAACAAATCATGAAAGAATCCAAAAGATTGCCAAGTTCTATCATGTAATAGAAAAAGGAGATTCAACTATCACGAGGCCCAAGCAAAACGGAATAAATTCAAATAAAAACAACGCATTAAGATAGGCATTCCTAACAGTTTTGACAGTCGCTTTATTTTTCATTGTACTGATCTGGCGTATCAAAGTCAAAAAAACAAGTATGTCATTGTTTGGTGATTTATAACCATTGTCAGGGCTCAAAAAAACAAAGACTCATTAATGCTATTCTTTTTAAAGGGGGTGGTTTCTCTATATATCCGCAAATTTTAATATTGTTTTTAATTGAATTTTTCAGGATAACACAAAGTTAAAAAGGAGAAAGAAATGATAAAGACCTTATTGGATACCCAGCATCTACTATTGAACAGACGTGTAAAACCCGCTTTATTTATGTCTATTGTCAGTATTTGCTTGCTCGTTGGTTTCCATGTTACAAACGGCTATGCTAAAACAGTTGAACTAACCATGGCCAGTCTTTTTCCACCGGGATCAACTTCTGCAAAATCTTTGGAGCGATGGGTGCAAAAAATTGAAGAAGACAGCCATGGAACGCTCACCATTCGTCATTATCCTTCAAATACGCTGATTGCGGCGTCGGATATGCGAAGTGGGGTCAAAATGGGTATTGCTGATCTTGGTGCCTCTTTTGTCTATAAACCTGAGCCCGGATTTGAGCCCACCATGTTTTTAGCCCAGATGATTCGAGGTCAGGACTACGATAGCTGCCTTAACATCATAGAGGACATATTTAAGGAATTTCCAGAACTCTGGGCTGATCAATGGAAAGATTTTAAACTAATCTGGCTAACAACCGCTGATCCGAATCGGATTGTCACAATCAAAAAACCGGTGCATACAATCGCTGATATGGAAGGCTTGCAGATTAGAATACCCACTGCAAAGACAGCAGAAATTATTAAGCAATTGGGAGCAATTCCAGTATCCATGTCCTCAGCTGACTGGATTGTAGCCATTGACAAAGGAATGGTCTCAGGAGCCGCAACTTCCATGGGTGGTGTCTATGATTATAAAATTGGCGAAAAAATTAAATATGTCACCAGGTTTTCAACAGGTCCAGGGCTTGTATTCTTAACCATGAATAAAAATTCCTATAATAAGCTATCACCTGAACATAAAAAAATTATCGATAATTCGATGCAGATGGGCAAAGATGATTTCATAAATACCAAAAAGACAGAGCTGAAAACAGCCATTGATTATCTCAAAAACAGTGGTGTTGAATTTATCGATCTTCCTGCCGAAGAAATGAAAAAATGGGAAGCCCAACTCCAGCCCGTTTTTGATGGTATTGCAGCCGAACTCGATAAAAAAGGCTTTCCCGGAACCAAACTGATGAATTATGCCCTTGAGCGTGCAGATTTCTATAATGCCCAAAATATGAAAAACTAGTTGCGGAGAACAGTCAGGTATCAGTGGTAGTAAAGACTATGGCATTTTAGCAGTCCTTGGAAAAATTCAGCTGATTGTAAAGCTTTGAGACAAGAAGGGGTATGCCCTGAGACCTGGCCTGTTCACTTTGTTCCGAAAAGTTCTTGATGGCATGAATTTTTCTCGGATTTTCAGAACCGGTGTTGGATGATCTTAACTGCAATACCGGTTTTACAGCTGTTTTCGCACCGCTCTTGTTGATTTGATTGCCGACTTCTTGACGCGGCGTGGGCAGAATAAAATTTACGTGAATTCATGGTGTCCTCCTATGTAATTATTTGTTTTCAAATAGAAAAAATCGATTTTTCCTAGCGGCTTTTGTCAAGTAAATCAATTTCAACCGGGTTATAAAACGCCCGAAGCAGATATTAATTGTCATGGAAAGATTAAAAGCTGATGTAAAGGCAAAATCAGATAGTTTAATTTATTATTTTAATGGAGGTAGTAATAATGGACGCGACTTTTTTATTTGCCAAAAACTTTAAACAGATCAAATATGAAGACCTTCCGGGAAAAGTTGTAGATATTACAAAAAAACAAATTCTAGATTATTTTGGTGTTGCATTGGGCGGATCATCCAAACCCGGTGTAAAAGAACTTCTGGAGTTATCGATTGAATGGGGAGGCGCGCCTCAAAGCAGTGTTCTGTGCTGGGGAAATCGTTTGCCGGCCCCAATGGCAGCGCAGCTTAATGCGACCATGGCGCATACCTTGGATTATGATGATGTTCATGAAGCAGCCATTATGCATCCCGGTGTTGTTGCTATCCCCACCGCACTGGCCATGGCTGAATTTCTGGGTGGTGTGGACGGCAAAGAGCTTATTGCGGCGATTGCATTGGGAACGGATTTTATCTGTCGATTGGGGCTTGCCACCCGGCCTGGTGAGAATATCATTCCCTATGGGTGGCATCAGACCTCTTTATACGGATATATTACTTCTGCAGCAATTGCTGGTCGGATGTTGGGGTTAACCGAAGAACAGATTGTCAGTGCCGTTGGCATTGCCTATCATCAGACAGCCGGTAATGCACAATGCGTTAGTGATGGTGTCTTGACTAAACGTATGGGGCCTGGATTTGCAGTGAGGGGAGGCATTGCTTCTGCATTCATGTCCCAAAAAGGAATTACCGGTGCTCAAAATTGTCTGGAAGGCTTGTTTGGGCTTTATAAGGTTTATCATGACAATTGTTACTCCAGGGAAGAATTGGTTGAAGATCTGGGGTCCCGATTCGAGACTTTGAATGTCAGTATTAAGCCATATCCTTGCTGTCGTGGCGTCCATCCTTTTATTGATGCCGCCATGTCACTGGTCAATACTCACGATATCCTGCCGAAAAATATTGAATCCGTAGAAATGTTCTGCGGCAACGGCACCTGGGGGCTGCTGTGTTCTCCTGTGGAGATAAAAGCCAAGCCGCGTAATTTTGTTGACAGTCAGTTCAGTGCTCCCTGGGGGGTTGCTACGGTGCTGGTAAAAAGAAGAGCAGGACTGGATGATTTTACACCGGAAGCAATCAAGGACCCGGCTGTCCTGGATGTGGCGGGAAAAATCAGTGTTGAAATTGATCCGGATTTAACCCGGGGTGATGATATTGAGCCCGGTCGTGTGAAAGTTATCCTCAAAGATGGGAATGTATATAGCCAACAGGTCAATCAGCCCACGGGTTCTCCTGAAAAACCGCTGACACTTGAACATTGTGAGCGAAAATTCAGAGATTGCCTGCTCCAGCAAGTAGAAAAGCCAATGCCAAAGGAAAATGCAGACAGGCTGGTAAAGATGGTATCAGGACTCGAAAAACTTGGGAATGTCAAATCACTGATGGATGTCGTTGTCTGGTAATGTTTCTTCCATAAATTAATTTTTAAAAATACCATATCAAGAACAGCTAAATACACCACAAGGGTTAATCTTATAGGAAATAGAAGGTGCAAGGAGAGGGATAATACATGAATCAATTGAAATTATTGGAGCATTATATATTTAAAATATTTTTGATATTGGCATCCATGTCACTTATCTCCATGATGCTGATTGTAACGGCAAATGTTATCGGCCGTTTGTTTTTTGATTTCCCGATAATGGGATCATTTGAGATCGCAGGGCTGTCCGGAGTCATTTTGGGAGGAATTGCCCTGGGATATACTGAAAAAGAAAGAAGAAATGTTACGGTGGAAATTTTGGTCATGCAGTTGCCCTCCCGAATAAAATCCATTTTAGATGGATTCACATTAACACTCAGCCTGATCGGGGTGGGGTTCCTTTCGTGGGCAGTATCTAAAGAGGCGTTGCATGCTGCAATAAATGGCGAAAAAACCATGGTGGTCGGAATTCCCACATTTCCCTTCAAGATTGTCTGGGCAATTGGAACAATGATCCTTTGTTATTGCATACTCAAGAATATAATCGCCTCTTTCAGAAAAGGATTTAAAAAATGACTCCCATAGCAACTGGTATAATTGCCATGTGTATAATGCTGTTTTTACTTGCCCTTGGAAAACCCGTCGGTTTTACAATGCTACTTGTCGGTTTTGTCGGTTCTGCCTGTCTGATCAATACGGGTGCAGCACTGCATATTCTGGCCACAACTCCTTATGAAGTTATTTCTAGTTATGATTTCAGTGTGATTCCCCTTTTTTTATTAATGGCATCTATCTGTCTTAAATCGGAATTGGCTTCCAACTTGTTTCGACTTTTACATGTATGGATCGGCCGGTTTCCCGGAGGACTTGCCTCTGCTACAATCGGGGCCTGCGCTTTTTTTTCGGCAGCCAGCTCTTCCAGTATTGCTACAGCAGTGACAATGGGTGTTGTTGCCGTACCGGAGATGCGAAAATACAAATACGATGTCGGTCTTGCGACCGGATGCGTGGCAGCTGGCGGCGGGCTTGGGATCCTGATCCCGCCCAGCGGAATTTTGATCGTTTATGGCATCATTACTGAACAATCTATCACCAAATTGTTCATTGCCGGTCTCGTGCCGGGAATTTTACTTACATTGATGTTCATCATCATGATCTATATCCGTGTCCGGATGAATCCGGAACTTGCCAAGCCTATTGAAGAGACATTTACTTTAAAAGAAAAGGTCAAAATTTCTCTTGAGTCGATAGAAATGATCGTTTTGGTTTTTGGTATTATTGCAGGTCTTATTCTGGGTTGGTTCACACCGACAGAAGCCGGGGCTATCGGCGCTTCTGGAGCGATTTTATTATCCCTGGCCAGAAAAAGGCTGTCCTGGAAGGGATTTACAGAGGCGCTTGTCAACTCCATTCAAACCTGTGGTATGATTTTTACAATTTTAATCGGCGCCTTGGTGTTTAACACCTTTCTTGCCGTTACCACAATCCCCATGGAGCTTGCTGGATATATCGGCGCTTTTGATTTGCCGCCAATGGTTATATTGCTGCTTATTATATTTTTGTATCTGATACTGGGTTGTTTTATAGATTCGCTTTCCATGATTTTGCTGACCATTCCCATTTTTTATCCATTGATTGTCAGTCTCAATTATGACCCTATTTGGTTTGGGATTCTTATCGTCATGGTTATTGAAGTGGCTCTGATTACGCCACCGGTCGGCATGAATGTTTTTGTTATAAACGGTTTGTTTAAAGACATCCCGATGCAGAAAATATTTGTGGGAATTGTTCCTTTTTTAATCGTTGAATTGATTCTTATTATTTTAATCATTACTTTTCCGGATATTGTTTTGTTCCTGCCGAAGATGTTCGGCTGAAAAACAATGCCTTACTTGATAAAAATGAAAACACAAAAATATAATCGTCTTAAACTGATCTTTGATCAGTTGATTTTTTAATATCTTTTAATTTAAACAACATAAACCAACGCAAAAATTCTTTGGCACTACTATAATACATTTATCCCAGCTCATAAGTGGAACTATAATAGGAGGCTTGGGAATTTTCAGCGTAATCAGCAAAGGGGCGGCAACAAATCCGGCAGGAACTTCTCAGACCAACGGGTTCTTGGGTGTTTATCTGAAATTTGCCGGATTTGATAGTACCATTGTTCAAGGTCAGGCAAAAAAGTGGTGTTACCTGTATATTCAGCATAGTACGGCAAAAATTTATGATGTTGAAAATTTAATCGGTAATGATACCTACCTGAGAAACTGAAGATACAGTGAAAAGAATCGTCAAAAACAAAGCAGCGTTTATTCCATTGGCCCTGCCGGTGAAAATCTGGTTCGATTTGCCTGTATTGTCGGTGATCATGGCCATGTAGCCGCACATAACGGTATGGGAGCCGTCATGGGCGCCAAACGCCTGAAGGCTGAGTTGTTACAAGTCCATCAATTAAATCATCATTCTGAGGAAGGAATTGCCATTATGAAACCCGTTTCATCTATTCTTTTTGCGACGAATCTCACCGAAAATTGTCGGCCAGCCTTCGAATTCGCAGCGTCCATGGCCATCCGCTATCAGGCCACCCTAGTTCTGCTTCATGTTTTTGAAAAAATACCGAATTATGCGGAAGGTAGTCTGCATTCGATTCTGGGCAATGATAAATGGAAGGAATATAAGGCAGCACACGAAAAAACCGCACGGGAGACCCTAATTAGCAAGAAATCAGACAGTAGGATGATCCATGAGATGTTGCAAAATTTCTGTGTCGAGGCCGGTATCGAAGGCGATAACTGCGGGTATCAATCCCGAGAAATCGTGATCACCGACGGCGATGTGGTCGAGGAAATCGTCACCAATGCCAGAAAATACAAGTGCGACCTTATCGTCATGGGTGCCCACCAAGGCTTTCTCACCGGGACATCTATCGGGACGACCATCAAAAACGTCCTGCGCAATTCGAAAAAGCCGGTTCTAGTGGTTCCGCCGAATCCCGAGAAATAGGCGTCATAATATGAAGCCGCCTGTGCTATCAATCGTGAGGAAGAAGCGCTCGTGAAAAAACACCCTCATCGATTAGGCTTGGTAGGATTTGGGCTTGCGAGTGACAAGCAGAATGTATTCGAACAGCAGCCTCTGAGTGTCGAGTTGTTTGACTTCAGTTGGAAATGGAATTTCCGGCGGTGGTTGTTAGTTGAAATCCATTGAGCCTCTTAGCCCGAGCCCTGCCGGATGCGGCTTGTGCCGCCCCATCGACTTCGCCATTTCCAAGCCCGTCGTATTCCGGCCGCCATGTCAAAGCCGAGTCAGCGGGCGTAGGGCTTGATCTTGGTGTGACTGGCATGGTTACGAACTTACTGGTGAAAGTCCAGTCATAACCCCTGAAAGGAGGGAATATGTAGGCAAAGGCAAGGGTGCCCGAAGAAACTCTTTTGATATGCCCGAGGAGGGACAACACGGTGAAAGAGAGCCAATGAGGGATCTGAAGGAAGCTGGAGTCAAACCTGTAACCCAAACTCGATGTGAACATCTGGAAGGCTACACGGAAAGGGCGAGGTACCCAAGACTGCCGAAGCCCGATATCCTTTCCGTATTCCGTGGAGTATGGGAGGTGAGTGGGCAGGGAAAGTACGTACTCTTACCCGGTGAAGGACCGTCTGAGCTGGGCCGCTGTAACTACGACAGCCAAACCCTAAGCGACACAGCAATGTGGCCGTTATGGACAGAGGGTCTTCAGAAGAAGCCATAGTAGGTATAAAATCGGTAGCCGATGAGAATGCGGTGACGTATCCGAGGGTAAGACTACCGGAAAGCGACAGGGAAGTTAGAGCCGAAGGGCGGAACATGTGACCGGTAAAGGAAGCACGTTATGAGCGGAAGTTTTGAATTCAGCCATTGGAGTTCACTTTGAAGGGGAGAGACGTATACATCCTGTCGTTTCAATATACCGGGCTCAATCATGTAATATCACCATCTTCCTTTGTAAAAAAAACTGTATCCGCCGTTCGTGTTGCGTGAACGGTGCGTCTGTGTTAACAATAAAAAACAAAGTATCTTATAACAGTTCAGTTTAACTTAGTTTCACTTCTATACTCCGGAGCAGTTATGGACATGTTGATGATCGATCGGCTACATGCCGGCCCGGAACTTGATAAACTGGTTGCCCGGCAGGTCATGAAGCATAAAATCGTCATGGACGACATCTTTGGCCTTCTGGAAATGTACACGACGGAAAAGGGCGAGAATATCTATCAGGCCCTGCATCCCTACTCGCAAGATCTTGCATGCGCGCAATACGTCATCCACAAAATGGACGAAATGGCGTTCCACGATGCAACCGCTTACTGGCGTGGCGATGATCGGCCGGAAATTATCTGTAAAGCCGCGCTTCGTGCAGTTTTTCAAAGAAAAAAAGAAGAAGACATCCATAAAAGACGCTCCGTACTCAGAATTGTGAAGTAGAACTCGTCGCCACCCTTCTCGTACTTGCACTTCAGCCGTATCCCGGATGCATCAGCGTCAGCCCTTATGATGGTCAAATAAATTAAGGAATAACGGGTACCTTTGTTTAATGGAACCCAACCTTTGCATCGCTTTGACGCCAAACACACGAGAGAGGAGCCCAGTGCGTTAGGAGCGCACACTAGGATCTGCGCGGGGGTGCAGGGTAACCTGCATTCCTACCGCGACCGGAATTATGCCATTTGCAGGCACGCACCCACTGGCTAGCAATAACCAGTTTCTTCCCGAACTCAGCAAGTTAATCTTTTCCGTGGGTAGTCAATATGTTACCCCCTTGCATATCATACATCTCCCAAAAGGTGACAAGGTATTGCTATAAAGGAGTTCACTTTAACTGTAGCGGCTTGCAAACAAGAACGCGTAGGCTCGCAAACAGATTGCTTATGGACTCAGATTAATTGCCAATAAGGGGTTGTAAGCCGGAACCCAAGAAAATTCCGTCATCCCAACTCCAGTCCCGCCACGAGCATATCCAAGTCGATCATTTTGCCGTCGCTCTGAAAGGTGTAGTGCTCGTGCTTAGTGATCGGCTTGCTCTCGATAGCCTCGCCGTGGAAATAGCGGCTCAGCACGAAAGCGCAATCGTCCTCGACCTCGTTCCAGTCGTAGCGGAAGAAGGTATGCTTGGCCTTGAAGTAACCGATCTGTAAGACGCAATAGATCTGGGCTTGAAGTCCAGGTCGACTGCTGGCAAGCGCCAGTTCGGTTTCGGTCAATGCCAGGTACTCCAGTCGTTGGGCATCATCGAAGTCTGGCAAGCCATACAAAGCGTACTGTTCAGCTTCCGATAGCACTGTCAGCAGCTTGTTTTTCCCTGCCATTGCTAGACGCGTTGTATCGGTCCAGGATATTTGGCCACCTGTATATCGGCCGTCAGTAGCGTTATGCCCTCGACAATTGCCTGCGCGACGAGTAGGCGATCGAAGGGGTCTTTATGGATTGGCGGCAAGGCGCCGATGGCTACCGCATGCTCACTGAGGATCGGCAATTCATGGTAACCATTGTCCAATAGGCTACGTCGCAGTACGCGTGGATCCACCTTGAAATCTTCGCGCTCCAATCCGCATTTGATAACGATTTCCCACAGACTGGCGACGCTGAAGAATAATTCGTTTTCAGGTTCGCTCATCAGCATCTGGGCATCCGATGGTAGATGTTCAATGCCTTGTGCTGCCCATAGCAGTAGGTGAGTGTCCAATAGCAGCTTCATGCACCCTCTTCGAACATCTTCACTATCTCTGCTTCGGCCATATGGTCGAAGTCATCCGGCACACTGATTTGACCAGCCATAAAGCCAAACCGTTTGATCTGGGAAGGATCCGGTGCATTGAGCGGAATAACCTTAACCAACGGTTTGCCGGCCTTGGCGATGACGAACGGCTCACCCTTAGCGGCTTGCGCCACCAGCCGAGATAAATGGGTTTTGGCCTCGTGAATATTATATGTCTGCATAGTGACTCCTCGATTATACTTGGTTCATTAAACTTAGTTTAATGTGATCCGCCGCATTGTCAAGTTCGAATAGAGTACCCCCTTGTCGAACTAGCAAAATATGGCACTCTATAGAATATCAATGAACCTTAAACAGACCGGTTCGCTAAAATGACCCTAAATGCACTTACACCCTTCTTTGTCCGAGCCTACCTGCGTGCATCAACCGATGAACAGGATGCTCAACGTGCCCGAAGTATCCTGGATCAGTTTGCACGTGAGCGAGGCGTCAGTGTCTGCAACTACTACGCAGAGAATGAGTCTGGGGCACGCCTGGATCGTCCTGAACTGTTCCGGTTGCTCGCCGACAGTCGATCGCATGACGTATTGTTGATCGAAGATGTGGACCGCCTGTCACGTCTGGCGGGTGCCGAATGGGAAACGTTAAAAAGGCTCATTCGGGAACGCGAGGTGCGCATCGTCGCGGTGAATGTCCCCACAACCTGGCAACATCTGGCCCCTCAGCAAAACGAATACGATGCTCGCATGTTCGGCGCAATCAATGACATGCTCCTGGACATGCTGGCGGCCATCGCTCGACGTGATTACGAACAACGCCGACAACGACAAGCTCAAGGTATTGACAAAGCCAAAGCAGTTGGCAAGTATCGGGGGCGGCAGGCCGATAAAACGCAGTATGCTGCCATCAATCGGTTGCTCACCAGCGGTAGCTCCTGGAGCATCGTTCAAAAAACGGTGGAATGTAGCCGCAGTACCATCAGAAAAGCCGTCAGGCATGCAAGGCGCACAGCGAGCGCCTCTGCGTCAAGTGATGTGAGCACCAAGAACGACGCTACGGGGGTATAGTGGGACGAGCGCGATGGTGGACGGAATTTTCTGGGATTCCGGCTTACAACCCCAAGAAGGCAGACTTAAGTTTTTGCTGGTCTTGCGAGTTTTCTTCTCCAAAAAGATGGACAATATCAGCCT
>NZ_BAAHYZ010000053.1:0-11056 GCF_054657295.1 Desulfocastanea catecholica
GGCTGCTTTCGATTTGGGGGCGTGTTCAATGACTCCCTGCCCGGATATTAAACCGTTCTTAAAAGAGCTTCTTGCGCCTAACTGACATTTTAAAATCGGAATTTCCTTCTTTTCTTCCAAAGCTTGGAGCGCTTCACGCGCCATAATGGTGTTTGGCATAACCATATTAAGCAAAAATCTAGCTATCAGTTTTTCATTAAAAATCTTTGCTTCTTGTACAATATCGAGAGTGTCTGAGGTTGCCCAAATATCATAGACCGAGGGTAAAACTGGAATAATGAGTATGTCTGCTGCCAAAATAGCCGACCTGAAAATAACCGAATCCCGTCCTCCAGAATCAATTATTATCAAATCAAAATTGGTAAATTCCTTCAGGTCCTTATGAAGAGTGGGGGTGGTAATTGCTGTCGCTTTTATGTCGTCGGCTTCTCGAATCGACCTAAAATTCAGGCTCGACGCTTGAGGGTCCGCATCAACCAGCAAAACTTTTTTGTTTTCCTTTGCGGCCATACACGCAAGATTACAAGCAATAGTGCTTTTGCCAACGCCGCCCTTACTGTTCCCTATGGTGATGATCATATCGCCCCTTTTGGTCTCTTTAAAAGAAATATTAATGTATTAAATGACATCAATTAATGTAATTTGTTATATCATTTTAATCAACACACAAATTAATTTATTTAATTTTAAATTATATTTTTTGCACTCAAATAAAGACACGTAACATGTTTGTATTCACAGGTTAAGGTATAGACAAAAAGACACGGGAGAGATATTGTTTCCCCACCTTTAATTCCTTGGTAGGTTTAAAGGTTGCCCCTCCGGTAGCTTTGGCGAGTTCAGGAGGGGCTTTTTTTGCCCTTTATTTATTTTTTGCAAGCGTACTTTGCTTGCCACTCTATTCGTCAATGCAGTTGTTTCTCCCCTCTTGCTACTTTTGTGAGCTATAACCGCCCGAGGAAAGGGCATCGCGCACCTAGCTAAAAACGACATTCATCATATAAACAGATTTTGCTGCGTGGGGTATGCACCTTCCGGAACTGTTGTGCGGTTCCGGAAGGTGCATACCCCACGCAATTTTGAAAGAGAGAAAGGGCAGTAGGAAAAGAAGAGACCTAAGGGTAGGTGATATTTCGCAGTTACAAGGGTGGAGGATCGCGCCGGCCAACACACCCTTTGTAATTTGTTGGCGGTGGTTGTAGCGCAGCGGAAAACTCCAGGAATAAAATCAGATAGGAGGGTGGTGGCCAGGGAAGCCGAAAGCCGATCTATCTATATTCGACTTTGACAGCAGATCGGTGTCCATGTAATTCCTATCCATTTTAACATGATGGTTTCAAAAAGGTCAGGAAAAGCTTTACCTATGATGTGTGTTTTCCAGCAGAGAATGGCCAAAGGATATCTTACTACACTCAAGATTGCGATGGACTGAAAAATAGGACATTTTGATCGTTCATTTTTTTGTTTAATGTTTATCATCATGACAGCTAAGTGCTTGATGTTCCATCTGACATCACAATCTGTTTTGAGAATTGTCTTGACATTGTCCGGCAACTTGCTAGACTTAAACTATGACTACTCCACGAACCAACAGAACAGAAAAGCTTGATCTGCGGCTTAGCCGGTCTGCTAAACAAACCTTGCAAGCAGCGGCCAAAGCAGCGCGTAAATCAGTGAGCGAATTCGTTCTTGATACAGCGCTGAGCGAGGCCGAAGAACGGCTGGCGGATCGGACTGTCTTTACGCTCGATGCCGAACGTTGGTACGCTTTCGTTAATGCGCTCGACGCGCCGCCTCGCCGTCACCCCCGTCTTGAACGCTTGTTTCGCGAACCATCTGTCTTTGACCCCAAACCTTGACAAATCCTTTGCACATAGAAAAGTTGCAACGAAAGCATGCGGTCGAAGAATTTACCTGTAGTCAGCCTGAACTTGATCGGTTTCTCATTCGCCATGCGCTGCAAGCGCAGCAAATGAACTCATCGCAAACCTACGTTGGCTTAAGCGACCAGACGATAATTGGGTACTACACAATTGTAGCCGGTGAAGTCCGACACACTGACGCGCCGGAGCGCGTGGTTAAGGGAATGCCACGTCATCCGATACCGCTTCTCGTTCTGGCACGTCTTGCTGTGCACAACAACTGGCAAGGCCGCAGTTTCGGTGCCGGACTGCTGTTAGATGCCTTAGGACGCACGTTACAAGTTGCCGATATTATCGGGTTGCGCGCGCTCGCCGTTCATGCAAAAGACTCTTCGGCAACGGCGTTCTACCGGCACTTCGGATTTGTACCCTCCCCGACAGACAACCGTCACCTTTTCATGCTCATCAAAGATATTCGTGCAGCATCGGACAAGTAAGACCACCCAGGCCGAGTATATCAATCTCATGGATCCATCCATTTTAAATGGTGGATAGTGTTCCGCAGACTGAGAATATCCTCGTTACTCCGTTGCCCTCTAAGTATTTCTTTAGTAACAAATTGACGGGAAAGCGTTCCCTTTGATTGTGTAAAATAATGCTTAAGGTCCGCAATATCCTGGGGAGTATACTCATTGAGTATCAGTCGCGATCGATCCCAGTCAACAACAAGACCATCGATTGCTAGGCCAAGAAGAGAGCCTGTAATAATTTTTTCCTGTGCTGACAAATTGACAAGGTCAAAACAGGTGTCAGTGAACTCAATACAATTGCAACGTGCCGCAAATTCAGCTAAGAGCTGATAATTAACGTCCACCAGTTCTGCAATATAATGATTCTGAAGCTTACTCAAAACCGTTTTTTCAATGGATCCCGCAAGTGCCTTACTTATCCCAAACAGCTGTGCCAGCTGTCTTAAAGTCATTCTTCCGGCGGTGGCCCAGGTTCGATTCCGAAGGATCTGTTCCTGGCGCTTGCTGAACAAATCGAGTGGAAAGCAGCTGAGTTCCAAAACAGTTGTTCTCAGCCACTCTCGTAAGTAGTCCTTGTCCGGGACATGATGAAAATCCTTGATTTTTTCGATGTCCTCGGGCCCAAGAGAGGAATTGAGATTAAAACCAAATGACTGCAATGTCACTTTTATTTCATTTAACGACTTACGCCCAAAATTTTTAAGCATTAACAGGTCCCGTTCACTGCACTGTACCAGCTGCCAGACATATTCAATCCCCCCGCTAACAAGACATGTTCTGGTGCGCATGGACCAATCAAGACTATGAACAGCCAGACGCAAGTTACGCACTATCTCCTCCGAAGTCAGTTCAATTTTGTTTTGTCCAGCATTGCTCATAAATGACTTTGCTTATTTTACGCCAAGAACAAATCCAATAGACTCAAGTGCTTTGATGAGTGTCTGTTCTTTGCCGGGGGCAGCGACCAGATACTTGTCACCAGCCGGCATACAGAGACCGCTTAATTTTTTATTTGTCAGCGCTTGCTTGCGAGCTTCCGGACTGCATTCTATCAGGGTTGTCCGGCCGACATTAACAAAAGCAGTAGACCGATGCTCAACTTCCGCCAGTATTTGCGTAAGTTCTCTACTGAAGTCTTCTGCCGATAACGCTTCAAGAGTCTTTCTGATTTCAGGTAAACTCTCGCCACTGTTAATCGCTGTCAACAACGAACCAATAGTCAGCCGCCACCTGTCAACTTCGGTACGTTCACCGATCTTTTCAAGATACAATTCCAGCCCCGGCGGAATGGCCGCTGTGTCGCTTGCAACCATATCGGTTTTGTCAAAGGTAAATATATCATCACCGCTCTTCCGTGTTTCATACGTATCGTGGTGACCCAGGACAAAAGCGCCGAGATCATTGATCAGAATATACTGCAACCCATCGCAATGGCTGAGATATTCCAACTCATCCGTTCCCCAGCATGAGCTGTAATCCTCACTTCTCGCCCCACGGGGATCTTGATAGGCAAGGTCAATAAGTCCAAGGGTAGCACAATATTCAAACAGATATATCAAAAGATACCGCAGTTGCAAAAGCGGCCAGGTATCATTGTAAGAAAGATTTCCATATTGTTGATCAAGGAAATAGAGTTTCCAGTCATAATTAACCATCTCAAACGAGTATTCGGCTTTTGTCTGCATCAGTCGGATAAGTTCATCGATACTTATCCATTGTCCTGGTTGCAGATCTTCCAAAAGATTGTTGATCATTGATCGGCGTTTTACGGGAGCGGTCATGGTACGGCCCCGATTTGACTTTTGTCCCTTTATTGCGGTGACTCTTGAAAATTCATCAATAATTTTTGTTTTTTCCCACCGTTCCCATGCTGTCTGTATGCCACCTGCCAAATCCTTCTTCAGTGCCTTACGGCCTGCCGGAGTAAGTTGTAAAAACGCACCATCCGCCTTGGCAAGGCCGCCACCCTGCAGCAGCAAAGGCCAGGCGAAAGGCTGCATGGGGCCGATTTCATGATCATCATACCAATCCGGCTCATAAAGTAAATCCGTCATTTTTCTGACTGTGGCCTCGGTGGCTTTACCGGTTTTGGCGCTGACCCGTATCTGTTTATCGGCGGCAAGGTTCAGAAATGTGGCGAGATTGGCCAAAGCAGCCTTGGCTGTTTCCCTGACGGTAAGCCCCTCACCATATACTTTTTCTTTTTCCGTATAGCGGATTGTATCTTCCGGTGGTTCAGATACGATTCTTTTTAATTTTTTGAATAGATCGGATGCCATTCGACCACGGATCAGAAAAAGATCCAGTAACTCTATCTTCCGGCCATACCTGTCTTCCGTCTTGCTCCAGGGAGAATATCCATATTTATTGACAAACATCCTGGATTCAAAGGTTCCGTTCCAGGTATGAACTGTTTCCGACACGGCCTGTTGACCAGCTAGATGGAGTCTATCAAAAATACCCTGGAGATCTGCAAATAAAGTTTGAACGATTGCCTGAAGACGTTCATTTTTTCTGGACGGCACGTTGGGACAGATTAAAGCGGCTAGCTCTTTCAAATCCGCGGATAAATATTCCGCATCCAGCATTTCCTCTAAAGCTGGGTTGGTTGTAATGGGAGGATTCATATTTCTCCTGAAAATAGTCTGTTTTTCTGTTACTTTTCTCTGCCGGCTGGAAATGTTAAACTCTGTATATTAACCCAAACCACGCATTCTCCTCAATGAAGATCACCCAAAGTATCAATAATCGTAGAGCAGAGTACCACGCCCTTCTTCCGTTACCAAAAGCCATGGTACACATGATGACGGTCAATGTCGATTATTGCAGAGTTGGTATCATGCTTGATTGCTTAAACGATATGGGATTTCGGCAGAACAACGGCATGGAATTGACCACAAATAACATGCAACTCATACAACAGGAATTGATTAATAAAGGGATGCTGTTCAAAACGACCAGGGGAATAAGTTGTCCTGAATCTATTCGCAGGGAGGCGCTGTGGGATATGTTGCTGGAGGACAGCTTCCGGCAAACGGTAACGGTGCTCCAAAAACATATCCCCCTGCCCGATACAACCAAACAGACTAATCCATTTGAAAATTATCAGCAGGTTATTCGATCTTTCCAGATTGCCCTGTTCAGCCATAAATCGACAAAAGAAATCAATACCATTGAAAACTATTATGCCTATCATTATTTTCGTGACGATTACCGAGACAACAACCTGTATCACTCCATACTGAGCAACCCTTTTTCCGGGGAAATCATGGATAAAATACACCCGGAAATCAGGCTGGAAATCGCCCTGTCCCTGCTGGAACGTACAGGCGAACTTCTGGAACCCGCAACGGAGATTCTCCACTACATCCTCAACTCATTTCCTGCCGAAGTCCTCGGAAAACGCTCATCAATTAAGCTGATTAATTATCACCTGCTTTGTGGTGATAAATCTCTTGCTCATTCACTTGCAGTAAACCTTTCGGAAGATCTGAAACCTGAACAACTCAGCCGCACGGCCTGGCTGGAAAGTATCAGTGGTAATCACCAGAAGGCGGATGAGCTTTTTGAGCAAAGTATACGATATATTAACAAGCGAACCGGTAAGCGAAAATGTTTTCTACAGAGCTATGCGGGAATCTTCCATCTGCTTTCCCTTCTCGGAACCGGTGGAAATACAGCTCTCAACAAAGCTATCAACTATATCGACATAGCAAAAAACGATCAATACCCGCTTTCTTCCATGACGGAAGCCATGAGACCAGTCTTCGAAGATCGGCTGGGATTCGCTTGCGGTGAACTGCATCTGCCGGACAGGGAGTTACTTGACAATACGGATGCCCCCCTGCCTTTTTTCCTCAGTAATCTTTTTTGGGCATGGACTAATCCCTCCGAGGCGGGACACAATATTTCAAAAATCAGTTGCACCAGGGATAAGGCTAAAAAGAACAACTATACTTGGCTTGCAGCGGAATTATCCGCCTTGCTAGAGTTTCTTGGCCATGAGAAGGAACAAAACCGCGATCTATCGGCAAAGTTACACAAATTATGCAACACGGTCAGCTGTGTTCGTCTGGTCAAGGATCAGCCGAAATGGGAAAAGACCCTTCATGCTCTGTTGCATATTGTAGAGCCTGGCTCAAAAGAGGATGCGAAGCGAGTGGTTGATCAACGGCTGATCTGGTTGTTTAACCATAGCGAAACCTATAATTTTTGTCATATCAGCCCCCGTCTCCAGGTAATCAGTAAAAAAGGTACCTGGACCAAAGGCAGATCGGTGGCTCTGCAAAATCTCTATCAGAATAACCATATCATGGAGGGACTTACCGAACAGGATCGTCGGGTATGCCGGGGTATCAAGGAAGAATACTACCGAACCTACTATAAATACGGTAAAACCGAATATATAATGGATAATGAGATTGCCCTTCCTGCCCTGGTTGGCCACCCGTTGCTCTTTTTGGAAAACTCACCCGACGTACAGGTAGAACTTGTATCGGCTGAGCCGGAAATGCAGCTGACGAAAGAAAATGGCCGGTTGAAGCTGACTGTTTTTCCCGCCCGAACCAGTGATGAAATGATGGTGGTCAAGGATACTCCTACCCGCTTCAAACTGATCCGCTGCTCAGATAAGCAAAAGGCAATTATAAATTTGCTGAGTGAGGAACTGGCTATCCCCAGTTCCGGTGAAAAACTGGCAGGAGAAGTTGTGGATTCTTTGTCGTCGATTATCACGATTCATTCCGACCTGACAGCAAGTGACGGGACAAAAAGTAAAACCGTTCAAGCCGACTGTACCCCTCACGCCCATATTATTCCTCATCAGGAGGGAATCTGCCTCGAGTTTCTGGTCAAACCTTGTGGAACAGAAGGTTCCAGTTTTAGGCCCGGCAAGGGCGGGAAAACCGTGTTGACCGAAATTAAAGGTGAAAAGATCCAGGCAGTGCGTGATTTTAATAAAGAGAAGCAACAGCAAGACAAAATTCTCCAGTCCTGTCCCACCTTCCACCATCTTGAAAAAATAGAAAATCAGTGGCTGGTGGATGCTCCGGAGGATGCACTGGAATTACTGCTGGAATTGAAAGAATGCGGTGATGAGGTAATACTGGAATGGCCACAGGGTGAAAAACTTAAAGTTCGCAAAAACACAACGTTTACCAGCTTTTCGATGCAGATTAAACAGGAGAGGGATTGGTTTAAAGCTACCGGATCATTGCAGATAGATGATACTCTTGCCTTGGATTTACGTACGCTCCTGGATATGCTCAGTCGGGCAACCGGCAGGTTTGTTCCTCTAGATGATGGCACTTTTCTTGGCATAACCGCGCAGTTACGCAAGCGACTCGATGAGCTGAACGCTTTATCCGAAGGCCATGGAAAGGGGGTACGCTTTGCGCCCCTGGCTGCTCTCGCGCTTGAGGATCTCACCGAAGAAATGGGACAACTGAAAACCGATAAAGCCTGGACGGAACATTGTAAACGACTTAAAGAAGTGGCTAAACCACAGATTCCTTCCACTCTGCAGGGCTCGCTTCGAGATTATCAACAGACAGGGTTTTACTGGCTGGCCCAGCTCTCCCACTGGGGCGTGGGCGCTTGTCTGGCCGATGATATGGGTCTTGGTAAAACGATTCAGGCATTAGCGGCTATTCTACTGCGAGCATCCCATGGTCCTACTTTAATTGTAGCGCCCTTATCCGTCACGTCCAACTGGCTGGACGAGGCTGGTCGTTTTGCTCCCACTTTAAATGCTATTGTCTTTGGTCCCGGGGATAGAAAGCAAACCATAGACAATCTGCAGGCTTTTGACCTGCTCATAGTCAGTTACGGCTTACTACCGTTGGAAACGGAACTGCTTAGCGGGGTCAAATGGCAGACCGTGGTACTGGATGAAGCTCAGGCCATTAAAAATATGCAAACGAAACGATCGAAAGCAGCAATGGACTTGCAGGCAGAGTTTAGAGTCATTACCACCGGTACCCCGGTTGAAAATCATCTCAGTGAGTTGTGGACTCTTTTTAATTTTCTTAACCCTGGTCTACTTGGATCTTTTAAGAAATTTAATGAAAAATTTGCAATCCCCATTGAGCGTGATCAGGACAATGAGGTGCGAAACCTCTTACGTAAACTGATACGTCCCTTTATTCTGCGCCGTTTAAAAAGCGATGTTCTGCAAGAGTTGCCGGCTAAAACTGAAATTACCCTTGAAGTTGAAATGAGCAATGACGAGGTGCTGCTTTATGAAGCCCAGCGTTTAAAAGCTCTGGAAAATATCGATGCCCACAGTGATGAGGGAGCTGGACAAACACATCTGCGCATCCTTAGTGAAATCATGAAATTGCGCAGATTATGCTGTAATCCGAGTCTGGTTTTGCCGGATTGTAAAATTGCCAGCTCCAAACTGAAGGTCTTTGGTGATACTTTGCAGGAATTGCGGGAGAACAATCATAAGGCGCTGGTGTTCAGTCAATTTGTGGGTCATTTGGAAATCATCCGCCGCTATCTTGAGACAAAGAACATCAGCTATCAATACCTGGATGGTTCAACCTCTCTCAAAGACCGAAAACAGCGCATAGCCGATTTTCAAAATGGCCGGGGGGATGTGTTTCTCATCAGTTTGAAAGCGGGAGGTGCAGGACTTAATCTTACCGCCGCCGATTATGTCATCCATATGGATCCATGGTGGAACCCAGCCGTCGAGGACCAGGCGTCGGATCGGGCGCATCGGATCGGCCAAAAAAGACCGGTGACTATTTATCGCCTGGTGGTAAAGAACTCTATTGAAGAGCAGATAGTCGATCTGCATAAACAGAAACGTGACCTTGCCGACAGTCTGCTTCAAGATACTGATACTGCGGGAAAAGTGTCAGCTAAAGAGTTGCTGGGGCTTTTGCAGGCAAAAAACCAGCCTGGGTTGAATTGAATGGTGTTCATATTTTTAAAATCGGACAGATCTATCTAATCCTCACATTTCAAAAGCCCATATAACATATTCGGTTTTGACAGCGATCGGAGTTAACATAGCTATATTCGATCTAAACAGCGGTCAGAGTTCATATAGATCCCATGGAGTATTAAAAATGTTAAAGAATATTTAATTATCTCATTAAATGTAAATTAATATAAATATATATCTTTGCATTTTTATATGTTTTCTAAAGACTTAGCCCGCAGCCCATGCAGCAAGCGCCTTTGCTTGCCACTCTGTCAGTCAATGCAGTTGTGTTTTCCCCCTTACAGCTTTTGTGGGCTATAACCGCCCGAAGGAAGGGCATCGCGCACCTAGTGATGAGATATGCAGATCAGCTGAATAACTAGTTACCCCGTGAAAGAACCAAAAATGGAATCAAATCCGAGCAAAATTATTCATCCACCTCCTTACGTCGAAAGACAGATAGCACCAGCCTTTAAAACAACGATTTATCAAAAGAAGTGGTATGGAGCTGTAGCTCCTCGTTGTGGGTTATGCCCTTACTTGAGAGACAGAGAAAGTGTAGGGCAGTGGCTAATTTTTTTTCGCGATGGCATTCATGGGGCTTACATACCGGATGGATTTTGAATCTGTCGGAACGCCCTCGAATTTTGGCCACGGCGCTTGAGATACGGGGGTATTAAGGTAGATAGAAGACATTTCCAGACTTGGACGACACCTGAACCCTCTGAAAGCAAGAGATGTTCACTTGTAAGCATGAGTTTCAGCTGCATTTTAGAAGTTGAGACAATTCCTGAACCCTGTTAGTCGAATTTGTTTGTGTGAGGATCTGGCTTTAAGCAGAAGAATGCTCAGTATTATTGACTGCAGGCGTGCAACGACTTACTTCTCTTTCGATTTGTTTTCCGGACGTTTCCTTGGCTTTTTTCACATTGAACCTAAGTTGCAAATTCAACCAGAATTCTGGTTCGATGCCAAAATACTGGCCCAGTCGAAGCGCGGTATCTGCTGTTATCTCACGCTTTCCATTGACAATCTGATTGATTCTGTTGGGCGGAACGTTGAGATTTTTTGCCAATTGGGCCTGCGAGATTCTCATTGGCTCGAGAAATTCCTCTAAAAGTACATCGCCAGGTGTTATTGGAGGTAGTCGTTTTGCCATTATTTATTTCCTCAGTGATAATCTACTATTGCAACATCATGAGCATTCCCATCTATCCATCTGAAACAAACGCGCCATTGGGAGTCTATACGAATGCTATATTGCCCATTTCTGTCACCCTTCAATACCTCAAGACGGTTGCCAGGGGGAACGCGTAAGCCATCTAGCGACACTGTAGCATTAAGAATTTCCAACTTAATCCGTGCTTTTCTGGCAATTCCCCTGAATTTTTTTACATCGTAGTCGTTAAAGAGCCTTTCACTGTCTCTGCATAGAAAAGATTTAATCATACTTCACATTCTATAACGTATGACGTTATGCGTCAAGGAAATTGGATTTTGATAAATGTCATATTTATGTATAGGCTGCGTCATTCCTAAGTAGTACTGGGCGATAATTCTATCTGGTTCTGGGGGCGGGGGGCAAGGTATCCGTCGTTGTTATTTAACCCTACCACTACCAGCCTTTGATTGCTCCAAGTAGGCGAAGGTTTACATTGTTCCTGATCAGATCGAACGGTGGGTTGATCCAAAAAAATGCCAGCAATGGAACACTTTGACACTAAACAAAA
>NZ_BAAHYZ010000054.1:0-11009 GCF_054657295.1 Desulfocastanea catecholica
CTGCGTAATTTTGCTTTATAGGTCTCTATAGCTTTATCGTCCATGTTGAGAGGAGGTTGCTTTTCTTTGAACATCATCCTGATTTTCCTTTTGACGCGTAGTTCAGATACTCAGAGAAGGAAATTTAGTTTGCATTTTTTCGAATATTATTAACATACTAGATTTGCATACTTGTATTTTCGATTACATGCCTAAAATTTTCATTAGCCTAATAGATATTAATTTTTCAGCCCCGGAGATAATTCTGTTAATGAGCTCCGCACACGTCGGGATGTCGTGGATCAGTCCGGCACCCATGCCGCATGACCAGACACCAGAGTTTATGTCTCCACCCGACATCACCTTTTGGTACACATTAGCAACATCAGCTTTGATATCGTCAAAAACTATACTGCTACCGAGTGATGTTTCCTTTTCCAGAACCCTTTCCACTGCAGCATTATTTAATGCACGCTCCGTATTGCGGAGGGGTCGCATGACAAGCCGAGTATCAAGCTCTGATGCTGCTAAAATTGCTTGTTTTACATTTTCGTGAACTGGCGCTTCTTTCGTTGCCAAGAAGCGGGTGCCCATATTTACACCTTCAGCTCCAAGAGCCAGTGAAGCCACGAAACCGCGCTCGTCTGCAATTCCTCCCGAAGCCACAAAAGGAATTCTCAGTTCTTCAGCCGCCCGAGGCAGTAAAACCATATTTGGAATGTCATCTTCTCCAGGATGCCCTCCGCATTCAAATCCGTCAATCGAAACCGCATCACATCCTATTGACTCTGCTTTGAGTGCATGGCGTACCGAGGTGCACTTATGGATCACTTTCACCCCTGATGCCTTCATTTTAGAGAGATACTGCTCAGGGTTCCGACCTGCAGTCTCGACAATCTTAACACCTCCATTAATTATCGCACGGATATACCCATGATAATCAGGGACTTTAACCGTCGGTAAAAATGTTAAATTGACACCAAATGGTTTGCTTGTCAACTCCTGACAACGCTGAATTTCATCTGCCAGGGCCATCGGACTCCTCTGGGTTAGTCCAGTTAATATTCCAAGTCCTCCTGCGTTGGAAACTGCGGCCGCAAGCTCAGCAAACCCTACATAGTGCATGCCGCCCTGAATAATAGGATGATCAATTTCAAAAAGTTCTGGGTGCCCCTCAAGTATTTTACTTTTTTCCGCTGCGTAAGTTCATGGAAGACTTCTCCAAGGTTTTTATGAAGTTGTCAAACTTAATAAACTCGTAAAAAGTCCAATTACCAGATAGCTAAGTAAAAAACTTCGTATGCGAGGCATAAGATTTTTATATTATTTCAATTTACTAGAGTACCTGTAATGATATAAAAATTGCAACAACGAAGCAGATGAAGAGTTTTTACGACGCCATCAAACTTTGGTTGTCCCCCGGAAAAGCCGGAGGTTTACCTGGCAGAAATTATTTAGTACACTAAATAGAATGTTCTGACTAAATTTAATCATGTCTATGGATTTACCAATGCTCGCTAATATATTCTTCGGAAAAACAGCTCAAATGAGCTGCACGCTTCCGAATCGAATAGCGGACGGCGAACATATTCATTCGCGCAGGAACAAAAGGAATACGAAGAAAAATCCACTTCACGTCTTGCCAAAACAGACGCACCTGATAAGAAACCTCACGGCCATGAGTACCGAAACCACCTACGTCAAGTCCTCGCAAAAAAAATAATGTTTACTTGCATAAATTTTTGAGATTGTATTTCTCAGCTGTGAGCCTTTGACCTCTCGCTTGCGCTACACAAGTGGTTTGGCGTTCATTTGATACGCTTGGACAAAGGCTTCGATAGCTACACATAGTTCATTTACGCTTTTAAAATTGGCATTCTCCAAAGCTTTGCGTGAGAAAATTCCAAACCATATCTCCACCTGGTTTAACCAACTTGCAGAAATCAGTGTAAAATGAAATTTCACGTTCGGGTGTCGTGCCAGCCATTCGTCATCACGTTTCTGGATACAATATTTATCTAGAATTACATGTATTTTTCCCATTACTACCTGGTAACTCCAAGAGCACTTGGTCCATGAACGCCAAAAACTCCACCCATCTCTTAAACTCCGTGATCTGCGTATGAATGGCACCTGTTGCCACGTTCAGCGCTTCAAAAAGATTCAAGGTACCATGCCACTTATGGGTACTCTTGAGTCCGCGTCCAACTTTGCCGTTGCTGATGCGAACATAGCCGGTAGTTCGATCCAACACCTGAATGCTTGGCTTTTCATCCACAGAGATAACCAGACCTTTTTCAGGTGGGGCCAGATAAAGTCCGACAATATCGGCAGCTTTACGCGCAAATTTTGGATCAGTACTTGTACGCACCGCTTCGTTGTTAAGCCAGACAAATGTTTAGCTTACGAAGTACACGCCAAACTGCGTCATCGGAGGCGCCAAGGTGCCTCGCGACCGAAAAACCGATCCAACAAGACTGGCAGTGAGGCGGAGGCGCCTTCAATGTTTTTAAAACCCAGTCGTGGAATTCTTCGTCATATTTTGGAGGCTTGCCGGAACATGGCCGATCATAACGTCCGGTAATTCCTTGAACAGTAAAGTGGTTGCGACAACGAATGACCGTATTCGAACGCACCTTAAGGTCACTGGCGACTTTGCTGATGAATTCTCCATCAAGAAGCTTGCAAATCATTCGTGCTCGCTCGACTAAACGGACCGCTAAACGGGCCGCCATACTTTTTCTAGCCGCCCATTCCCCGAAGGTCTGGCCATCCTTGTAGTTGCATTGTGGAGACAGAGTTTTTCTTGGCATAGACAACTCCTTTCAAGTAGAAAACAGAGAGCGTCTATAACATATAGTTTAAATATGCAAGTAAGCGTTAGAAGGTACTGTTTGGTTGGATAAATATACAAGTCTTACACATCGATGGTTAGCCTTAATCCGATCGAATATTTGATGACCTCGCCTCGCTCATCCATTTCTGGTTTCGCTGCCTGTGTGTAGCGAAATAGCCCGTGTCCTGACGCAATTAGGTTATCTTCCATATCATATACTTTAAACACACCAAAATATATTTTTCGACCAGATGATATCAGTTTACCAACAGCTTTAATACGAGATGTTTGCGCTTGACTCAAAAAAATTATATTTAATGATAAAGTAGGTTTTTTACGCGCAAGTGCTCCATGTTCATAAAATATGCCAGGTAAAGTCCCGGCTGCATCAAGAGACGTTGATATAAATTCACCGTGAAAAATGCCAGAATGATTTGACATCAGCCAAAATTACAGTTCTACCTTCCCGCCACTCATCGATTTCAAAACCTAAGTATTCGTTAAAAGGCGGCAGGCGTTGATTCGTCAGACATTCCATGTTTACTGCCTAGATATTTTCGTAGATGAATTAATTAGATGATACATGAAAGTAAGTAGCCACCGGCTTTGCCAGTGGTTATTTACTTTTCTGGATCCCCGAATCTCTATGTAGATAATATCCACCTTCATGTACAATCAGCAGAAACATAAATATCTACTGCAGAAGTTTACAACTATGCATTACGAATCATATCTCGTGCGATAACCAGCTGCTGGATTTGACTTGTGCCTTCGTAGATTCGAAATAGCCTCACATCCCGATAGAACCTTTCAATTGGATAATCGCTTACATAACCCGATCCACCAAAAATCTGTACCGCACGATCGGCGACCCTACAACACATCTCGGTTGCAAACAATTTGCTACAGGATGCTTTTGAACCTACGTCCTCTCCCAAATCTCGACGCCGGGCTGCGTCAATGATCATGCAGCGAGATGCATAGATTTCCATTTTGCTGTCTGCCAGCATAGCCTGAATAAGTTGGAAATTTGCTATCGGTTGGCCGAATTGTTTACGATCCATGGCATAGCGTAAAGATTCTTCGAGGAGCCTTTCAGCAGCTCCGACTGCAACTGAGGCGATGTTCAGTCGACCTTTGTCCAAAACTTTCATTGCTGTTTTAAAGCCAACCCCTTCCTTTCCACCGATAAGATTCGCGGCAGGAATTTGACAGTTTTCGAAAATCACATCGCAGGTGTGAGATCCCTTATGGCCCATTTTTTTGTCTTGCTTGCCCAGCGAGAGTCCTGGGGTCCCTGCTTCGACTATAAAGGCAGAAATCCCTCCAGCACCTTTTATGTCTGGATTTGTCCGAGCCATTACGGTAAAAATTCCAGCTTCAGGAGCATTTGTTATAAATCTTTTGGTGCCATTGAGTATATAATAATCGCCTTCACGCTTTGCCGTAGTCCTCAGACTTGCAGCATCGGATCCAGAATCCGGTTCAGTCAAGGCGAAAGAACCGATGATCTCACCGGAGGCTAATTTAGGTAGGTAGTATTGTTTCTGGTCCAAAGTACCATCAATAACGATCGCCGAGGAGCCGATTCCGTTATTAGTACCTATAATAGATCTAAATGCTGGCGAAGTTTTGCCAAGCACCATTCCAACGTTCACTTCTTCTTCCATGGTTAGGCCGAGGCCATCATATTCCTCAGGGATGGTCATGCCAAACATGCCGAGTTCTTTCATATCCCGAACGATATCTTCAGGCACTGCATCGGTGTCCGAGAGAATCTGTTCATTGGGAATCAAACGCTCATTCACATAACGTGTAATTGTATCCAATAGAACATTAAGCGTTTCTTTATCTCTGATCATTTTAAATTCTCCAAATTCAATTTTAATTTCGCCATAAATCGGATTAGACAGCTTCGAAATATAAAACATAAATGAGCAATTTTTTTTTTGTTCATTTATGTTGGTTCACTGGTGAAATGGTGGCAACGCAACACTCATTTCACCAGTGCAAGGTCATGGGATACACTCGTTATCGATGGGGCTGAATCCAGACGAAAACTGGGTATCTAGACCGTTGGTCGATTGGAGCATCTTTCTTTCCTTTGCTATGATTGCTCAGCAGCCCATTGAGACAATGATTTATTTTCCCTGACTAAATGCTCCAGTAAGACAGATGGTTGCCAATATTTTTCATCATAATCTTTACGGAAATTACATATGCATTCATACACTTTGCCTAATCCAATAGTATCAGCGTAATGCATGGGCCCACCCCGATATGCCGGAAAACCGTAACCAAACACATAAACCACATCTATATCGCTTGGACGTTGAGCAATACCCTCTTCAAGAATCTTCATTCCTTCATTAATCAATGCAAACAAAAGACGATTTACGATTTCTTCATCGGTGATTTGGCGAAGGGAGATACCGAAAACTTCGGCCTCTTTGTGTATTATTTCAAGTATGGTTGGATCAGGTATTCGTTTGCGGGATTCAGGATCATACTTATACCAACCTGCACCCGATTTTTGTCCCAATCTACCCATTTCGACTAAGATATCTGGGATACGGTAGCTTCTTGGATCACCTTTTTCCTCCACCGATAATGCTTGTCGAGCTTTATATCCAATGTCTAATCCAGCAAGATCGTTAACTGCTAAGGGGCCCATTGCCATGCCAAAATTTTCCATGGCATTATCAATTTGCTCGGGTTTTGCCCCCTCGATTAAACACATTTGGACTTCACGAAAATAATGACGCAACATACGATTACCGATAAAACCATAACAAACCTTCGCAAGAACCGGTGTTTTTCTGATTTTCTTGGCCAAAGCCATTGATGTTGCCAATACTTCATCAGAGGTTCGTTCAGCGCGAACAATTTCTAGTAGTTTCATTACATTCGCTGGGCTGAAAAAATGTAGACCAATTACATCCTGTGGGCGCTTAGTAGCCTCAGCAATCACATTCACATCTAGGTAGGATGTGTTGGTGGCTAGTATTGTTCCGGGTTCGCAGATGGTATCTAATTTCTCAAAAACATTCTTCTTAATTTCCAGGTTTTCGAAAACGGCTTCTATAACAATATCAACTTTCTTGAGATCGTTATAGTTTGTTGTTCCTTGAATTAATGCCTGGCGCTCCAATGCAGTCTTTTCAGACATTTTGCCTTTTTTTACGGTGAGACTATAGTTCTTGGTGATAATGTCCTTACCGTGTTGCAAGGCCTCTTCGTTAACTTCAAG
Organism: Desulfocastanea catecholica; assembly: GCF_054657295.1. Classification (NCBI taxonomy): domain Bacteria; kingdom Pseudomonadati; phylum Thermodesulfobacteriota; class Desulfobulbia; order Desulfobulbales; family Desulfobulbaceae; genus Desulfocastanea; species Desulfocastanea catecholica. The sequence goes on from NZ_BAAHYZ010000054.1 coordinate 6,066, forward strand.
TAACATTATAGGGATTCCAACATTAGCAAAGCACATAGCGATGCCGCAGCCCATGGTTCCTCCCCCAATAATGGCCGCTGCTTTGATTTCTTTGATCGGAGTATCTTTACTTAGACCTTTTATTTTACCTGCCTGACGTTCTGCAAAGAACATGTGTTGTAACGCTGCAGATTGTGTTGAATTACGACATTCTAAGAATAATTCACGTTCCTTTTTTAGTCCCTCCTCTATCGGCATGTTCACTGACGCTTCAACACAGGTAACAATATGTTGGGGTGCCATTTGGCCACGGAAGGTTTTTGCCAACTTGGAGCGATAGTTTTCAAAGGTAGAGACAGACACGCTTGCCTTATTGATCGAAATGTCTCTAGCTCGTCTTACCTGCATATTTTTTTCGATCAGTGCATTGGCATAAGCTTTAGCGCCCTCATATAAATCAGAATCAATGATATGATCTATTAAACCAAGTTCTAATGCTTGAGATGCAGTGATACTATTACCAGTTGTCATTAGCGCAAGTGCAGCTTCAACGCCTGCAAGACGAGGAGTCCGCTGCGTGCCACCTGCGCCTGGCAATAATCCAAGCTTAACTTCTGGAAATCCAACTTCCGCAGACCTTAACGCACAGCGATAATGGCAGGCTAATGCCATTTCAAAGCCTCCTCCTAACGCGGTACCGTGGATCGCTGCTATAACTGGTTTCACTGATTCTTCAATCACAGCAAACACATCTGGCAATAATGGTGCCAATGGTGGTTTCCCGAATTCTGTTATATCAGCACCGGCAATGAAGGTTCGCCCTTCGCATAATATTATTATTGCCTTGGATGCATCATGCTGCGCATTTTGAATGGCTTGCATCACTCCTAACCGAAGTGGTTGCGATAAGGCATTTACCGGAGGATTGTTCAGCGTAATGATACCGATTTTATCCGTTATTACGTATTTGATCGTCGACATATGTTTTACCTTCTACTTAAATGCGCTCAATAACTGCGGCGATACCCTGCCCAATACCTATACACATTGTGGCAAGGGCGTAACGACCACCGGTTCGTTCCAATTGGCGCAAGGCAGTCATGACGATACGGGCACCACTCGCACCAAGTGGGTGACCAATAGCAATTGCACCCCCGTTTATGTTGACACGTGGATCGTCAAAGGCAATACCAAGCTGTTTCATGCACCCAAGCGCCTGTGATGCGAAGGCTTCATTCAATTCAATGACATCCATGTCATGTAGAGTTAGTCCAGCGCGCAACAATGCTTTTTGAGTTGCCGGTACTGGCCCCAACCCCATTACGCGAGGCGGTAGTCCAGCTATAGCACCGGTAATTATTCGCCCGCGAGGCTTCACTCCTGCTGTCTCGCCAACTCTTTCACTACCTATAATTAAGGCCGATGCTCCATCATTGATTCCAGATGCATTTCCAGCGGTAACAACACCGCCAGTAAACAAAGTACGTAATTTTTCTAAACCTTCAATTGAGCTTGATGGCCTCGGATGTTCATCAGCCTCAACCACCAAATTTGGCTTTTTGTGCCCTTGAAAAACCTCTATAGGTATGATTTCATCCTTAAAGAATCCTTCGATTCTGGCCGAATCGTATTTAGCCTGGGATCTTGCTGCAAAAATATCGCTTTCATGCCTGGTTATCAATAAATCAGCTGCAACATTTTCTGCAGTTTCCGGCATTGAATCCCCGCCGAATCGACTGATAATATTAGGATTTGTAAAACGAGCACCCATGGTGGAGTCTGCGAGTTCTTGACTGCGAGTATACGCACTCGTAGCTTTCGACAATACATAAGGTGCTCGACTCATCGACTCAACACCACCAGCAATAAATAATTCCCCTTCATTAACACGTACGCAGCGGGCTGCATCTAGTGTTGCTGCCAGACTTGAACCGCATAATCGGTTAACAGTTATGCCGCCTATCTCAATGGGCAGCCCTGCCAATAAACCGGCAAAGCATGCGACATTTCTACAATCTTCACCAGCCTGATTAGCAGTTCCGATAATGACATCTTCGTACATGTCTAAACTAAAACTATTGCGACGTACAGGATAAATTTATGCTACCCCAGCACCGCAAGCGGAACTGTGATTATCGCCAGTAATTTTCAAATAATCTAAAACCAAGCGAGGAGAAAAACTGAGTTGCCTCATTTTTTGAGTTACATTAGATACGCCCTTGCTTTTGAGGAGGCCGATAGCAAATCTCCGTAGTCGGGTGATGTTTTCCGGACCGTAACCTTTCGAGATTCTACAGCGATCCTCATCGAAATTCCAGTCAAGGATGTAGTGACAGCTGTGGTGAGTAGGCCGGAGGAATCTCACCTCCAGCCTCTCGCAGAACGGTGCGTGAACCTCTCGATTCACACCGCTCCCATCAAGCAAACGCACCTACCATGCCCTTCTGCCAGTGTACAAAGAGGTGAGGTTCCTTTTGGGCAATTTGCTCAAGGAACCTACTTGCTCGTATCTTATGACCTTTCAGCCTCTTATACTTCCTCATCGCCCAGGCTACCAACGTTTTGTTGAAGTGCCTAAAAACCGGATACAGAGCCGATCGATAAAAATGTCCATAGTAAGTCAACCACCCCCGAAGGACTGGGTTGTAAAACATGGAAATATCAGCCAAGCTCAGTTCCGTCCGATTCCGGAAATTCAGCTTACGAGTCTTTTGCCGCATCGCTTTAACAGCCTTATTGCTGACCGCTGGCGTAAAATTGATAAACAGACTTTTACGCTTGCGGTTCAACACCCACCGGGGCCGGAAGGTATACCCCAGAAAATCAAATTCTGTGATCGGGTAGTCCTTTCTTCTGCTATTATCTTTGCAGTAGGCGATTTTAGTTTTCTCCGGATGCATCTCGAGCGCACATTCTTTAAACCTTGCATCAAGGGCAGATCTAACTGCCTGTGCTTGACCCTCGGTTCTGCAATGTACTAGCCCATCGTCAGCATACCGGCACCATGGGTTACCTGGAAAATACTTACTCATCCAGACATCAAATGTATAATGTAAGAACAGATTGGCCAAGATCGGACTAATTACTCCGCCTTGAGGAGTTCCCTGAGTACGTTCTACCAAGGTGCCATCCACGAGCTGTAACGGTGCTGTCAACCACCGTTTAACATACAGCAGCGCCCACTCACATTTGACGTGCTTCTCAACTGCCCGAAGCAACAGGGTGTGGTCAATATTGTCAAACAGTCCTTTGATATCAAACTCCAAAACCCAATCATACCTCCAGCACCGTTTCCTCGTGACTCCGATTGCGTCTAAGGCCGATTTTCCTGGCCGATAACCGTAGGAGTCCGGTAGAAACGTTGCCTCAATCTCGGGTTCAATCTCCTGCTTGACAACCATTTGCGCCACACGATCTGCAACGGTCGGTACTCCTAAGATGCGCTCCCCGCCACTCTTTTTAGGAATGGCAACCGCTTTTACCGGGGGTGGAAAGTAACTGCCTGAAGACATTCGATTCCAGATCTTGTACAGGTTCGCTTTCAAATCTTTCTCAAACATCTTCAGTGACTGACCGTCCACTCCGGCTGATCCAGCATTAGCTTTTACTGCTTGATACGCTTTGTACACATGCCATTTGTCAATGGTAAATGGTTTTGTTACACTCATTCGTCTCCTCCTGTTACCAGTTGAACGATAAATGCAACAGCTTGACTCAATCCCTTCGCTCCAACCGCATTACCGGTCTTCTTCACTACTACGGATTGATCCGCCCCAGTGCTCCGTATCGGTACTCTCGCCTCGTGGCTTCTACCACTTGTGCTTCTCCCTGTACATCGGAACGACTGGTTCCCGCAGTTCCATACAAAAGCCTGAAACAGCTTCACGCCCCCTATACGCCGGCCGCCACTTGCCCAGTAATCAGGTAACCGGCAAGCTTGTCCCAGAAGATAGAAACGCCCCTGGTTTTGACGACAATTCTTTGGTTTACGACGCGTCATCGGAAGGTTCACTTTCGTTCGTCTCTCTGTTTCCTACCTGCTCGAGGTACATTCCTCGACGCTTTGACCCCAACGCTCACCACCGACGGCTCTTAACCGCAGCAGCTTGGGGTGGTTTGAGGCCCGCTCCTGAAAGCCGACCCCGAGGGACCTACCCTCATCTTCTGTATAGCTTTGCCACAGTCTGTCAGTCCATAGTCGAACCTCCTTTCTGTGTGCCTGCGGCACACTTTCAATGCTCCAGTGCTGACGATTGTCTCTTAAAATGTCTTCAGCGGTTGCCATCTGGGGAGTTTTGCTGGTGATTCCGTACGCGACAACTCGTGTGTTTTTGCCTTTTTTCCGGTAGGTTACTCGTTCAATCTTGAAGGCTTGGGCGACATGGGGAAATTTCAGGTATTTATTGAGTTCCGTGGTCACCCAGATTCTTCTGGATTCATTTCGGCCATGGTTGGGCTTATCCTTGGTTGTATGGTCAGGATCCCAGGAAACATTTTCGAAAAATGAAGTGACTTCCTTGAGGAGTTTTTTTTGATTGCCCTTGGCGGTGAAATGATAATGCGCATTTCTTTTTTCAACGATGTAATCGGCAAGCTCACGCTGAATTAACAGGGCATCGGCGGTGATGGTTTTCCCTTGAATATCTAAGGACTCGAGGAGGGGGATAGCGGTTTTGATTTCGTTTGTCTGTTTTTCTTTTTCGCGCCCTTTTACAGGCAAAGTGCCGACTTTTTTTGGGTGTAGCTTTGTTTGCTTTGGTGTCCGACGGCACCCATGATATGAATTTGCCGGCCACTGTCGTCAACGGCATTGCGCATAGTTTTACCGTCGATCGCCAGACTGTCGTCGATTGTACCAAATTGGGCATTCCATTGCTGCAGTGCCCGGTCCAGCTCCATTGGTGCTATGCGAATCAATACGTTACGAATGGTGCTCTCACTGGGGACGCTATTTTTTCTCCGGCG
>NZ_BAAHYZ010000055.1:0-10527 GCF_054657295.1 Desulfocastanea catecholica
GAGATCAATATCCCGGTCGATCTGGTGCGCCAGCCAGAGAGAGCCGAATTCTTCGACCTTCAAACTGATCACATCCGCCTCTTTGCCGCTAAGCAAACCGGCTACCTTTTCGGGCGAGCCGATGTAGATCTGGGAGATGACCTTGGGCTTGCCATCGACCCTGGCAATCTCCCGGACGTAGAGGTAGGGTCTTCCTTTTTTAGTTTTTACGTGAAAATGCCCGCCGTGAAACTTTTCTTTACCTGCCATTGAATTTCTCTATGGAGAAGGAGAATATATTTCAAATCATAGTAAGATGGCGACGTAAAAATTTGAAATCGGGATGCCATCCTGACGTGAAGCGGCTTGAAACAATCGATCTCTTTCGGTATGCTAAGAAAAACCGTCGCCAAACCGCACTTTCACTTCCCAATGGATCAATTTCAATGGATCAAAAAATAGCCGGCAGCCTCCATGTAAGAACCAAGACCTGGATCGAAAATGACCGACAGGAGCTCCTTTTCGGCAAAGGGAAAACCGAGATTCTGGAGCTTATCGAACAGGAAGGGTCCATTGCCAAGGCGGCGGAAAAAATGGGCATGAACTACAAAAAAGCCTGGACCCATGTCAAAATCCTCCGTGAAAACATTGCCGATGAACTTGTTGTGGCGCAAAAGGGAGGCGGGGACACAGGCGGCACGGTTCTTACTCCAAAAGCAGGTGAGTTGATAAAAAAATATCGGCAATTGCAGCAAGAGATAGAAATCTTTGCCAATAAACGATTCAAGGAGCTTTTTTTTAGAAACGAGCGTTCAGGTCAATAGGTTGTACCGTGTAGAGCAAAAGATTTATGCTCTACATGCGTAACTATTTATGTCTTCACAAAAAACAAATATGCATTAATTGCATATTTGTTTTTCTCTTGGTATATTCCCCAACGATATTTCATTGAATAACGAGTTTGTATGATAAAGTGACAACGCTGATTTCGGCGATTTGTGCTCAACTACCTTCACTATAATCTGGAGATCACTCTCATGAAGCAGATTTTGACGATGACGATCAATGGCACTGAGGTCGATTTTGTTCCGGGAAAGACCGTCCTTGAAGTCTGTCAGGACCAGGGCATTCCCATTCCGACCATGTGTCATGATGCACGACTGAAACCATATGGCGGCTGCCGTCTCTGCCTGGTCGAGGTAACAGGTGCCCCCAAACCTCTAACTTCCTGCACCACCCCGGCAGCAGGCGGCATGCAGGTCACCACCGAGAGTCCGCGTCTTACCCGATTGCGTAAGACGATCATTGAACTGCTCTTGTCCAACCATCCCAATGACTGCATGTGTTGTGAGGCGGCGGGCAATTGCACTCTCCAGGAAATGGCTTATCAATACAATGCCGATATGAAGCGATTTTCCGGGGAACAGTGGGCACTGCCCATCCGGGAAGATAATCCCTTTATCACCTTCGAAGCAAACAAATGTATTGTCTGCGGCCGCTGCACTCGAATCTGCAATGAAGTGGTGATGGCCGGGACCATCGATATGACCGGGCGCGGTTTCAACGCCATCCCCGATACCGCTTTTTCCAGGCCCCGGAGCCTGCAAAACTGTGAATTCTGCGGCCAGTGTGTCTCCGCCTGTCCCACCGGTGCCTTGACGGATCGAAAGAGCAGGGGCCTGGGCCGGTTCTCGGAAGTTACCAAGGTCAAGACCACTTGCTCATATTGTGGCACCGGCTGCAACTTTTTCCTCAAAGTCCGGGGTGACAAAGTGATCGGTGTCGAGTCCGACTTCGATGCTCCGGTCAATAAGGGCAATCTCTGTATTAAAGGGCGGTACGGCTACGATTTCATTCATCATAAGGACCGGATTACAACCCCACTGATCAAGGAAGGTGACGGCTATCGGGAGGCATCCTGGGATGAGGCCCTTGCGCTGGTTGCTGGAAAATTTAACCAAATAATCAAGGAATACGGCGCGGATACGGTCGGCGGTTTTTCATCGTCGAGATGTACCAATGAGGAAAATTACCTCCTGGCCAAATGGGTGAGGACCGCGGTCGGCTCGAACAATGTCGATAACTGCGCTCGAGTCTGACACGCTCCTACCGTGGCCGGTCTGGCCACAAGCCTTGGCGCAGGTGCTGCAACCAATTCTCTCGCCCAGATGCCGGGAATGGATGTCCTGTTTTTGTTTGGCTCCAATCCGACGGAGGCCCACCCCATCGTCTCGCTTTATCTGAAAGAGGCAATAAGCAACGGGGCCAAGCTGATCGTCAGCGATCCGCGGAAGACCTGGATGGCGGAGAGAGCAGATGTCTGGATGAATTTAAAACCGGGCAGTAATATCGCCCTGTTAAACGGTCTGATCAACGTTATTATTGAAAATGGCTGGGAAAATAAAAAGTTCATCGCCAAGAGAACAGAGGATTTCGATGAGCTTAAAGCAAAAGTTGCCGAATATGACCTTGACCGGGTCGAAAAACTGACCGGAGTAGCGCGGGAAAAAATCATCGAGGCCGCGCGAACCTATTCTCACGCCGATAAGGCGATGATCGTCTATGGCTTGGGGGTCACTGAGCATCGGACCGGCACGGAAAACGCCATGGCCATTGCCAATCTGGCCCTGGTCTGCGGCCAGATTGGTCGTCCATCCACAGGTATTATGGCCCTCAGGGGACAAAACAACGTCCAGGGTGCCTCCGATCTTGGTCCTTTACCTGCCACCCTGCCGGGATACCAGTCGGTAACCGATGAGAAGGTTCGTGATAAGTTTGAAAAAGCCTGGGGCAGAAAGATTAAAAAGGAACCGGGACTGAAATCGGTTGAGATGCTCGATGAATGCGTGCGGGGAAAATTCAAAGGTATTTTCATCCTTGGCGAAGATCCGGCTCAGACCGATCCGGATCTGAGCCATGTGCGTAAAGCCCTTGAATCGGTTGATTTTTTAGTGGTTCAGGACCTCTTTCATACCGAGACGACCCGTTTTGCTGATGTCATTTTGCCGGGGGCAAGTTTTGCCGAGAAAGACGGCACCTTCACCAACGGCGAAAGACGGATTCAGCGGGTGCGAAAAGCGGTCCCGCCCATTGCCGGCCTGGCCGAATGGGAGGTTCTCTGCAAGCTCTCGACCCTGATGGGCTATCCAATGTCCTATGTCAATCCTGCGGCAATTATGGACGAGATCGCCTCGCTTGTACCGATTTACGGTGGAATCAGCTATGACCGGCTTGAAGAGAGAAGCATTCAATGGCCCTGCCCGACCAAAGATCATCCCGGGACAACCACCCTCTATACAGATCTTTTCGCGAGGGCGAATGGACTTGCCGCCTTTATGCCTTTAGATCATCAGGGCTCAGGTGAAGTGGCAAGTGAGCAATTTCCGTTGGTGTTAATTACCGGTCGAATCCGTGAGCATTATAACAACGGATCGATGACCAGGAGGTCCCATGGTATTGCCCAGATAGTCCCGGCTGAGCGGGTGGAGATAAGCCCCGAGGATGCCGTAGCGCTTGGTATACAAGACAGGAACTGGGTGACGGTATCATCTCGAAGAGGTGCGGTGAAGGTTCGGGCCAAGGTCACAAACCGCTCACAGCAGGGCAATGTTTTTATGACTTTTCACCATCAGGACGCCCTGACCAATGTTCTGACTTCAGAGTATCGAGATCCGATTTCGGGAACACCGGAATACAAATCCTGTGCGGTGCGCATTGACCGGGTTGAGGAAGCAGAAACAGTCGCAACCTGATATCTTAAGAAACAGACTGATTTAAAAAAAGGGGTCTGTCGCAAACTTGACTCTGCCATTGGCTGCTTTGCCGGCTTCTGCTATGATATTTTCATTTTCCGTGGAGCAAGAGCCAATGGCAGGTAAGGAAAGGTTTCACGGTGGGCATTTTCTGAAGTGCATCTTCCTTCAAGCGGTTTTCTGGTATCTGCGGTACAGCCTGAGCTAGCGTGATATCGAAGAACTCATGGAAGAAAGAGGCGTTGAGCTCGATCACGCTACGGTTCAACGATGGGTTGTCAAATATACTCCGATCCTCGAAGTTGAGTTCGGGAAAAGGAAGAAAGTTGTTGGCACCAGCTGGCGAATGGATGAGACCTACATCAAGGTCAAAGGTAAATGGCACTATTTGTATCGAGCCGTTGACAAAGAACGCAAGGCCATTGACTTCCTGCTGAACACGAACCGAGACAAGCTGGCCGCCAAACGATTCCTGCTCAAAGCAAGATTGCTTAATTATCATAATGAGTTACTAAATTCACTCTCATGTATAAAGAAGAACACCTATAAATTCATCCCATTTTATCAACATTTATTAACTAAGCCAAGAAATTGAATATTTTTCTTGTATTCGCATCTGCCTAGAGTCATTTATTTATACTGTGAATTGTTCATCATCGTAACTCTCTGTTACGGAAAGTCTGTATAGGTTAGAATTACGAAAGTCGTTGTTACAAAAGAATATTCTGTTAAATGTCTCATTGATAAAAAAATTAATCTCCCTCGGGCAAACTGCTGTGATGATCTTAGTCTCGTTGACAACTTTTCTGCTTATAAGAGGTTTGAACAACAGAAGGCGAATATAGAAGTGGTCCCGTTCTTTAGAACAGAACCGGGGCATAATTGAAATGGGTTGGCAGTATTAATCTATTCAACGAAGGCAGTACTTAAGACTATGACTGAAAAAATATAATGTATTTAACTAGAGTTCCACATGCACAAGTCTTTGACCATTATTTAACAGAGGAATTTCTAGTTAATCAGATGGAGCAACTGGAATCATCTGGAGAACTTGATGGGTCTGTCGAAATTTATTGGCTTTCTATGTCAAGAGTAATGGAACTTGCTTTGCTCTGTGCTGGTAATTATGCTGACTCTGGACAGATTCGTGATTCTGCTGATTTAATAGTAAATCCAAGACATACTGAAGTTCACATCGATGGTACCTGGGAGCCAGTTAGAGTCAAGAGGCATGAAAGGATGACAGAACAATTTACAGATTATGCTCCTTCAGGAACAAATGTAGGAGAATGGCTTCGTGATAATACTCATCTTGTACATGTTAAAGGTCCTTTGATATCAGATTTGTATGATATGTTGAAGGGGGCAGATACGCTGTCAGAATCATACCTTTCATCTATAGATTTAAGGATGCAAAAGATTTCACAAACGATGACATTTATCATGCAAGGTCAAATGATGGATCCAAATTATCCACTCAGTGGAGTGATTCCAGAAGAGAAAGAATTTGTTGAAGCGAATCTGTGTAGATATAATAGAAAAAAATTTCATCAGATAGGTATGCATATTGGTGAGTTGTTAAAAGATCAAAATTATTGCAGCAGTTTTTTAAAGCGTGAGGTAATAAGTCATCGTGGTAATCCAGCAAGATTTTACAATTCTATTCCGATTCTGCGATCAACCCAAAATTCACACCGGCTTCTTCCGGGTGTCTCATAGTCATAAACCAAAAATGCTGAAATATTAATACTTGGAAATTTACATCCTGGTTGTCCTCGTTTACATTATTAATCTAAATTTTTTTGTAACTATTCATTAAGTATTTTATTTATGAAATGTTGTAAGTTTTGTGATTTGCTTGTGGCGAATACTCCTGATGTAATTTTGCAATATAAGGATTTCTATGTGGCTCTTGATGAATGTCCACAAAGACCTGGCGATTTTTTGATTATTCCTAAGAAGCATATTGTTACAGAGTTAGAATTTACTCTAGAAGAGTTAGGTTTGCTTACCAAAATGACTTATGATGTCCCAAGTATGTTGTCAAAATTGAATTTGGTTCCAATATATGAGTTTTTTATTAAGAATGCAGATCCTAATGATAAGAAATTAATTGAGAGATGTCGCGAGTCAATAGATTTTTATACCAGATATCCTAATGCAGTTCATGTAGGTTTTAATACTGGTTTTAATGAGGGAGAACTTTCAGGAAAGAAATATGAGCATTTTCACAGGCATGTATGCCCAACTTATGTAGAGAATCCCAGTAGAAGGGGTTTTCGTGCTAGGGAATAATTATGTTGAGCCTTTTCTTCACTGTTTGTTTTTCTTCCAGTTTTACCGATAAATACAAAAAACAGAAGTCACCGCTGCTCACATTTTAGGCCCATTTATCGTCGGTCGGGAAATAACTGACCAAGCCGTAGACTGCTAGAAAGTCAGGTCGTCACCCTCATAGAGATTGAAAATCTTGGAGGAAGCATTCGGCTACGGCCTTCCACCGATCTTTCGCCTAGGCGAGTTCAGCAACGAAAAGATCGGTAGAGTCGGTGGAGAAGTTCCCGGTATCCACATAGGAATACAAAGGTAGGAAAATGCTCAGACCAAGCGTCCATTTTCCATGGCGATAATCTCGCTGCCGAGGCGTTCAGGCTGGTCGGGCATGTGGGTGGCCTGGATGATGGTGACGTCCTTCACCTTCAGGGTGAGGATGAGGTCGTCAAAGGCCTTGATGCTTTTTTCGTCCATATTTGAAGTCGGCTCGTCGAGCAGCAGCACCTTTGGCTTGAGCACCAGAGCCCGGGCGATTGCAACCCGCTGCTGCTCACCGCCGGAGAGTTCCCAGGCATCGCGCCGGCCGAAGCCGGACAGACCGATCAGGTTGAGGGCGTCATGGACGCGCCGGTGCTGCTCTTCGCCGTGGATGCCACGGATCTTCAGTCCGTAGGTAAGGTTGTATTTGACCGTTCGGTGAAAAAGGTACGGTGCCTGGTGCACTAAGGTAACGTTTTGTCGAAAACGCCGCAGATCACGATTTTTCCACTCAATACGCTCACCGTCGAGAGCGACCTCGCCGGCAGTCGGCTTGATGAGCAGGGCGAGAATCTGCAGCAGGGTGCTTTTGCCGCAGCCGTTTGGTCCGACCAGGGAATAGATTTTTTGGTGCTGAAGGTCGAGCTTTTCGATATCCAGAACCACCTGGCCGTTGTAGATCTTCTGCACATTCCGCAGTGAATAGATCGGTTCCATCTTTACCTCTGCTGAAGCCAGTTAAGTAACACATTTACAAGAAGGGCGATACTTAGCAGAATGATCCCCAGGGCCAAGCCGAAAGCGAATTCTCCCTTGGCGGTTTCCAGCGCTATGGCAGTGGTCATAGTGCGCGTATAGCCGCGGATGTTTCCTCCCAGCATTAAAGCTATACCAACTTCGGCGATGATCCGGCCGAAGCCGGCGATAACGGCCGCCATGGCGCCGAAGCGGATTTCCTGGAGTAGCAGCATGGACCCCTGGAAACGGCTGGCGCCTAGAGTTAAGGTCGTTGGCATGATACGATCGTCGGCGGAACTCAGGGCGGAAAGAGTATAATGCGCCACGATGGGTACCGCCAAGATCGTCTGGCCGATGATCATCGCATAGGGGGTGAACAACAGTCCTAGGACGCCGAGAGGGCCACGTCGGCTCAAAAAGCCGAAGACAACCAGGCCAACGACGACCGTCGGCAGGGCCATCAAGGTATTGAGCGCAACAACGGTTCCTCGCCGACCGGGAAATCTGCAAATTCCGATGACCATTCCTGCCGGAATTCCGATAAGGGAGGCGATCACGATGGCCGTGAATGAGGTGTAGACAGAGCTCCAGGCGGCCTTGTAGACATCTGGGTTAAGGGCGATGATCTGCTCGATTGCCTTGAGCAAGGATTCAAGGAGAAAGTCCAATGAAAAAACTCCTTGGCCGACCGACTGGCCGTCGGCAGCAAAAATTAAGATTCCAATTGGTTGTCCGTCAGTTGTATACCTTATTAAAATTTCAGATCAAGATGCCCAGGCAGGGTAAGAAAAGCAGAAGCTTTTTTGGACATGTTTATCACTTGCAAGGTATTGGCCATTCTTCATAGGTAAAGAAAAGCTGCTTGTTTTTCATTTTGTAGTCGCTGATCATTTTCTGACCTTCGAAAGAAGTCAGAAAGGTGATGAAATCCATGGCCTTGTTGTAGTTGACATGGGAATACTTTTTAGGGTTGACGGCAATCACGCCGTACGGATTAAACAAGACCTCGTCTCCTTCCTGAACAATCTGCAGATCGGTTTTTCCCTCAAAAGCAATATAGATGCCGCGGTCAGCCAAGGTGTATCCTAACTTTTCCGTAGCCATCACGATGACTTCACCCATGCCGCGTCCAGCTTCTATGTACCAGTCACCTTTCGGCTGGATACCGGCTTTTTCCCAAAGTGCTTTTTCTTTAGTATGGGTGCCGGAATCGTCGCCGCGGCTGAAGAAAGTCGACCTGGATTCGGCAATTTTCTTCATGGCCTCAGTAACCGTCTTGACCGCTTTGACTCCAGCCGGGTCATTAGGGGGACCCAGGATGATAAAGTCATTGTACATGACATCTCGGCGATTAATGCCGTAGCCTGATTCAACGAACTCGTCCTCCTTGCTGCGGGCATGCACCAATGTAACGTCCACATCGCCGGCCTTAGCCAACTCGATGGCTTTGCCGGTTCCTACGGGGATGACATCGACTCTCACGTTGTTCTGCTTCTCAAAGGCGGGAAGCAGGTAGGCCAGCAAGCCCGAGGCCTCCGTTGAGGTGGTAGTGGAGAGCTTCAGCCGCTCCTCTGCCATGGCCTGACCACTCATAACCAGCAACAGAACCAAACCAGTGGAGAGAATGCGCTTAAATGATTTCATGGTTGTGCCTCCTTTTGAATAAATTTAAAAACCAATTACGCATTTTCCGATACTGCATTACCCACAGATCACCTAAAGCACCTCTGATCTCAGCAGACTGACAAATATATCTCCTTCAGATTATTGTGGCATATTGGCCCGGCGGTGGAATTTGCCACCTTCTCGAGCGGCAAACAATATAGAGGCCCCCGGTGCATATCGGATTGTCCCATCGATCTTTCGGTTGCGTCTGTTTACAGACCTAAAATGCAACTTGGAAACGGGATTGAATGATATGAGCGGTCTCACTATCAAGGTCTATTCCATTTACGGTTCGGTCATCAACACTGACATAGCTATAGTCCAGCATGAACCTGAACATATCTACCGGATACCAATTCAGGCCTACGGAGAGGATGCCCTGTTTGCCGCCGTCAAAATCTTTGTCCTCCAGATCCAGGTAAGAATATCTTGCTGCGATTTCCCAGGCGCCTGTACCGTCGCTTTCCAGCGTAAAAGGATTCTTGGGCCGTACACTACTAAAGCCACCGCTGCTTACATTGTAGGCCCTCTTATCGTCAGTCAGGAAATAACTGACCAGGCCGTAGGCTCCCCAGAAAGTCGGGTCGTTACCCTCATCGAGATTGACGTTCTGCAGGAAATATTCGGCTACAGCGTTCCATCGATCTTTCGCCCAGGCGAGTTCAGCAACGACAAGGTCGGTAGAGTCTGCGGAGAAGCTCTCCGTATCCACATAGCGCACATTGGTCACCTGCGTTTCCGGGCGTGAGCGGTATCGCTGAGTGTCGGGAGAATCCGTGTTATGGCTGAGTTCGAGGTGCCGGTAGGAAAGTCCAAGATGCAGATCACCCACCTCCTCATTTGCAAATGGCAGCCCCCAGATCCGGCCCACCAGTCGGCTGTTGCCGTTGTCGAAGGGCCCATTACCTGCATCGTCTACGTCCGTCATGAGGGCCAGGGCATAACCGAGTTGTTTGTCCAGTGCCAGGTTCTGAATTTTGATACCGCTGTCTCGCCCCTGATAGAATGCCTCGTTAGCCTGGGAGCGTTCAATGAACCAGTTGTTGTTGGTGCTGGTCATTTCATCAACTGACAGCGGCTCCTTGAAATGTCCAACAGTAATCTTTCCGGCGAAAGGAACCTTGTAGGCTTCGAGGTAGACATCGGCAAAATCAACATCCCCCCCGGCAAAATCATATTCCGCCTTGAACCCAAATCGGTCGTAGACCTTGCCATTCACCCCGAGTCGTGCCCTGCGGATAGATGAACGAAAAAAGTCGTCGGTATCAAAGGCATCCTCGATTCCGTCGTTATTGCTGATATATCCAACCTGTTCATGGATGCGGCCGGAGAAACCGAATTGGAAATTACCGTCCTCGGTGGCGAAACGGGGACCATTCTTCCAGGTGACATTGACGGAGTCGGCAGATTTTTCAATGGCCTTGGCCAGCTTCGCCTCCTGCTCCTTCTCCGCAGCGATTTTGGCTTTCAACTCTTGGTATTTGTCCTGGTCCACAGCATCCATTTTTCGCAGTATTTCCAGCATCTCCTCTGCTGCACTCATCTCCTCTGCCTGGACAGCTGTTGGTGTATTGACTAGAGAGATAAAGCTGAATACCATTGCTGCTCCAGAGGTTGCTAATCCTGCGATCATACGTTTTTTCATCTCTTTCTCCCCGGGCGGTATACTCTCAATTCGGTTAATCTTGATTATTGACAGACACAGGTCCATCGCTCACTCTTTTCCGCAAAAAACATGAACACTGTTGTTGATCCAACTCTGGTCTACACTTTGACCGTTTCACAATTTTAAATATTCCCTGATAACGGTGGGCATAATCAAGCTATGCGCAATATTCCTTTCATCCTTCATCAATGCTCA
>NZ_BAAHYZ010000056.1:0-7272 GCF_054657295.1 Desulfocastanea catecholica
AGTTTCTTCTTGATCCTCCTTGAGCGTCTGGTCTGGTTTACTGTCGGACGACAACCCGTCGGGACACCGACTGCTTCTATTTGCTATCATGAACCTTGCCCAGTTCGCATCAGCTTTTCTGATGTTGCCGGGAATGTCCCTGCTCCATTTTTCATAGGCCGCCATGCTGCAGTTCAAATACAGTTTGCCGTCGACGATCTTCCATACTTCCGGATCGGTTTCGGCTTTTCGTGCCTCCGTCATCGCCCAGGCACAGTACCCATCGTACTGCGGAGCAAACTTTTCGGGAATTTCCTGAAAGAGTTGCCTGTGTTCTTCCTTCTGATCGGCCAGGGAGTGTCAAGGAAGTGGAATTCCCGATATTTCACTCGATTATTGCCACCGTTTATGGTACGACCGCAAATTTGAGCCGGCATATCTTCAGAAGAGGTACTGGCGTTTTTCCTTTCCCTGACCAAAGACAACAAACCGGCAACCGCATATAAGCGAAAAAATGTCTACCAAGTAACTGAAATAGAAAATGATTGAAAACACTGTAAGCGCCCAACTCTTGGCTCAACCTGGCTGCGAAGACATACAACTCCTATGGTCATGATCTGGGAGACAAGGTGCTGCTCACGGTGGCAGACCGTTTACAGTCGGCCACCCGCGGAGAAGACACGGTCAGTCGCTGGGGAAGCGACAAATTTGTGTGCCTGTTGTTGGAAGTCAAGCAAGAAGCCGACGTAGCTTGCCGTGCAGAGTTGATTGTTGAACGGATTTCCGAGGGCTTCAAGTTGAAGGGGACTGTTCTTTCTCTGAGTTAACAATATGTTTCTGCGGAAGCCCAAAAAGCCCGGCTCTCGCAGAACTTAACGTTCGGCTTCGCGGGGAGGGTATCGGAATGGTCTGTTTAATTTCTTACTGTGTGGGTTCTTGTACGAGCAGAGCCTAAGATGTGGGATCACCTCAGTTTCGTCATCAAACTCTACAACGGATGGGTAACCGCTAATGGACGATACATCTGGTCGAATAACCCGAGGCAGCAGAGAGGACAAGTCGAATAGCGAACCTCTAGAGAAGCACTCACGGCCCGCCAGGAACGAAAGGAAGCCGCGAAGTTACATTCGGCAGCCGCATCGCCTTCATGCAGGCCGCGGACAAGAACATCCAGGATTACCTGGCCGGACTTGCCACCGGCAACCGCCGGCACCATCAATAATCGATCACGGCGGAACTCCTCGACATCGTGGGCAGTTCCTGGTTCGAACTTGGGGTCTTGCCTGGTCTCGATCGGCCCGACTCATCTGCGCCACGTTCCTGTGCTGCGCAGTCTTAACGTTCACCTCAGTTGCCGCCCAACAGCTAGCCGGGAGCGAGAATAAGCCGGTGCCGGCGAAAGCGCCTGACGGCAAACCGGAGCTCCCAGGTAAAGTCGAAGTCCAACCCGTCGCCAATGATGACGAGATCAGACAACGAATCGCGGATATTCTTAAAACGACAAGCTGGTTCGGCGAACCTAAGGTCACTGTCCAGGAAGGAATCGTTTTTCTGAAAGGAACGACGGAAAACGATGAATCCAAGCAATGGGCCGGAGATTTAGCGAAGAATACGGAGGGTGTGGTTGCAGTCGTCAATCAAATTGAAGTGGCCCCCACCACGGTTTGGGATTTCGATCCAACATTTCAGGTACTAAACGATTTAACACGCGGATTCGTTCGCTTGCTGCCCCTGATCGTGGTGGCGGTGGTCGTAATCGCTCTTTCTTGGATCTTCGCCAGGTTAACGGTGTACCTACTGCGTCGCGGGCTCCTGGGTCGATCCCTCAGCCAGCTTTTGCGCGAAGTAATGGCCCGGGCTGGCGGAATGCTTGTCATGCTTGCCGGCCTCTACCTTGTGCTCCGTATCGCCGGACTCACGCAACTTGCGCTTACGGTGGTGGGCGGCACGGGTCTGATTGGTTTGGTGTTGGGCATCGCATTCCGCGACATCACCGAAAATTTTCTCGCCAGTCTCTTTCTCAGCTTGCAGCAGCCGTTTCGTGAGGGCGATCTGGTAGAAGTCGCAAACGTCACGGGTTACGTTCAGCGGCTGACCTCTCGCACGACTGTTCTGATGACACTCGACGGCAATCAAGTGCAAGTTCCCAATTCGACCGTCTTCAAAAGCACGATCCGCAACTTCACCAGCAATCCCAATCGCCGCGATGATTTCATCGTCGGTATCGGCTACGACGATTCCATCTCTTTTGCCCAGGAAGTCGCCTTGAAGGTACTCGCTGAACATCCGGCCGTTTTGAAGGAGCCCGAACCCCTGGTGCTCGTGGAAAACCTTGGATCGTCCACGGTAAATCTGCGTATTTATTTCTGGCTCGATGGCGGTCGACACAGCTGGGCGAAAGTGAAATCGTCCGTCATTCGGCTCACCAAACGGGCCTTCCAGGATGCGGGAATCTCAATGCCGGACGAGGCGCGCGAAGTCACTTTCCCTCACGGGGTTCCTGTACGAATGATAGAAAGCGACGGGGCGGGGGAATCAGTCGACCCAGCCCTGGCGAAGCCGACCGCCAAGCCCGAAACAGTCGCGACCAAGGCGGAAGCCGGCCTGCAAAGCGAAGCCGGGGAAATCAAAGAACAGGCGCGCAGATCTTGGACCCCAGGGGAGAATCTCTTAACTTCATCGTCGTCTGTGGATACCAGGTGAAGGCGCGTGGGAGTCAATCAAAGAGGGTGTGGAATCCGTGTGGGTCGATGAGGTCTGCTTTCACCGGGGCAGCAGCTAATGTGCCAGGAGAGTCGAAGATGTGGGATCACCTGAGTTTTATTATCTAGCATCTCCGTGAGCGCTTATGGATCAAGCCGCCCACCGTATGTGTGCTGTCCATTGACGCAGTTTTTCTTGCCAATCTCATGGACACGACCGAACTCGCCCGTTTCGTGCAGGAGATTTCTGAGGTTTTCCTTTTTTAAAAAATACCTCCAGCTCCTTTAATGTGGCCTTATCAGAAACGCTTAACGGAGAAGGGATCATTACTCCGCAAGCCGAGTACTCCGTTTCGGAAACAGCAGATCATGCATGCGCAGTACACCGGTCAGTCTGCCGGAACCATCCACCACGAAAAAATACTGTACATGATAATCAACATATTCCTCACGATTATCCTGTAGATCATTGAGCACGTCCTGAATGGTATTGTCTGCCTGGTAGGCGAGAAACTCAGAAATCATCAAACCGCCTGCGCAGTCAGAATCAGTCACTATACTGAGAACATTTGGCGTGCTTCCTCCCGACAAGGATTTCAGTAGAGTACCGACAATTGCCCCAGCCCCACCCCCCCCTATGACCGTAGCTTTCATACTGGGACGAATGATCTGTTGGTGGGCATCGTATCGGCATGATCCATCATCGTTCGAGTGGTTCACCTGAATCTGGAATTGGTGAGTTAGGGGTGTAAAGAACAACCGTGGCGTGTACGCAAGACGAACTGTTTCACTACGGAATCACCTGGCTGCAAGCAGATGGAACAAGCCCTTTGCGATAGTCGATTAGCCTCGGGAAGATGTGAGTTGCTGAAAAATAGCAGGTTACTGACTGGCAAACATTACGAGACAAGAAATAAGACGACCAAGCCATCTCTGGTGGGTTGATGTTTTATCTAGGCTACTTGTCTTGCGCTTACAGTGCAGGAGCAATTTTCCCAACACACCGAAACTCGATAGGATGCAAGAGAGAGGAAGGGATACCGAGGGGATTTCTTGAGCCGGTTTGTCCGGAATTGTGTACAGGTAACCACGATTGCCTGCTTGACAAGGTCACAGCGAGGGATAAGATCAGTTCAGGTGAGGAAAGATTAATTGCAAACGGAAAGGAGATGCCATCATGACAAAACTACAGCGCATATTGAAGTTCCTGTTCATCATCGGACTCATAACCACATTTTTGGGATGCGCGGCCACGCATAAACGTGAAAGTACCGGCGAGTATGTCGACGACACTGTCATCACAACCAAGGTGAAAGCTGCGATTTTTAACGAACCCACGCTGAAAACATTGCAGATCAATGTTGAGACCTTCAAAGGGGTAGTTCAGTTAAGCGGTTTTGTTGATTCAACGCAGAGCGTCGATAAAGCAGGATCGGTTGCCCGCAACGTTAAAGGTGTCGTATCTGTGAAAAACGACCTGGTTGTAAAATAGCGTCGTAACCTCAGGTGACTTTCCGACCCGCTTCGGCGAGTTTTTACGGGTATATCAGTTATCTGCCAGGGAGGGGAAACGGCAGCGACTTGCGCCGTTGCCAGCCAACGTAAAATAAGGGAGAATTGTTATGCTCTGGACAATCTGCGTGGTCCTGATATTGCTGTGGCTGCTAGGTATGGTATCTTCATATACCATGGGTGGGCTGATCCACATTCTGCTCGTGATTGCCATTATCGTGGTGCTGGTACGCGTCATTCAAGGGCGTAAAATCCTGTAGTCCACAAAAACCTGACACTGCACTGTTCGGTTCCCAAAAGGAGGTGTTGCGGAACGCACTTTTTTTGCACGAGCTCTTTTGCGTATCTGCTCATATATTCCTTGAAAAATTTCTGTTAGATCCTTGCGTGTGCAGTTCATTATGACTGGTCAGCGGTTATGCCGTTTGACTGTGAAACTGGAACAAGTCTATGTCAAAACCACTTAAAATCATCCTCCTGGTCGCCAGCGGGATTGTCGTGTTCCTTGTCTTTGTTTGGGTGACGCTGCTTCTTTTTGTGAACACCGGTGCTTACAAACCCCGGTTGGAAGCAGCCGCCTCGAGAGCGCTAGGGATGGACGTCAGGGTCGGCGGCCGACTTGGGATCGACCTCTTCCCGGATGTGCACTTCACTCTGGAAGATGTGCACATTGGCAACCAGGGGGCTGACGTCGCCAGCGTCAAGGAAGCCAGGGTTGGAATTGATCTTCGCCCGTTACTTCAAAGGGAAATTAGGATCGGGACAATCAAGCTGAAACATCCCATCATCTCCATTGAGCGGGATCGTGACGGCTATTTCAATTTCCAAAAACCGGAAGACGCCGACGTCAGGGTACTCGCTTTTGGTTTGTCGAAATTTTCCCTTTCTGAGGGGACTCTCCTCTTCGCGGACAAACAATCCGGGGAGGGATTCGAAGCCTTAAACTGCAGCCTTAAGATCGACCATCTGCGGCTTCCTGGCGGGAAGATTTCGGGTCTCATGAAGAATCTTTCCCTCACGGTAAACCTTGCCTGTGGGAAAATCCGGAAAAATGGCTTCACGGTATCCGATTTGAAGTTATCGGCCGCAGGGAAGAATGGGGTCTTCGATTTCAAGCCGGTCACGATGGGTGTCTTCGGTGCACAAGGATCAGGGAGTATCCGGGCGGACTTTTCGGACGTAGCCCCGCGTTTCGACGTCCGTTATGCTTTGCCTCAGTTCCGCATCGAGGAATTCTTCAAAACCCTGTCGCCGCAAAAGGTCGCAGTAGGATCAATGGATTTCTCCGCGAATCTGTCAATGCATGGAAAAACCGTGAACAAGATGAGACAGACCGCAGAGGGGCAGATCCTGCTGCGGGGCAAGAACCTCACGCTCAATGGCCGCGACCTCGATCAGGAGCTCTCCCGGTTTGAGTCCAGTCAGCACTTCAACCTCGTAGATGTGGGCGCCTTCTTCTTTGCCGGGCCTTTGGGCCTGGTAGTCACGAAAGGGCTCGACTTTGTCAGTATTTTTCAAGGATCGGGTGGCCGCAGCGAGATCCGGACGCTGGTCTCCGACTGGAAAGTCGAGCGCGGCGTGGCGCAGGCGCAGGACGTGGCCATGGCGACCAACGAGAACCGGGTTGCCCTCCAAGGGGGGCTCGATTTCGTCAACGAGCAATTCAATGACGTGACCGTGGCGCTGCTCGACGCCGAAGGCTGCGCCAAAGTGGAGCAAAGCATCCGTGGCGCCTTCCAGAAACCGGTGGTGGAGCAGCCGAGTGTCCTCAAGTCTCTCACCGGACCGGTGCAGAAGTTGTTCAACATGGGGAGAGACCTCTTTCCTGGCGGAGAGTGCGAAGTGTTCTACACAGGTTCGGTGGCGCCGCCGAAATGAATAGTTTGCAACTCCAATCGTGCGCACCAATTCTGCTAAGCCGAATGGGTGAATTTGGCCAGCTTTCGCACAACCTCTAGGTCTTCCGTAAGCTCCAGTGCATATTCTGCCCCTGGCAAGTGCCAGGCGGGCGCGGTGTATCGTAAGCGCCAAGAGAACCACATCTTTTCTCGCGTAGCCACCGGTGTCATAATTGGGCAACCTAAATGTAGCGGCTTGCAAACAAGAACGCGTAGGCTCACAAACAGATTGCTTATGCACTCAGATTAATTGCCAATAAAATAGAAGCTGGGCTCACAATAGTTGTCCATGGGCTCAGATTACCTGCCAACGGGCTCAAACTTTTGCCAACGGGCTCACATTGTTTGCAAATAGCGTTAAGCTTTGACTCGACCGGCAGAAAGGAAAGTATCGTTCCCCCATGTTGAAGATGGAGCATTTCTCTTGATTGATTCTCTGGAACAATCTGGGATAGGATGATGCTTTTTACTTGTCAGGATATAGTTGACATCCTGAGTGGTAAAAACACCTTTTAATGTTGATAGGTTTTTCGGACGACTTCTTCATGACCTGACAGTAGATCTCTAAAGCCTGACAATTGACAGAAGGATAGTACCTTGCGAAACCGCAATGTTAAAAAGAATATTTGCGGCTTGTCCGCAGAACGTTTTGGTTGAAAAGAAGTAAACTGCCTCCGGATCTCCAGGGATATGACAATAATCAGTTCTGTCCTCTTTTCACGCTTAATGCGACCTCCTCGGTCATGACCGCACGTCCCAAACGGACGCTGATCATGGGCGTCCGTTACAATCCCTTGCATGGCAATGCCCTTCCCGGGGGCCCCTGCCGTTCGGCCTGAGGCCCCCTATGACGGGGGGAGGCAATGCCTGTTTCAGAATGCGCTTTTCAGGATGGTGTTGATCTCCTCGGGAAAGGCCATGCAGACGGTCTCGTTGAAAAGCATCTGGAGAGCCCCCACATCGGGTGTCCCCAGTTTCTGGCTGAAAAAGGTCCTGGGCGAAAAAAGGAGATGGAGTCGGAAGTGCTCATCGTTCTCCGCAGCCGTGAAGAAATTCATGTTAAAACTGTATATCCCCATTTTGTCATACTCGGCCATGACCCTTGCCAGGCCTGTTGCCAGATCTCTCAAGTCGGCGTCGGTCAGCCCCAGAGTCCAGCAGACATCCTCGACCACGGCAAG
>NZ_BAAHYZ010000057.1:0-7076 GCF_054657295.1 Desulfocastanea catecholica
GTTTCATTAAGCTTTGCAAAATCATTAGTGCAAATGGGAAACCAGACTTCTTTTGACACATCCCATCAACCATGATATCTTGCCTGTGAGCTTGATGTTCGATTGCCTATGTGCCATGCCACGAATATCTTTATAAAACTGCCGAAATTGGATACCACAAGATGAGTTTTCTGGAACAATGCAACAAAGAGAATATTCATAACCGCAATATCGATATATCGACGTATGCCTGGGATGCCGACCACGTCCTTTTGGTCGGAGAACTGAAGGAGCAGCGATATGTTGGCTTTATCAACAATTTTGGTGAGCAGATAGATCCAGGCATCTATCACCATATGAAAATTGAGTTACTGATTAACACCAAAACCATGACCATCAAAGATCTGGCCGTGTCCTTGCCCCGGGTCCCACGTGACGATTGTCCGGCTATGGTTACCAGCCTCGATCAGATAAAAGGCATGAATATCACCAGCGGTTTTTCATCTAAAATCAGAAAGATGGTTGGCGGCAACAAAGGCTGTGTACATTTGAATACCCTGCTGCTTGCCATGGCACCGGCGGCTGTCCAAGGCGCGTGGATAAACAATTCGTGGCACAAAGAATCATCCAAACAGCCGGCTCCGAAAATAGGCAACCCCCTGGTCGATTCCTGTTGGGCATGGCGAAAAAATGGGCCTCTGGTGGCTGGACTGGGTATAAAGGTCGGCAAATAGCCCGATCAGAAAAAATATCCCCAGCGGAGGATGAATCAGTCATTTGGGAATAGAAATGGTCGAAGCGGGTAGCGATTTTCTCAAAGCCCGAATGCCCGTTGATGAACGGACCCGCCAGCCTTCAGGGATCCTGCATGGCGGGGTATCGGTTGTTCTCGCCGATTCGTTGGCCTCCTTTCTATAAATTTGTCTCGTGGTTGAAGTCGATGCCAAGGCGTGCCATCTTTTTGTAGAGCGCGGTACGATGAATTCCAAGCATGCGTGAAGTGAGGGCCCGATTTCCCCCTGCTGCCTGGAGGGACGATAAGATGGCAGTACGTTCGGCTTGATCGAGTTGTTCTGCCAATGTCCCTGAAATTCCGGCTGTGCTCCGCCCTTTGGTGAGTGTCGAAGGCAGATGATGCGGTGCTATTGTCTGCCCTTGAGCTTTCCATGTCATCTGTCGCATAATGCCTCGCAATTCTCGTACATTTCCGGGCCAGTTATGCTGCGTCAGAATCTGTATAGCCTCCTCGGATATTTTCAGCATCGGCAACTGTTCTCGACGGGAAACTTCCGCCAGGAAGTGCCTGGCTAACAGAGGTATGTCTTCCGGTCGTGACCTGAGTGGAGGAATCTCAATCGGGAACTCGTTGATGCGATAATAAAGATCACTGCGGAACTTTCCTGCTTTTGTAAGGGTAAACAGATCACAGTTTGTCGCGGTTACCAGACGAAATTCGACAGGCAGAGGGGTCGTGCCGCCAAGGCGATCTATCTTGCGTTCCTCGAGGACGCGGAGGAGTTTGGCCTGGCTTTCGAGGGGCAACTCTCCCACTTCGTCCAAAAAGAGAGTCCCGCCGCATGCAAGTTCAAATTTTCCTGGTTTCCCTTTTTTCTTTGCGCCGCTAAAGGCTCCCTCTTCATAACCAAACAACTCTGATTCAATCAGATCACGGGGAATGGCACCGCAGTTAATTGCAATGAAAGGCCCTATATTTTTATTTTTATTTGAGGCCTCATGGATGGCTTGCGCGAAGAGTTCCTTGCCCGTTCCGCTTTCTCCCAGGATGAGAACCGTAGCAGAAGAATCTGCGATACGGCGTGCCTGTGCGATAAGACCCAACATAACCGGGTTATTTGTGAGGATATTCTCAAAGGTGTAGAGCTGGCCTCGTATCTCGTCCAGCAAGGTTTCGTAGCGTTCGACCTGCAACTCAACGGTACGTACCCTGCTCGCCAGTTTCTCCAGTTGCTCGGTGTTCTGGAACAGGATTTTTCCGACGGCGCCGATCACTCTATTATCTTTTTTGATAGGGAGATTGACAGTGACCTTTGTCTTGCCCTGTAGGTCGACAATCTGCGCATTATCAGCAATACCGGTACGCGCCACCTCTGATAAACGACTGGCAGGAGCAAAGGATGACAGCGCGATTCCTGCACCCTCCCCTATCTTGAGATTTAGCCATCGTTCATTTTCAGCGCTGAGAAATGTCACTTTGCCTTTTGTGTCGACAACAGTCAGACCCTCATAAGGATTATTGAGTACCATTCGAACCATTTCTTCATTGGTGGATGATTCTCCGTAAGGACCCAATAGCTGCTCCGCCATTCTGAGCCGCCTAAAAATCAGTATCTCAGCACTCTGTCTGCCTTCCGCCTGAACAAACCAGTCACTCTCCCAGAAAACCCATTCCCCCGGACCCAGACGATATAATTCTTCCGGCAGTTGACAACCATCGTTGAGTTTCAGATTTTCAGGCAAAAAAAGGTCCGGGCTTAGGGCGGTAACTCGACCGTTTTTGTCGAAGAAAACGATCCCGCACCTGCAATAGTCGGCTTTTCGGACCAAGGTTGTTGCTGAGAGTGTATCCATTGATCGACATGTCTCCTTCTGGGTGCACTTTGATGAAGGTCTATTTTATGGCGTATTCGAGCTGTACATGTATACGTTCGTCTACAGCTACAAAATATAGCAAATCGCACCTCATTTGCACACAGAATAATAATTACTATATATCAATAACTTACACTTATTCTTGCGCTTTAGTTGGTTTGGCACGATTGCTGAAACAGTGACTGTTCAATTGTCACGAATGCTATAGCCGTTCTGATAGCTGCGCTGATATATGAACTGGAGAAAGCGGCCCCCTTTCCAGGGAGTCTTAGGTGGTTAGCGGATAAGAGGAGCTATGGATGTTAATCGTTCCGGAAAATGAAATCGGTGCATGGTGATCACACTTCGGGAGGAGGCGATTGCCGGGGAGGTGTTTGCACGGGGTAGGCCTGGAAATTGTAGAGCCGCCATTGATTGCCCAGGGGGGTGAAGGAGGTGTTGCAGCTCTTCTCGGTTGTTGCTCTCAAGCCCAAGGCGATTATCGGTAATCATGGCGGAGTGGGTATGGAGGATACCCTTTTCCTCGACGAGACCGGTGTCCGCTCCCTTGCCTCGATCCCCCTGGAGCTGATCCCGGTCTGACAAAGGAGGCTTCCAGCCGCCAAGAAAGCCAGCCAGGGCAATATCGGTAGCGCCCTGGCGAGAAATGGGGTATCGTCAAGCTTGACAGCGTGGTGCTTGATGAGGAACACTCCCTGGTCTCCAAAGCACTCGGCTTGCGCTCCCCCTGAGATGCCTCGGCCATATCCACTACATAATAGCCTGGGGCGTACTCGGTGCGACAGAAAATTGTTCCCGGACCGCCCTCAAAGTAAGGAAGTGCTTTTAACCTCCGCGGTGGTCTTTTCTTTAAGGAGGCCATCCCACTGGAGGTAGAAGCCTGAAACAAAGGGGCTAACACAGATAAATCATCACGGGAAGAACTCCTATGAGATCTTCACTCATCGACATCTTTCACGATAACAAAACCGTCATCATTGCGGAGTGGACCAATGCGGTCAAAACGCAAATCAGCACCATGTACGCCAACCGGCCGGAAGATGAGATTATCGCAACAGTAACCGAGGCCTACGAAGCCTTTATATGTGCGTTATTCAATAATGATTTCAATCAAATTAATAGATTCATAGCAAAGATCACGCGAATGCGCCTGACGGCCGGATTTTCTCTTTCGGATGTCCAAATGGCCTTTGAGTTTTTCAGAAGTATTTCAATTCCCTTGCTCGTCAAAAAGACAACCAACGACGACTTGGAAGATGCCATTATAAGTATCAACCGTTGTTTAACCCATACCATCCATCGGTTCAGTGATCTGTTTCAATCCATGCAGCAGGAAAAAATTCTCAAGCAGAACCAGCTCCTGGAAGAACAGGTGCGCATTCGCACGGCGGAGTTGAAGGAATCACAGCAGAGGTATAAGATTTTAGTCGAGGAGATCAATGACGGATTTTTTGTCATTCACGATGAGGTCTTGGTCTTTGTAAATTCTGCGACCGCCTTGATGCACGGATACCAGCCTTCACAAATGATCGGCCAAAAATTTTGGGATTTCGTCGAGCCAAGGCACCGTAAAAGAGTCATGGCGTCCTATTATCGGAAATTAGAGACAGGGGATCATCTGCCGATGCTCGAATATTCGCGCATTACCCGTAATGGTCAAAGCTATCCCACCGAAATTTTCTCCAAGGTTACCGAATGGAACGGCAGACTCTCCGTCATCGGCATATGCCGCGACATCACCGCCCGCGTTCAGATGGAACAGAAAATTCGTGAATCGGAACGAATGGCCGACATCGGCCGCATGACGACTTCGCTTTCTCACGAGATACGCAATCCGCTCTCGGCGGTGCAGATGAATCTTCAGATTCTCAAAAAGAACCCTTTATTGAAGGGAAACGATCAAAAAAGAGTCGATATTTCCGTGAGAGAGGTGAAACGTCTTGAAAAAATTTTACAGGAACTGCTCGATTTTGCCAAACCCATCCAGTTGAATGTCAAGAAAGAATCTTTGAATGAGTTTCTGCTGTCTTCCATTGAACTGTTGGAGATGAAATTAGAATCGGAAAACATCATTCTGAAAACAGACCTGGACCCTAACATTCCCCTCATGCATATTGACGGACAACTGCTTATCCAGGCAGTCCTGAACCTGCTTTTAAACGCAGTCGAAGCCTCCACTGCGGGAAAGAAGATCCATCTGCGCAGCCAATATGACAGGGAACTCGGCGAAATGGTAGAAATTATCGTTTCCGATGAAGGTCCGGGAATACCTAAAAATATCATTGCGGAAATTTTCAAACCTTTTTTCACCACCAAGGTCAGGGGTACCGGGTTAGGTCTCAACAATGTCAAACGCATTGCCGAAGCCCACATGGGGAGCGTCGAGGTTCGCAATACATTTCCCTATGGCACCTGCTTTACCATATTGATCCCGGTGCAATAGGAGGAGAGTTCAATGAAGTTGAAAATCCTGCTGATCGATGATGAAGTATCCATCCTGGAAACCCTTGAAATGTTTTTCACTGAAAAAGGGTTTCAGGTGTTCAAGGCAGAAACGGGTGAAAAGGGGTTCGCACTGTTCTGTGAACATCTGCCGGATATTGTGATTATCGATATTCACCTGCCAGACAGCAATGGTCTGGAAATACTGAACCGGATTCAGAACGAAGGCCATCTCACCAAAGTGATCATGATCACCGCCTATCACGATATGGAAACCACCATTCAGGCGATGAAATTTGGTGCATTTGATTATATCCATAAACCGTTGGATGCGGATCTGGTTGAAGAGGCAATCCAGCGCGTCGTCAGCATGCTCGAGGCTGAGCGGTTGAAATTACTCGATCTTCCTAAACCGATGAACTCCGATCCGAATCTGATCGTCGGTAAAAGTGAGCAGATGCGAATGATTTTCAAAACCATCGGATTGGCCTGCCAGAAACGGACCACTGTTTTGATCCAGGGAGAAACCGGCACCGGGAAAGAAGTCGTTGCTCGGGTCATTCACCAGAACAGTCCCTCTAAAAATGAACCCTTTGTGACCCTTGATTGCAGTTCGGTGGTTCCAAGCCTTATTGAAAGCGAGTTGTTTGGACACATGGAAGGCTCTTTTACCGGCGCTAGCCGCACCCAAAAGGGCAAAATCGAGCTTGCCGGAAACGGTACCCTGTTCCTCGATGAAATTGGAGAACTGGCCTATGAAGATCAGGGCAAACTGCTGGGATTTCTCCAGCGGCAAGAATACATGCGCTTAGGCGGCCAGGAGACGCTGAAATCCAACTGTCGAATTCTCGCCGCCACCAATCGCGACCTGTTCAGCATGGTCAATAAACAAGAGTTCAGGCAAGATCTTTTTTACCGCCTTCGGGTGGTCATCATTCAATTGCCGCCGCTGAGGGAGCGACTTTCGGATATCGACGAATTGGTCAATCACTTTCTCCAGAAAATCAATCTCAAATTAAATTCTCAGGTCCTGCATGTGCAAAATGGCGTTCTTGATCGATTAAAGGCTCATCAATGGCCGGGGAATGTGCGCGAACTTGAAAATGTGCTGATTGAAGCGGTTGTTCAAACCAGAGGCAGTGTTTTGCTGCTTGATGACATTGATAAAATCCTGTGCAAGTATCTTCAAACAGAAGGATCCGAGGGTGGAGTCCGTTCGTTGGACAACATGGAAAAGGAGCATATCAAAAAAACCTTGGATGCCTTGAACTGGAGACGCACTGAGGCGGCACAGTGTCTGAAAATTTCGATGCCCACACTGCGAAGCAAGATAAAAAAATATAATATCAAACCATCACTTGGCGAGTCGTCACTTTGATCGTCAAAACCGGATGAAGGCCCTGCCTTCTTATCCCGGGCAACCGGAAATCAACAAGCCAACCTTTATGCCTGGAGAACTTTGCCGATGATCAGTATTAACCTTTCGGGACCAATTATCCATAACCAACCGAAAGGAATAAACAATGGCCTGCCACAATGGCAGTAGCCAGTTCGATCTGGCAATGGAACCGCTAATTACAAATGGTTTCGCTCGAAGCGGGTGCTGAATCTTGCCGTGGCAGAGATTTACGTGATTGGTGTGAGGACTGCCCACCACCGGGAAGTGCTTGGCGCTCCGGTGAGATTGTCCGAACATGAGGGGCATTGGCGGGAATTTCTTGGCAGCTTGAAAGGCAGGAGACTCCACGGCGTCAAACTGTTCATCTCCGATGCCCATTAAGGACTGATGGCGGCGAGAAACACCATCTCCCCAACCGTACCCTGGTAGCTTGCCAGTTCCATATGAAGCAACCAGTGACCGAACGAATCCGAGTAATTTTCACTGCCTGAGGGTTTGGTGACGAGTCCTCCAAATCTCTGCGCTACTACCGCCATAAACCTGGAACCCGATTGGACCGATGAATTTACTGAACGAAAATTGCTTTATAGTCCTTTGTTCTAGGTCGCCTGGCAGAAAATCCAGTCCAAAGTCTACTTATGGGAAT
>NZ_BAAHYZ010000058.1:0-7043 GCF_054657295.1 Desulfocastanea catecholica
ATTTAATGTAAATATTTTAATGAATCGAAATACTAGTCCATCAAGACTTGGTGCAAACGGAACAGTTCGAGGAGGACTGTTTTTACGACGAGTTTTTTGAGTAAGGGAAGACGATTCCGCCACTCTTTTATGGTATGTCCAAGACTAGAAATTTTTACGGAGAAAATATGACCGCGAGGCCGAATACTCAATTCACGTTACCTGCCATAGAGAATTTCAGAAAAATTAAAAGCGGCATGTCAATGGTCGAGGTCGTCGAACTCATTGGTATACCGGATAAAGTCAGCAATGATGGGGATGGCATGTTGGTTCTTCACTATAGACTGAAAAAAGGCAGTGATATTGAGGTGGTCATCAAATACGACGTGGTTTTGGTTCGGCAGATTATTGATGGGGTGGTGGTCGAAATTGCTTAGTTGCGATAAAGAGCTTGAAGTATGTAACTTTTTGGGTGTATCCTAAAATGTTGTTTTTATACAAATGGTTGCAACGTAAGACAATGCCATCATGTAGCTGATAATTTCGTCTTTATAATTGCCTCTTGCCAGGGTTGGACATGGGAATAACAAGGAGAGAATAAGTTGCCGGTTACCTTTCATAATATTCATAAAGGCCAAAAATACTCCAGACCTCAACTTGCAACTTTATGGGGATACAGCGGATATCAAGCGCTTGCCCGCGGAGTGGTGACACCTAGAGATGACAGTCAAATTATCTTATTCGTTACTGAAGATAAACAAACATTCCAAGAACAGTACGAGGATTTATTGACAGGAAACCTTCTTCGGTGGGAAGGTCCGACTGACCATTTTGCAGAAGAACGAATGGTCAATGCGCATGAGAACGGAGATGAAATACATGTCTTCCACCGCGAGAAACATCACTCAGACTTTATGTATTTAGGGCAAGCCACTGTCCTGGCTGTTGATAGAGAAACTGGAAGGTCTAGCAGATTTCAATTCAGAATAGATTGAAGTCCTCAACCATTTCTTCCACCGACGACCTAAAGCAAATGCCAACGCTTGGTTTAAATTTTGACAAATTTCTACGAAGATAATCACCAGCAGTATTTTGATTCTACGGTTGGTATTGATCCCTCTGTTTTTCTTGAACCTCTTGCCGAAAGACTAAAGCCAAAGGCAACAATTCTCGATATTGGCTGTGGATCAGGCAGAGATCTGCTCTGGTTCGCTAGGCGTGGTTTCCAGCCAACTGGTTTCGAACAATCGACGAGTCTCGCCAGCCTGGCAAGAAAACATGCCAACTGTTCTGTCATCGAAGGAGATTTTAGGCGCTTTAATTTTTCTGTTCTTCAATTTTCCGCCCTGGTTTTTGTCGGATCTCTGGTTCACGTCACCCAAAAAGCCCTACCCGCAATCCTCTCGGCATGTTGCCAAGCTCTTGTCCCAGGAGGGTTGCTCCTTATCACTTTAAAAGAAGGGGAGGGCACAAACCGGACTACTGATGGCCGTGTATTTACTTTATGGTCAAGACCAGACATCGAAAAAGTTTTTGCAGCAAGCAATCTTCACATTATCGATTTTTCTCGGCAGATATCCAAAATCCGCCCAGATGATATCTGGCTTGGATATGTGTTGAGGTTTCAAAATGAGGGGTGATCCTTCGTATTCCCAGCTTGGGTTGGATAACTGGCTCCTTGGGCGCGGATTTGACCAAGTGGCCAGTGAAAACACCGGGTATATCTTTCTGAACAAAAAAGAAGATCAATGCCTCATCATCGATACAGTTATCTGCACTCTCGATGATTATCCATATGTAGCCTACACCAGCAGGCAAAATGATTTGATGGCGACCCATCGCCAGGTCTTCCGCTTTTTGTTCGATCAAGCCAGTTCCATTCAACAAATCAAAGAAGATATTCTCATCTTCCTCAACGGAGAGAGTGATCCTGAACAGATCAGGCGTTTTGGCGGCAACAGGGCGGAACAGGAGCCGGACCCAACACTGCCGGAAGCAACCTTTGAAGACTGTTTCCTGGAGGCCTTTGGTGATAGGGCCAGGATGGGATTACACCGGGAATTTGCCTATATCGATATGGAAGGGACCACGCGCTATATTGATTATGCTCTGTTTGCTTCATCGGCAAAATTCGCCATTGAACTCAATGGCGAATCTTTTCATCATCCGCTGGTAATTGGGCCGGGAAGATATCGTTCGCAGCTCTTTAAACAAAATTCTCTGGTCGCAGATGGTTTCAAGGTCTATCGATGGTCATTAAATGGAATGCGGGATAGAGAACGATTTATCCTTGAAATTACACGATTCATGGAAAATGCCCGACCTTTTATTGACAAACCAGTCTTTAAATTAAGTCGCCCGGTTGAGACGTTCACACTGCAAGAGCACCAGCAACAGTCGCTTGAATACCTCAGTGCCGCGAGAAGAAATGGCCGAAATACTTTTTTGCTCGTGCTGCCCACAGGTACAGGAAAAACAGAAATATTTATTGAAGACATTGCCCGTTTAAAAGAGCAGGATCCGCGTCTGAAAGCACTGATCATCGTTCCTACCAGAAAGTTACGGGAACAAACACAAGCACGATTACAGCTTCGTTTGCCACCCTATCTGCAAGGACGAACTTCAGTTGATGTGTTAAATGACAATTCGGCTGATTTTTTGGTGCAGACGTCAGCATATTTGCATCGCCATTACTATAAAATTCCGGCAGATCATTTTGATTATATTGTTGTAGATGAGGCCCATCACTCAGCGGCCAACGGACTCCGCAATATCCTGGAACATTTTTCTCCCACGCACATGCTGGGTGTTACCGCCACGCCGGATCGTTTTGACCAGCAGAGCCTGGAGAAAATCTTTGGCGAATATGAGCCGCAATTGTCGCTGGAAGACGCTATACGGCAAGGACTGGTGCCGCCGGTTCGTTGTTATCGGATACAGTCGAACATTGATCTTTCCGAAGTCCGTTTCAATGGACGGGAGTTTGTCAAAAGTGATTTGCAGACGACCTTGCTTGTACCATCAAGGGATCAACTCATTGCGGATCTGTTGAACAAGTATTTTGGTGGTGATTTTGAGAACAAGCAGGGAGTAATTTTCTGCGTCGATATCAAACACGCCAAGCGGATGGCAAATCTTTTAAAAGGAGCAGGAATCACTGCTGCTGCGGTTGATGGAAGGGATCGAAAAAACGCTGTCAAGGCGCAAGCATCCTATGCTGCTGGTTCGGTGCGTTTTCTCTGTGCCTGTGACCTTCTCACCGAAGGCTGGGATTCGCCGCAAACTTCCATCCTCGTCATGGCCCGGCCCACTTTCTCGAAAGTACTCTATACCCAACAGCTTGGCCGAGGTCTTCGCAATTATCCTGGAAAAGAAGCGCTCTATGTTATCGATGTTGTCGATAATTATGGGGCCAAGCTCCAGCCGATGTCATTGCATGCCCTGTTTAAAATCCCCAATTACCAGCCCTTTGCCAATCTGGTTAACCCGGAACAGCAAAGTCATATTGATGAAATTATAACCCTTGACGGCCTGTACGAAGGTGAACGGCGGATTGAGCCGGTTGATATTTTTACTTTTGAAGAGGTGTATGGTTCCTTTCTCAATGACGAGCAATTGGCGAGGGAACTCTTCGTCTCTACCAGCACAATACGGCAATGGCTGCGTACAGGAAAAATTACTTCTGATGTCCAATATCCATTTGGCCGAAGGCAATTACATTTTTTTGATCCCCAGCAAGTAGAACTGCTTCGCAATCAGCTTGGTTTAAAAGACCACAGCGCCGACACCAGGCTTACAGATTTTCACGAGTTCCTGGAAAAGCGCGATTACGTATTTTCCTATAAGATCATATTCCTGCTCAGTTTTCTGAAAATATGCAATGAACGTTATGAAGCACCACTGCCAAAATTGCTTGAACTCTACCAGCGGTTTTACCAGCAGGTTCTTGTTAAAAATGGAAAAAACGAACGGGAGAGCTGTCCCTATAACCGCCAGGAATATGTAGATGATTCACAGGCAATTCAAGTCAGTCTGCTTGCTAACCCCTTTGAGAAATTCGAAAGAAAACGTTTCTTTTATCACTGTAACGATCTGAATTATCTGGCATTGGATCCAGTCCTCATTAAGAATCTTACATCTGAAGAATACAGAAAAATCATTGGGCAGATGGTGCAGGACCTGCAGGATTACTACAGAAAACTGGAAATACCGTTGACGGAGAAGGACTATTCTTTCCTCCTGCCTGAACTGGAGCAACAAGAGCCGGAAACACTGTTCATTGATACGCCATCGGAAGAGCAGAAATATTCCACCGCGCTCCCTTTCTATCCGCTGAGTATTGCTGCCGGTGGTTTTATGGATTCGGAAGTTTCTGATGCGCCGGAGTCCTGGTTCAATGTGGCAGGGCGTACTTCAAAACGAGCATTATCTCCCTCAATGTTTGTGGCACAGGTGACAGGGAAATCTATGGAACCGACTATTCCTGATGGTGGCTACTGTCTCTTCACTTTTGAAACCGGCGGCACACGCAACGGCCGAATTGTACTTGCCCAAAAATCCGACATTGCCGACCAGGATACAGGCGCCAGCTACACGGTTAAGACGTATGAATCCACTAAGAGTGCCGATCCAGATACAGGCTGGCAGCATGAGAGTATTACTTTAAAACCAGCAAATCCTGTGTATCAGGAAATTGTTATTCTTCCTTCAGAAGCTGATGATTTTAGGATTGTTGCTTTCTTTGTTGAGGTTTTGGCTATCGATGATGGAGGTGTTTGATTGCATTCCTTCCACTTCCTGTGGATATTGGTTGAAGGGGGCAACTCTATGTAGTTGCGCAGCATAATCCTTGTGCTTTCCAGGCAAAATATTTGCATATGGTGCATATTCAGCATATGCTTCCATATGTTAATAGATTTTAGGACGCCTGGATGTCGATGATTAGCAATATCGATCTAAAGTACCTGAAGAAAACTATCTAATTCATAAAGGAATATTTCAATATCATGGCAAAATTTTTAAATACAAGTGCTACAAACTATTACCTTGAAGAATTGATCAAAGGTGCTTCTGAGCGTTTGATACTGATCAGCCCTTTTTTAAAATTGAATGATCGGATAAAAGAACTTTTAGAGGACAAAAACCGGCTCAAAATAGATGTGCGCATCGTATATGGAAAAAGCGAACTTCAGCCTGAGGAAATTAACTGGTTAAAGGAACTCAGCTTCGTTCGAACCAGCTTTTGCAAAAATTTACATGCAAAATGTTACATAAATGAAGAGTCATGCATCATCACCAGTCTGAATCTGTACGAATTCAGTCAAGTTAACAATAATGAAATGGGCGTCTATATCTCTCGAAATGAGGATTCTGACATCTACAGAGATGCATATGAAGAAGCGCAACGTATCATCCGCATCAGCGATGAAATTCGGATTTCACTTGAAAAAGTTTCTAAATCATCAGTCGACCAGACTACCGAAATGCCAGTTGATGTGGAGAATTCCAAATTAACCTCTTCAAAACTTGCAAAGAAACACAAATTAAAGACTGCTGAATTGATAGATAAATTAACTGCGATAGGCTATTTAGGACAACACGATGGAAAGCATGCTCTGACCGAAAAAGGCAAAGAAGTAGGTGGCGAGTCGAAATACAGTACACGCTTCGGACCCTATTTCATATGGCCGGAAGATTTAGCAGTTGAGTAGTGGAGTGTTCTGGGTGGTATGTGTGCAACAAGTACTTCTTGCGTCAAGTAGGCATACAAGAATTTCGTGAGTGGATTGGAAAAAACAGAGGGACGAGCTCATGATATAAAAGAAAAATGAGATATCTATTTGGACCGTGACAGGTGTATTTAAACAATTTTGTTGCATTTACTTGTAATCAGACAGGGGAGCCGAAATGGAATTTACTGATCAGTTGACCGCACTTTCAACACGGGCGATCAGACAAAAGGACATCATAAAAACAGAGGAAGCAACCAAAAACGCTCTTGTCATGCCGTTCATTCAGGCACTCGGTTATGATATCTTCGATCCATCCGAGGTTATCCCCGAATTTATAGCTGATGTCGGCAGCAAAAAGGGGGAAAAAGTAGACTATGCTATCGTCGCAGATGGCAAGATCACTATGTTGTTCGAATGTAAGAGTTGCGGATCTAGTCTGAACGATTGTCATGCTTCACAGCTACGCCGATACTTCCATGTTACAACAGCGAGAATATCTGTTTTAACCAACGGGATATCCTATAGATTTTTCTCAGATCTTGAAGAACCGAACAAGATGGATGAAAAGCCATTCATGGAAATTAACCTGCTTGAAATCGATCCCCAAATAATCCCTGAATTGAAAAAGCTTACAAAGAACTCTTTCGAGCTCGACAAGATGCTTCTTTCGGCAAATGACCTGAAATATACCAGAGAGATAAAAAACCTCCTCGAAAGTGAGTTTGCCTCACCGTCTCAAGAGCTTGTAAAACTCATACTGGGTAATGTCTACACAGGTCTCAAAACACAACCGGTTATTGAACAATTCACTCCGATAGTCAAGCAAGCTATCAATCTTTTGATTAATGGCAGAATTAACGATCGTCTTAAATCAGCTCTTACAAGCGATGAAGAAAATACGGAAGTGCTTGAGGAAGAAACTATCCTCGCAAAAGAAACAGGCGTATTGACCACACAAGAAGAACTTGATGGATTCTATATTGTAAGAGCAATACTGCATGAAGTAGTTGATGTATCCAGGGTTGTCCACAGGGATAACAAAAGCTATTTCGGTATTCTGCTCGATGACAATAATAGAAAACCGCTGTGCCGTCTTCATTTCAATACTTCCCAAAAGTACATAGGATTGATCGCCAGTGATAAAACCGAGACGAGACAGCCAATACAAGGTTTGAACGAAATTTACAGTTATGCAGCAAACATAAAGGAAACGGTAGGATATTATGAGCAACCGTAGATCGCACAAAATGCGGAGGGGTCAGATTTAACGTATCGACGTTCCTTCAAAATGTAAGATATGTTCTATTACATGGTAAGACTGATTGGAATTAT
>NZ_BAAHYZ010000059.1:0-6971 GCF_054657295.1 Desulfocastanea catecholica
TGATGGCTTCAAAAAGATAGCCGCCTCCTTTTACTAAAGGGCTCATAGGTACCTCCTCACAGTAACTGTCTGACATAAAGACTTAGTATATTGGTTGCTTGAATTAATAGGTTGAGTATTTTCAGTTATTTAGAGTTTTAGAGGGAATTGCTGATTGCGGTTGACTAAATCCACTTTCTCTGTTATTTGGTAATATTCAATGAAAATTTTTCGAAATATGTTGTTTATGTATCATATTATTTCGAATCATGGTATAAAAAAGGGTATTAATACAATTTTACTGTTTCAGGGGGCAGAATCAAAACATACTTAAAAATAGATCTGTCCACCTGCGGGATGGTTTTTTGTCCACTTTGTGAATTGTGCATGCAAAATTAAAAAAGGAGATATTATTATGCCAAGACCTAAATTAGTTAATCCCATAGTGATGCGTAATCTGACAGTATTGACGCCGAGATTGAAAAAACTTAAGAAAGAATATGAGGATGCACCGGTAGTGGTATGTCCTGAAAGTTCTTTCTCGTTTACCAAGTCGTACTCAGAAACAGAAGGGCTTCCCCTTCCTTTAAGGTATTCCATGGCCTTCAAGACCATAATGGAAGAAACTCCTATTCTTTTGAGAGAAGGCGAACTGATTGCTGGTTCTTTGACAAAAGCCATCAGGGGGGCCGATGTACTTGCCTGTGAGTGCCCCCTGCAAATTCTTGCAGCAGTCAAGAAAGGTAAATTTACCCGTAAAATGAGTGAATGGACCGAAGCAGATATCGATCCGGAGGATGTGGATCGTCTTAGGAAGGACGCCGAATACTGGGCGGAACGTCTACCGGTTAACGAGGTAAATAAACGCCTGATTGAGGAACTTGGCGAAGAACATATGGATATTATGATGGACCGGGCTATGGTACTCGAAGGGATTCCACTGAGAGCCGACCCTGAAATGGGTATCTGGGGTCCGATGTTCCCTGAGACAATCGGCAGAGGCAGAACAGGTTATCGCGGCAGAATAGTGCACAAAGGTCTGAATAATGTTATTGCCGACTGCAAGGCAGAGCTTAAAAAAATGGATGCGGAAGGGGCCTTTATTAACCCCGCGCATAACCCCAAGCCTTATGATAAGCGAGCTCTCCTGAAAGCAATGATTATCAGCTGCGAAGCGGTCATCACATGGGCGAAGCGTTATGCCGAGCTGGCCAGAACCCAGGCCGCCCAAGCCAAAGACCCCCAACGGAAAAAAGAATTGGAAAAAATTGCAGCCAACTGTGAATGGG
Source organism: Desulfocastanea catecholica (assembly GCF_054657295.1). Taxonomy (NCBI): domain Bacteria; kingdom Pseudomonadati; phylum Thermodesulfobacteriota; class Desulfobulbia; order Desulfobulbales; family Desulfobulbaceae; genus Desulfocastanea; species Desulfocastanea catecholica. Next base: position 1,269 of record NZ_BAAHYZ010000059.1, read on the forward strand.
TTCCGGCCAACCCGCCCCGGGACTATTGGGAATGTGTACAGTCCATTCGTTTTCTGCACGCTGCTGCACAAAAAGAAAAGCCTTTTAGAAAAGAGAGTTCCTTGGGTCAACTAGATCAGGACTTATACCCTTATTATGAAAAAGATATCGCCGCTGGAAAAATAACCCGTAATGAAGCTGCCGAACTGCTGGGTTGCTTCTGGCTGAAGACCAGGGAAGGCGAGGGCTACGATCCGGAAGACCGAAAGGTGGCACACTCCCAGGGGACATTTTTGCCGAATGTTACCATTTGTGGACGGAACGAAAAAGGTGATGACTGGACCAATGAGTGCAGTTGGCTGATCCTAAAAGTAATGGCCGAAATGAAGTTTTCCGAGCCAACCGTTTACATCAGATACCATGATGGAATGAAAAACGATTTCCTTCTCTTTGCTTTGGAAGCCAACATGGAGCATCGCGGTGGTTGTCCTGCGTTTCTCGATGATGAATCCGGAACGAGGCGGTTTGTAGCTCGTGGCATACCCCTCAGCGAGGCTTGCCAGTGGAATGCCAGCGGTTGTCTGTCTTATCACTTGGAATGTGCGCAGCATATCGGTGGCTTTCAGCACCTGAATCAGATGAAAATTTTGGAAGTCGCTTTGCATAACGGGTATGATCCTAGGACGAAGAAACAAGTGGGTCCTAAAACAGGTGAAGTAACCAAAATGACCAGCCTGGAAGAGATCATGGACGCCTACTTCAAACAGGAAGACCATTTTGCGTGGCGCCTGAACAGAGATTATGAAATCAGACAAAGTTATGAGCTGAATCACCCGCTGGTCAGCGGACTGAACTGCTCCTATTTCTGGGACACAGCGATACCTTACGGCTTGCATCCGCTCAAAGGCGGAACACCTTACCCCATTACCACTGTGATGTGGGTCGGTGATCGTGGAACAACGGATGTTGCAGAGGTTTTCGCAGCTATCAAATATGTTGTATTCGATCAAAAGAAGGCCACCATGGAAGAATTGATGACAGCCATTAAAGCGAACTGGGAAGGATATGAGGATCTTCGCGAGTTGTGTTTGAAAGCACCGAAGTACGGTAATGATGACGAATATATTGATGACATATTTGAATATGTTCAAGAGAAAAACTCTGAGATCATGCAGAAAAGACCTGATCCCATCACAGGGTTGAAGCCGTTCCTTTTTAAAGGCGCCGCGTCCGCTCACGTCGTTGTGGGGATGGTGACTGGTGCACTGCCGAACGGACGTAAAGCTGGAACCCCGGTGAATGATGGCGCATTGTCCGCCAAGCCCGGCGCGGATGTGAACGGACCGTCTGCGTTGCTTAACTCGGCTTCAAGATTCAACTTTTGGCAATACGTGGGCGGTGTGCTCAATATGAAGTTTACCAAGGATCTGCTTAATACGCCTGAAAAGCTAACCAATCTGATTGCCCTGCTAAGAACGTTTTTCGAGAATAACGGTTGGCACATTCAGTTTAACATTCACAGTCAGGAAGAACTTATTGAAGCCCAAAAAAAGCCTGATGAATACAAAAATCTACTGGTCAGGGTGGGTGGCTACAGCGCTAACTTCGTAGATCTACCCGGCAGTTTGCAGGATGAAATTATTGCCAGAACACCCCATAGTGCATAAGGGTTAAGTTCGCATTAAAAGAAGAGGCAGGTCCCAAAAGACCTGCCTCAATCTTGAAATGGATTTTTTACTCAGTGTCATGGTGATAGGCCGCTGAATTAAAATCTTGAAGGAGGGTTATAAGCCTTGGGAAATGACGATATGAACATAAAAGGCTATGTTTATAATATTCAACGTTATTGTGTGGATGACGGACCCGGGATTAGAACGACTATTTTTTTGAAAGGGTGTTCACTTAGATGTATCTGGTGCGCCAATCCGGAATCACAGAAACTTTTGCCGGAGGTCGGTTATCGGGCTTCTGTCTGTAAAAAATGTGGCCAGTGTGCAAAGATATGTACAAAAGGAGCTATTCGCTTGGAAGGGGAAAAGCTTAATATAGATCGAAGTTTGTGTGATAATTGCGGAGATTGTGTTAAGGCCTGCATTTATAGCGCCCAAGATTTTTACGGAAAAGAGATGACGGTAGAAGAAGTATTTAAACAGGCAGAAAAGGACCTGCAATACTATATGAGTTCAAATGGGGGCGTAACCGTTTCAGGTGGTGAACCTTTAATGCATGCAGACTTTACATCCACACTGTTAAAAAAATGCCAAGCCGAAGGAATTCATACCTGTATAGAAACCAGTGGTTTCGGAACTGAAGAACAGTTAAATAAGGTTTTGCCGTTTGTTTCACTGTTTCTGTTTGACCTGAAGCACATGGATAGCGCGATCCATAAAAAGTTAACAGGCCAGCCCAACGAACCGATTCTACGAAACTTAAGGATAATCGCTGAAAAAGAAGGGGTGCCGTTGGTTATTCGAATCCCTCTTATACCGACCTACAACGACTCCAAGGAAAATATAACCGCCATTGCAGATACAGTGGTCAGCCTGAAAAGATCTGTTGATGTTGAGATTATGCCTTATCACAACTATGGTGAGAACAAATACGAAATAATTAACCGTTCCTATCTGCTAAAAGATTTAGAAAAACCCTCTATGGATAAACTAAAAAAAACAAAAGAAATATTTAAATCACGGGGAATTGACTGTTTGGTTCGGCACAACAATTCATGAATGCCCTATTGGGAAACCATTGCTATATCATTCAAATGTCCGATGCCAAACAGAGTATTTATTCTTAAAGGAGGTGCTGAGAGTGAAAGAAAGTGTCATGTTGTTGTGATGATGCAGATAAATTTGAGCTCAAAACCGCATGTACAGACTATGCCGCACAAATTACAGCAACACCCTCCTGTATCGAAGGACCAAGGTACCTTAGAAACATAATAAAAATGAATACAAATGAACAATAACAAGGATCGATGTGGGGAAAAAAGAACTTATTTCAAATATCATATCACTGGAATGGAAGATGTTTCATGACGTGCAAAATATCGGAGGGCGGGCTTCTTGTCAAAATAATCCAAAAACATTTGAAATTATGAGGCACTCTCAAGCAATGAGCTGGTCTGAAAGCACATTGGAAAGCTATTTAGGCGACTTGAAAAACGCCGAGAGCTACGGCAGGAATATGATCACAGAAAAATATGCACGGATGATGGCATTCACTTCTCCCGATGAGTATCGTGAACTCAAGAACCATCTTCCACCCGTTGAACCCGGTGTTGCCGCTATCATTGAAGAGGTCATCGAACAGGTTCTAGTCTGGGAAGAAGCATTGATTGAGCGATACCCCTATGTCTGCAAAAGATGTCGTCCCCTTTATAGTCAAGAGGATAATATAAACGTCACCTCCTTAGAAACATATCTTCGCGGTGAACTTTTAACATTTTCTTTAAAAACAATAAAACTCTATCAGCAGGATATTAAAAGCTATGCTGCAGAAAACGCGAACATGTCTGAACTCATTTTGGAAGAAACCTTGAAAAAATACGGTTTTGATTCATTAGTTGCTGCCAATGAACGATTGAAAAGAGAACTGTCATGAACGAAGAATAAAAACAGCATGTTTTATGAGCCCAAAGACTAAGGTGTAAAAGTCAAGAACCTCCCGAACAGTCAGCCTTCTCGGGCGGTAATTAAGCAGCGCCCTTTTTCATTTGTCATCTAATCAACAACCCCATTTCAAACGTTTCAATGGGCCGACGTCCCTGGTTGCGGTAACCCCGGTGGGGCCTTTTATAGTTATATTCATGCAGCCACTTGTCCAGATCCTCCTGAATCGCTGCAATTGAATTATACATTTTTTTACGGAAAGCGGTCCAGGGATGGGTGGTTTGTCGATCAGGTCTTCAAGTCCGAACTCCTGGAAGGATCTTTTGTATTCGTAGAATTGGCTTCTGGATACTTTGTGCATCCGGCAGGTCTTGGATACGTTCCCCAATTTTTCAGTAAGTTGTAGCAAAGTCAGTCTCTTTTTGTGCTAATTTGTGTGTTTGGCGCTGCACGACGGAGAGGGTAAGCAATCTTTACACGATAGAAAGGTCAATCTCATCGAGGAAATCAGTCAACACATCATTTTAGAACTAAATAAACAATCCTTAAGTAATTCTCTCGGTGACTTTTTGCTTGATCATGGTCCGTTGGTTCATGCAAAAATAAAGGAACCTAAAATTAGAGCGATTAATGTTTGGATTGAATAACCAGGGATAAGCCTAACGTATGTCTTCCTCCAGTAGAACCGAAAATGACAGATTATGGTGTATGTCGTATTTTCTGATCATGCTGGTTAATTTTTTTTTCTTCCTGGTTCATTACATGTCCCTGACCTTGCTGCCCCTATATGCACTGCATATCGGCGGCAACAATACTCATGCTGGACTGATGACGGGCGTATTTACCATGTCGGCGCTGCTGTTCAGGCCGCTCGTCGGAAAAATCGTCGATACAAAAGGAAGAAAGCCGGTGATGATAGGCGGGCTTCTGATAATCGGTATTATCTCGTTTTCCTACATATATTGCAACAGTATCAATCGGCTGCTGGTTCTCCGGTTACTCCAGGGGATCGGGTTTAGTGCCGGAACAACAGCTATTACAACTGTGTTGACAGATATCCTCCCGATAAAACGAATGACAGAAGGTATAGGGTATTTCGGTCTTTCCAATGCGGTGGCACAGGCACTAGGTCCCATGTTGGGCTTGTATATTATAGTTCGACCGGGATACGCTGCTGTGTTTTTGATAATGGCTGCCATATCTATAATCGGCCTTGTCTGTGTTTTTTTTGTCAAGGATACGAATGGCTTCGGACATCAAAAGGATCTGCCCGCTGGCAGCGTAAAATCCCCTTCGAAAAAAAAGGCTTGGTTTATCGAACCGGTGCTGACTGCGCCGGCAGTGCTGATATTGTTTCTTACAACGGCCAACGGTGGGATACAGACTTTTGTGTCCAAATATGCATTCTCGATGGGCATTATAGATATAGGGCCTTTTTTTGCCGTCTTTGCTTTTTCCGCTATGATTTCCAGGATTTTTGCCGGTAAAATATCTTATCGTTTGGGTTTGGGCAGTGTTGTGGTGATAGGGATGTCCAGCATGCTGGTTTCCCAGCTGATACTGGTTTGTGCTGCATATCTATGGGTTTTCCTGGCAGCAGCAGTCTTTTACGGACTAGGGCTGGGACTTGCGATGCCCGGCTTAAATTCCATTTTTGTCCTGCTGGCCTCCCCGGACCGCAAGGGAAGAGCGATTGCTTTATTTTACAGCGCCATTGATTTGGGCATCGGCGGCAGTTCGATTTTGTGGGGTGTGGTATCCCAGGCCTATGGATTCCCGGTTATTTACCTGTCGACAGCCGTGTGCTGTCTAGTTGCTATTTTTATTTTTTGCCTGTCTGTGGGCCGACAGGGTCTGTCCATGCCAGTCCATAAAACCCAGCACTAGAGGCTGGGAGCGGCAAAATAGATATTTGATTATTGGGTGCAATTAAACAAACGGCTCAAAAGTTCCATAGGATTTTGCATTAATCCGCCGCCAGCAAGATTTTCAGTGAATTTTTGACCTCCAAAATTTAGCCCAGTTCCAGACCCGAATTTTTTGGAGGTGTCAAACCCATCGAATCGACTATGGGGTTTGAGGTGCAGTGGAACGAAACTTGACATCCTCCACA
>NZ_BAAHYZ010000060.1:0-6903 GCF_054657295.1 Desulfocastanea catecholica
CGATGGCTTCAAAAAGATAGCCGCCTCCTTTTACTAAAGGGCTCATAGGTACCTCCTCACAGTAACTGTCTGACATAAAGACTTAGTATATTGGTTGCTTAAAATGGTTTTTTTTGAACAGATTGAATCCAACCTGGCAAACAGATCGGCTGATAATTTCCGTATGATTTCCATGGCAGGTCTCTGGGATATGGCGGAACTCCTCATGTCAGCCCTTACAATTCCAATCGTCATAGTGTTCAACAATGTCTTCTCCTTTCTTGTTGTGCATACTGCTTACTGACCTTTAATATGTTTGGAATAACAACATCTTCCCAGAACTTACGAATACAATCCTTGACAGTAAGTCAATTACTCATAGCATGGTTATAATTGTCATCAAGATCACTTGATGTCTGCTGTCCTTTAAATTGTGCAATTGCAAAATCCCTCAATAACAGTAATCAACGTATCCGGTTGTTCCATGGGGATAAGGTGCCCTGCGCCTTTCATGACATAGGACCTGGCGTTTGTCGCGCTAGCACAAAAACGCTCCACTGTTCGCGACAGGAGGACATCGGAGTATTCTCCGCGGATGATCAGCGAAAGCGTCTGCAAGCGGCGTATCTGGAACCAGATGTCAAGGGGATAGTTTTCAAATATCCGTGCCTCTGCCTCGGGCGGACAGAGCAGTTCAACTCCTCCTTGTTTCGCAGGTTTGGCACCATATGTCACATATGATCGCAGAAAACTCTCATGAAACCTGCGAAACAAGCTTTTTGACTGTAAATATCCATACATTTCCTGGCGGTCTGTCCAATGCGACCTTCTCGCCCTTGCCCGTTGAGCAGAGGAAAGTTGACCCTTCCTTCCCAACAATCCTCTCATGGCATGTCCAAACACTGCTTTGTAAGGCAGCAATACCGGATCAATGAGGAGAATTTTTTTAAAAAGATCGGGTCTGCGTACCGCAGCAAGAATTGTCGCCACTGAGCCGACACTGTGACCGACACCAAACACCGGACCGGTATTTTTCTCATCCAGAAATCGTATCAAATCGCCGGCGATGTCATGCCAGGATGTATTTCCCGCGGTCTGGGCATCTTGCCCGCGCAACCCCAATGCTATCACCCGGAAACTATCTGTCAGCCTGATCAGCATCGGTAAGTAGACACTGACAGGGAAGCCATTGGCATGATAAAAGTGGAGAACCGGTTTCTCACCGCCACTATCCAGATAGCTCAGATTCATCCCGTCAAAATCGTGTGAACCGCAGTTAAAAGGTATATCGATCAAGTTCATGGTGATTGAGCGCCGCTGACGACAAGTAAATTGTTCAGCCTATATCCCAGGGGGCCGGAGTACTGTCAGCAAATCTTGCCGGCATATGGAGCTGGTCAGAGTCGCAGGCCTGTGTGATCAGTTGTCGGGTTTTTTCCATGCCAAGCTTGTTCATCAAGGTGAATGGACCTTCAGGCCAGGCAAGAGAGAGACAAACCCCTGTATCCAGGTCTTTTACCGAGACCACATCTTTTTCAACCAGATGGGTGGCAACGGTGAAAATTGTCCCCAGCAGCCTGTCGATAACCACCTGGCGGCTCGTACTATCCATGCTCACCGGGCCATTCTCCAGATCCCACTTTTCATTGTTCTTAAAACAGTTTTCCAGAGGCTTCGGGACTTCCGGGAATCCGACGTCGGTATCTTTAAGATACTGGTTCATGGACTCGGCGGCATGGTAGGCGGTTCCCATACCGGAGAAGTTAAGAACCCACATGATGCCGAATTTTACTCCTAGGGCCTCTTTGGAGATGTCATCCAGGGTGGCGGCATTGTAGTCGCCATAAAAAGATGTCAATACCATGTAACTTGATATGAAAATCGGGTTTATGGCAAATCCCGGGAAATCCTTGACATTGATTGCTGTTTTTCTGTTTTTCTCGGCAAACTGACGAATTGCTGCCACCGTCTCGTCATTGGTCTTTTCCTGACGGATTATTTCCACCAGTCGGTTTACATTGGCCGGGAAAAAGTAGTGCAGGCCTGCAGTGCGGGACTGGTTCGCCACCTGGGCCATCACTGTTTTGATAAGAAATGTCGAGGTATTGGTGACGAGGATGGTATCTTCGGGACAGGTATCGGACAATGTTTTGAAAATTCCCTGTTTCAACTCGAGATTTTCAACAGCAGCTTCAATGATCAGGTCACAGCTCTGCAGATCATCATACTTGTCAGTGCCCTTGATCCGGCCGGCAATGCTGTTCATATCATCAGCAGTCATTTTTCCGGCCGCCACCCTTTTTTCCAGGACTTTTGTCACCCACTTGTCGTACATCGATTTGACCAGATCTTCGCTCACTTCCTTGAAGATAACGTCATAGCCAGCAGTTGCTGCATTCATACCAATGGCAGCTCCCATGACACCAAACCCGATGATACCGACCGTATTGATTTCCTTCATATAATCCTCCTTAAAAGATAATGGGAACCTTGAAAAATCAACGTTTTCAAGGTTCCCCGATAGCTTCAAGCAATCATTATTACAGCAGCCTACCCTACTTTCAGGACCAGGGCGGCCGAGGTGTCACCTGCTGCACAGCCGGTAAACAAAACATAACCGCCGCCTAAGAGCACTGCCTCTTCGATGCCTTCGATAATTGATCTGCCGGCTGTTGGCGCCTGGGGATGACCGAAAACCATCGAACTGCCGTAGTTGTTAAACGTGTTGATATCAAGGTTCATCTCCTTGGCCATATAGAGATCATTGGCGGCAAATGGATTATGGGTCTTGATCACCTTGATATCTTCAATTGCCAGTCCGGCCCTCTCCAGCGCCATCCTCGCCGCCGGAACCGGTGCCATGGGCATATGCGCCTTCTCAACTCTAGCATAGCCGTAGGAGACAATCTGGACCTCTACGGAAGCATCATCGCTCAACTCTTTTGCCTTGTCCCTAGTGGTGACAATCAGCCCGCAGTTGCCGTCTGCCGGATGAGTCTGACTGCCAAAGGTCAGTTTTCCATCCGGGAGGACCGGTCGTAGCTTGGCAAGTCCTTCAGCAGTGGTCTCCGGTATTCCTTCGTCAGACTCAAGCATTATTGTCTGCCGCTTTGAGACGCGAATCTCCACGGGAAACATATATCTCTTCTGAAAAGCACGATCATCGGCAAGGGAATCCGTGTACTGCTGATAACGGCGAAGTGCCGTAGCATCACATTCCTCGCGGGTAATTCCGCTTTTTTGAACGACATTTTCCGCTGTCTGGATCATGGCAACGCCCCCCCAGGGATCCTTGCCAAAATGATCCATCATCCAGTTCTCTGAGATCACTTGTCCGCCAGGACCATTGGGATTGGGCCAGATGGTATGAGGACCGTTGGAGCAACGATCGGTAAACAGCGTATAGGCTGTCGAAAAGGAATCGGTCTCCAAACCCATTGCTGCCTGGAACAGACCGGTGGTCGAAGTAGAACATGCCTGGCTGATCGTCAGACCCGGAACATGTTCCGCTCCCAACAGAGCGGATGACCATGGACCACCGTAGAAAACGGCGGGCTGACCGATGGTGATCCCTAAAATGAGATAGTCGAAAATCTCAGGGCTGATGTTTTTGGCTTCAAGCCATCTCTTGGAAGTAGCGGCTCCCAGGGTGATAGAATTTTCATTTGCCAGACTTCCCTGCCATTTTGCAAACGGTGTGCAGTAATATCCTTTGTAGGGGATATATGCTTTGCTGAACATAACATTTCTCCTTTGTTAAAAAAATAATATCTCTTTACAGCGTAAGGTATTAGGCTTCATCCCGAAGAACACGCTTGAGGATTTTTCCGGTTGGACTTTTCGGCAATTCATCGACAAAATGCACAACACTGGGGACTTTATAGTTGGCCATGTTTTCACGGCAGTATTTGATAATATCTTCGGAGCTGACCTGCTGAGCGTTATCTTTTAAAACGATGGTTGCGGCAACGGCTTCCCCTTTCTCAGGGTGAGGGATCCCGTATATTGCCAGCTCCTTAATGGCCGGATGGCGATACAGATGTTCTTCAACCTCAGCCGGCCAGATCTTAAAGCCGGCCGCATTGATCATATCTTTGACCCGATCAACAATATAGATATATCCGTCTTCGTCCTTGTTGCCGATATCGCCGGAATGGAGCCAGCCGTTGCGCAGAGCTCTGGCCGTTTCCTCCGGCTTGTTCCAGTACCCTTTCATAACCCCCGGCCCTTTGATGCAAATCTCTCCCCATTCACCGGTGGGAACTTCCTGGTCGGATTCATCCATGATCTTGATCTCAACGTTTTCAACCGGTGTTCCGATGCTGCCGAATTTAGGCTTGTATTCATGATTATATGAGGCAAATGGCGAGCTTTCCGTCAAGCCGTAACCCTGAAAGATATCCCGGCCAAACTGCTGTTTCCACTTCAACGCAACTTCCTGGGGCAGTTGCGATGCTGCTGCAAATTCATAGCGGATGGAGGAAAGATCGTAGTTGGACAGATCCATGTTCAGTAAACCGATGTATATTGTTGGTACGGCAAAAAACATGGTAATTTTGTCTTTGGCGATGGACTCCAGAACAACATTCGGAACATAGCGGCGAAAAAGAGCAAGGGTGGCACAACTGGTAAAGCAGCCGTTCATGATAAAATTCTGTCCAAAGACGTGAAACAGAGGCAAAAACAGCGCCAATATGTCATCTGCTTTACAGCCGGCATGGTGGGCTGCTGCCCAGACATTTGACGTGACATTACCGTGTGTCAGGGTTGCCCCTTTAGGAAAGCCGGTGGTCCCTGAAGTATAGAGAATAACCGCCTCGTCATTGATATCCATGTCACAGGTTTTGATCCCTGTTGATCCCTTGTCGATCCACTCAGCGATTGTTGGAGAACCCTCACCATTCCCCTCACAGATGAGCACCTGTCTGAGTGAGGCGATTTCATCCTGTTTAACATTCGGCAGCAGTTCTTCCACTGTGCAAAGCAGGACCGTCCCTGAGTCGTCTAGAATATATTTCAGTTCATTTGATTTCAGCATCGGGTTGACTGATACAGCGATGGCCCCGATTTTCAATAGAGCGATGTAGCAAAAAATGAATTCCGGAATGTTCGGAAGGTAGAGTGAAACACGATCACCTTTTGCAACACCCTGCTTTTGAAAGGTGTCGGCCAATTTGCTGGAGATGGTGTTCAGTTCAGCATAGCTAATCTGTCGACCTTCAAAGAGTAGAGCTGTTTTTTCAGGAAAAAGCTTTGCCGCCCGCTCGACGTTTTCAACCACATTCATTTGCGACCTCCATTCTTGTTTTCCGGCCCTGTAAGGGCTTTTGTGTAAATAGTTTATCGTTCAGTACGTTGGCATCCTGTGAGAAAAGAGAAATGGCTGCACTGTTGCCGTAGAAACCGTGTCAACAACCCGCATGGCGACAAATCCAGCGCCTTTACTTCTGGACAGGACGGCTCTAAGCATTAGTGACAGAGGATTTTTTCTCCAATTGGAGGATAATCTCGTTGCCGAAGGCTTGGCTGTGACGTGCCATGGCCTCTCTGGCTGCCTCAGGATCTCCTTTCAAGACAGCCTCAACGATTTCATCATGCTCCCCGGCTTCGTGCAATGACAACAGATCTTGTAACTTTGCCCTTATAATTTTACGGTTCAAAGAAATAATAGCGGTGATTAATCCTTGGAAGAGGCGATTGTTGCACATTTCCGCCAGGATAAAATGGATGGCGGTAAGCTTTTTCATGAGGTCGTCCTCTGAGACATGATGTTGCCGCTCTTCCTGCAGGGCTTTTGTCAATTTTTCTCGGTAGCTGTCGTTGATATTCAGCGCGGCCAGACGAGCTATCTCTGGTTCTATCAATTGGCGTACCTGGACCACTTCGGAGATAGTGAGCTTATCAGAAAAATACAAATCGGAAAATCCCGTGTGCAGAAGACCATAAGTAATCTCCTTGACAAAGGCGCCGCCAAGAGGCCCCTGTTTTTTCTCTATAAATCCAGTTACCTGGAGGGCTTGGATGGCCTCCCTGACCACACCTCTGCTGACGTTGAACTGCTCCGTCATTTCCCTTTCCGACGGCAGCTTGTCACCCTCCTTATACACCCCACGGAGGATCGCCTCTTTGAGTTGCGCCAGAACCTCTTCTGTCGCTTTCGCCTGCTTAATGGGCTCAAAAGCATACATAGGTAAACCTTCACTTTAAAAATCATTGAGTACCTTACAGATTGTTTTCTTATTCTTTTTGCAAAAAAACAATCTGCAAGGTGCTTATTCCGTTCATCGGGGTTAGAAAATTTTTGTGATTTCTTTATCGAAATAGAAATATTGATATCAAAAACAAAAAACATTGACAAGGATAATCGTATATAATATGTAGAATAGTTAATGTAGGACCAAAACTGTAGGACCAAAATGCTTTGGGATTTGGCGGTGTCTGGTTCTGTCTTTTAATGCTAATTAGTTTGGAAGTGGGTGCAAAGCCCCCCCAATTCGGATTCCTGCCCTTTATCATGAAAGATCTGGCACCGGCAGGTACGACCATGGGCCAAATTTATCTGGCCACCATCCCGTTCATTCTGGTCGAGATCCTCGCCATGGGGCTAATCATGTTGTTCCCTATGCTGGCACTCTGGCTGTCAAGCTTTATGACGTATTAGTACCTTACCGAATATTTTCTTGTTCTTTTGCAAGAGATAAGCGCAGACTTCGAAATATTCGGTCTAAAGATACTTGTCCATCTCTGCTCGGTTAGTAAGAACAGTTTTAAAAGGAGAGGAGAATTCTAATGGAAGCACAATTAAACCTGCAGCACCTCTGTCGATACCAGATTGGCACCTATGCGGATGTGATCAATCGCAATGCTCTTCTTTATCCTCAGGACGAGGCCTTTATCTATAAATCTGAACGGATTACTTTCCGC
>NZ_BAAHYZ010000061.1:0-6722 GCF_054657295.1 Desulfocastanea catecholica
TATTTTACCATTGATCCGACTTTACACTACTACTGTCGCGCAAACAGGTCGAGAAAAGATTAATTCGTGGACTGTGCCTTTAAGAGAGGTTGCCATGGCAAATCTCTCTTAAAGGTTCATCCGGAGGAACCTTTAAAATGAAATTATGGATGTAAAACAAGCGATGAGACTCACAATTTAGCCGTGTGCCCTGCCTGAATGCAAGGAACAGGGTACTGAAGAATTTTATCTCCTTTTGTCAGACCGTTTCACCAAACATCGCCATGAGTTTTGCCTGCATGGCCTGGGTTGTTTTTTGGCGGTCGTTTCCCTCGCGAAGTCGTTGTCCCAAAAGCTCACCTGCGATCGCGGCAGCTTTCATCAATTCCGGCTGTTGGCTGACATTTGGAATCATGTCTTCACTTATTTTCACTTCCGGTCCATGCAGCATCACAGGGATACCCACTTGACAGGTTTCACCGTAACCGCAGCTGTAGCAGGAGGCTGCGCCCTGACCCGATACTTTGGCGACAGTTTCTACAAAGTTGTAGAGCAGAAACTTCTCGATTGTATCAGCAGGAGCTTGTCCAGCGGTACCACCTACACCAACGGCGACGGCAACCTTTCCCCAAAGTGTATTTCCCGTCTGATGGCGGAATTGAAACCAGCGTTCAATAAACGCATGGAACATTGCGTTAATTGTTGAGTAATAATTGGGAGATCCGAATACATAGGCGTCAGCCTCGACTATTTTCTGTCTCAACTCGGTCAGATCGTCATCCACCTTGCATATGTTGTCCTTCACGCAACCCAAACAGGCTATGCAGCCGGATATTTTTTTGCCGCGCAGTGAAATAAGTTCGTATTCACAACCGCTATTTTCAAGAACAGTTTCGACCAGCTTATATACACCGGATTGACTTTCTTTGCGTGGACTGCCTGATATTCCGAGGATCTTCATTCTTCCCTCCAGATAAATGAGTTTTGAGACTTTGCAGCTGAAAAGATTAAGCGTAACACAGATTGTCACGTGCGGGTAGACCCGTGTTGATCTTGATGAAGTTATAGAAAGATGCAAGTACTACAACATAATAATGCAGGAATGGAGTTCGCTGGAGGTGATGGGCATCAGGAAACTTCATAACGGGACACCTCTAGCAATGGTCTGATATTTCCAGTGCCACCTTTATCACGTCTTATTTTCTAGCCTAAAAGCCGTATCCAGCTCCTTCCACATCTATATCTTATTCTGAATGCTTATATTATCATTTCGGATTGGCAAGATTTCAGCGTTTCTGACTAGCTAGCTCTCCGAAAGCAGCACCACCTAAAATCAGCATTGCACCTGCCACCTGGAAAAGATTGAGGTGTTCTCCCAGAAGCACGGCTGAAAAAAATAATGCTGAAAGTGGCTCCAAATATCCACAGATTGCCATGACGATCACAGGACCGCAATAGTAAGCAAGCGTTGCAATGCTGACACTGGTTTGCCTATAGGCTTCAAAAAGAAACAGCCTTGAAATACACTCAGTCTGGTATCAGTCGTATGATTAGCGATTTAGAGTCAGAATGGGGGTTACTCTGCTTGAAAGAGGCCGTTCCGGGGCAAGTCTGACCTCTGATGGCCTTAAGTTGATGCCACAGATTGAACGGATCTGTAATGAGCAGAAATTGTTGCAGGCCAAAGTAGAAGAGCTGCATGACATGCAGTCCAGAATGATTCGTATTAGAACATTTTCCAGTGTGGCAACTCATTGGCTTCCCAGGATTATTAAAGTTTTCCGGGAAGATTACCCAAAGATTGATTTTGAACTCCTGCTGGGTGATTACACAGAAATTGAAAGCTGGACTCTGGAGGGGCGTGTTGACTTCGGATTTTTGCGACTACCGCCAACGGCAGAACTGGAAACTATTTTTCTAGAAAAAGATCGTTTACTGGTGGTGATTCCGCATGATCATCCTCTTGCCCATTGTGATAAATATCCAGTCAGCGAATTGGTAAATTATCCTTTTATGCTCCTGGAGAAAGGAGCAAAAGCCAAAATCTCTGAAATATTCGAGTAACACGACATTTCACCAAAGATCAATTTCACAACATGGGATGATTACGCTATTATGTCCATGGTTGAAAGCGGACTTGGTATAAGTATTTTGCCAGAGCTAATTTTGCAACGTATTCCCTACAAAATTTTGGCAAAAGAACTTGAAGAGCCAGCCTTCAGAAACATTGGCGTTGCTACGAGGGAGAAAAAATTACTTTCACTTGCTTCCAAACTGTTTTTAAAATACATAAACGTAAAAGGAGAATCGACAAATTGTTCCACATCAAATCTTTAAAAAGGTAGACACCTTAATTTCAGCCAGTGATCAGCAGCTATTTCGGTTGCCAGAAAACACCCTAACGAAGGGGAAAATACTTCAAATTTGAGATTTACTGTTCGCTGAAAACCGTAGGTAAATTGTTCGGTTTTCGGATTTCCAAACGGCCCTCCACAACATCTGGTCAGGAAGAAGCTTAGCCTCTGAAAATGGTCTCCATCTTATCATTATCGGTGGGAACCTCACTTCCGAGCATCGGATACGAGGGGCACTTAATCATGTATTGCCGTAATTAAAATGGTGATTGTGTAATAGGCTATTCAAGTTTGGTAAGATATATCATATTTGGTGACTAAGATAAGGTTTACTAGCAGTCGCTACTTTACTCCGGTGGTCTGGCAGAAATAGATTACATGACTCCTTTAAAAATCAAATTGGACCCAGACAATGCCCGACAAGAGCATCTCTTAACTGCAGCTTCTCTATGACCTACCCCAGCCGTATTTCGACAAGACCAGGAAGTCGGGTAAGTTCGAGTTGATGACACGATTCTCCTTGCGGTAGAGCGAGTAGAACCCTCCCTATTGGGATAACAGATTACAGACCACTTTTTTCTATGAATGATCAACAGAAATCACCACAATATTTAGCAGCCATAGACCTGGGTTCTAATAGTTTTCACCTGGTAGTTGCCCGCATTGAGAATGGTCATGTTCACATTCTTGATAGAATAAAGGAAATGGTGCGCCTCGGAGGCGGTCTTGATAAAAATGGCAGATTGTCTGAAGAAGCACATATCCGTGCCCTTTCCTGTCTTGATCGTTTTGCTGAACGTGTGCAAAAATTACCCCAGGGCAGTGTGGCTGCCGTTGGAACAAATACCCTGCGTCAGGCGAAAAATTCCCGTCAATTTTTACAAAGCGCCAGTGAGGTTCTGGGCCACCCGATCTCAATTATTGGAGGAAAGGAGGAGGCTCGTCTGATCTATCTTGGAGTTTCCCATTCTCTTGTGGCTGAAGATGGGAAACGGCTTGTGATGGATATTGGCGGAGGCAGTACTGAATTGATTATCGGTGAGGGTTTCGAGCCTCTGCATCTAAGAAGCCTCGAAATGGGTTGCGTGAGTATGAGTCGCGCTTTTTTTCGAAATGGGATGCTCAGCAAGCAGAATTGGGAAAAGGCTAAAATTGCCGCACATATGGAATTACGTCCGGTGCGACGCGATTTTCGAGCAGTTGGCTGGATCTCTGCTGCCGGGGCATCTGGAACGATTAAGGCAGCGGGAAGCATCGTGAAAGCGCTTGGGCTTGAAACCTATCATTTAACCTTGGAAAGCTTATACGAAATACGAAATAGAATGATAGCGGCTGGACATTTGAAAGACCTTCATCTTCCCGGTTTAGATAGTGATCGGCGACCTGTTTTTGCAGGAGGGCTGGCTATCCTCATGGCCACTTTTGAGGCACTTAAAATCGAAACCATGCAGGTTTCCGAAGGCGCCTTGCGGGAAGGCCTTCTTTATGAACGTCTGGGCCGGATTCAGAGCGAAGATACACGATTGAAAACCATTTCCAGTGTGCAGCAACGATTTAAGATCAGCCAGAAACATGCGCGAAGGGTGAGTTTAGCCTCGCACCGTCTTTTCACCGCCTGCGAAAAAGCCTGGAACCTGCGACTGGCAGACGCCGAAAAACTGCATTGGGCAAGCAGTCTTCATGAGATTGGTCTTGCAGTTTCGTTAAGTGGCTATCAAAAACATGGCGCGTATCTTCTGGCCAACGCTGATCTTCCTGGATTTTCTTTGGAGGAGCAGGACTGGATGAGCGTTCTGGTTCGTTGCCAGCGTAAGAAAATATCAGAAAAATTCTTCAGCGGTTTGCCGGAAAAGGACCAAAAGACCGCTTTGAGGCTTGCAATTCTTCTTCGTCTCGCGGTCCTGCTCCATCGTTCCCGTAAAGACGAGACGGCAGCTATTGAACAAGTGATTGCCAGTGAAAATACTTTGACTCTGCAATTTGCACAACATGAGTTGATAAACCATCCCCTGCAAAGAGCCAGCCTCGAGCAGGAAGCCAAGTATTTAAAAAATGTTGGCTTCAATCTCAAGGTTACCTCGTGACCTGCTTTCAGGAAACTGAAACAGGAGACAGACTACATCTTCCACTTTTTCGGCAAGATAATATGGCCCTATTAAATCGATCCATGCCCAAATTGGTCAAACAGGACTGCTACAAAAGTGATTTGTCACAAGTAGAATCTCTTTCCGAGAAGGGCTGGCTGAAGTCAGTCGAAGAGGTCAGGAAGAATATAAATTTCTGCATTTATTTTTTATTTTTAGCTTACACTTGCCAACAGACAACTCTTATCCTTGAATAAGTTCCGACGTTGCTCAAGATAATCAAGTAATTTCTTAAACTAGGAAAATAATTTTATCCCTTTTTTGCTCTGAACTTTTCAAATGGACGGCATGTTATTTTCAATCAGACGAGACAAGGCTTGCAATTGGACTCCAATAGTTCTTACGATGAGCCGTTATGAGAAACGATAATTTATATCCCCGCTATCTCCGTTCTCGTGTTGTGGAAGCATTGTCTGATACGCCTGTGGTGCTGATTCATGGGCCGCGACAGTGCGGAAAGACGACTTTGGCTCGACTGATCGGAGATAAAGGGAAGTTTGTTTATTTCACTTTTGATGACGATGTGCAGCGGGCGGCAGCGCAGGCGGATCCGGTAGGTTATGTTGCAGATCTGCCGGAGCGGGCAGTGCTTGACGAAGTGCAGCGAGCGCCGGAGTTGTTCACCTCTTTGAAGGCGGAGGTGGATAGTCGGCGAGAACCCGGCCGATTCATCCTGACGGGCTCGGCAAATGTGCTGCTGTTGCCCAGGCTGGCCGATTCCCTGGCCGGCCGTATGGAAATCCTTCGGCTACATCCTTTGTCTCAAGCAGAACTTGCCGGTGAAGATCCCAGTTTCCTGTCAAGGCTGTTCAAAGCCTCCTTCCGGGCAGGACCATCCGGACAGCGAATGGGCATGTTGCTGGCCGAGCGGGTGGTGGCCGGAGGCTATCCGTCCGCACTGGTGCGTCCCACACCACGACGGCGGATGGGCATGGTATCGGGATTATGCCGAAACGTTGATTCAGCGGGATATCCGTGACCTGGCGCGTATCAGCGCTTTGGAGACCTTGCCGCGCCTGTTGGCTCTGGCCGCCGGGCAGACGGCGTGTCTGGTGAATATATCCGAACTCGCCGCCCCTTTTCAGATGACTCGTCCCACTATTCGTGAATATGTGACGCTGCTGTCGCGGATCTTTTTGCTGGAAGAACTGCCCCCCTGGCACGGCAATCGGATGAAACGTCTCATCAAGACGCCCAAACTGCATCTGGGTGATACCGGACTGGCATGTACGCTGCTTGGCCTGGATGCGGAAATGCTGTGGAAGGATCGTGCTGTCTTCGGGCGGCTTCTCGAGACTTTCGTCTATCAAGAGTTGCGGCGGCATGCAAGCTGGCAGGAGGAGACGATAATCTTTAGCCATTTCCGTGATAAGGACAAGGTCGAAGTAGATGTAGTTCTGGAATCCGGCAGCCGTGTGGTCGGCGTTGAAGTGAAGGCCGCTGCGACGGTAACGAGTGATGATTTCAAAGGACTGCGTAAACTTCAGGATGCCGTTCAGGAAAGGTTCGCCGCCGGTGTGGTGTTGTATGACGGTGGGTCAGTTGTGCCATTTGGGAGCAATCTGTATGCCGTCCCCATATCCTGTCTTTGGCAGACAAACTGATACTCCCGTCTTTCTGGACGCCTTTGGCATGCTGATAGATCATGATGGCGTTGCGAGTTCCAGGCCAAGAGACGCCATCGATCTTGTCGAAATAGTAACCGTGCTCCTTCAGTTTCTGCTGCACCTTTTTGACTATCGTCCGGCTATTGATCTCACTGGAGCAAGCGGAGGCCGCTGGGGATGATATGGATGGTCTTACCTGCTGCCAAAACAGAAAACGTTCTCAGGAATAAGGTCGATACCGACTATTTGTACCTCAACCAGGCTAATCTATGGAATTTTTATGGTTGGTATTACAAATCTTCAGTTTGAAATTGCTCGATAGCCTGGCATGTCACCCTCCTTTGCTGGATCTTCATCATCAATGGTTCTCTGCCGTTGGTTCTATGCGTCGCTCCTGTCCTTATCCACTGGCAGGAATGTATTGGAAGCAGTGGTCAGTATCAAATGGAACGGCTGGTCGGGATCTTCTGAAATTTGCACGATGAAAATCCCGTTTTAATCCTGCGGAGATTAATTCATATTTCAGAGAAATTTCGAAGCCGTTTCTTGTTTCCGCAGGAAGACTGCTCTATGATAGATAAGACTTTCACAGTACTGCATCATTTTTCCCTTCTGTGTTGGAGGCCAATAATCATGAA
>NZ_BAAHYZ010000062.1:0-6679 GCF_054657295.1 Desulfocastanea catecholica
CTAAGCTAAGCGGCTCGGTGTTAGCCGCGTCCGGTAGAGCGCGAAGCGCGGAACGAACTTGAGCGACTTGTTAAGCATTTGGCTGCCTCTGCGCTTTGTGCTGAATTAGTGCCGTACGCATATGACCAGGAGACTTCTCATATGCGTCATCACTCAGAAACTGGGGTCAGATGAAGGTTCACGCAATAAATGTTCATCTGACCCCAATTTACTCAGGTCGTCATACGGAGGCGAGTCTTCTTTGTTCTTCGGCATAGTGGTTCCGTCTGGGAAGTTGGCAGCATGGCTATTGCGTTAGGTCGATCACGACCTTGCCGAAATGCGCTCCCGACTCAAGGTAGCGGAACGCCTCCTGCGCCTCGGCAAACGGGAATACGCGATCGACTACCGGCTTCATGCCGGTTTCAGCAACCAGCCTTGCGACTTGCTCCAGCATTGCTCGGCTGCCGACGTAGATGCCGACCATGCGCTTGGCACCGAGCGTCAGGGTCAACGGATTGACCTCGCCACCGAAGCCGCTGACGCCTCCGATGACGGCGATGGTCCCGCCCACGGCGGTGGATGCGACAGAGCGGGTAACGGTTCCCTGCCCGCCGACCTCCAGCACCACATCGACTCCCTCGCCGCCAGTTTGGTTTAGCACCTCGTCCTGCCATTCGGGGGTCGCACGGTAGTTGATCGTCACGTCCGCACCCAGGGCGCGGGCGCGCACCAGCTTCTCATCGCTGGACGATGTGATGATCACCCGCAGGCCTGCAGCCTTTGCCAGTTGCAGACCCAGGATTGAAACACCACCGGTGCCAAGCAAGAGAACAGTATCGCCGGGGCGAACGTCGGATGACTCGAAGATCGCATTCCACGCGGTGACGCCTGCACACGGGAGGGTTGACGCCTCGACGTATCCCAGCTGGTCCGGGATCTTGGCGAGGGTTTCCTCATGCAGCGTGACTTCCTCGGCCAGCATACCGTCAACGTCGCCACCGAGCGAGTTCCGGACCTTACTTCGATCAGGTCTACCTTCGAGCCAATGGGGGAAGAAGGACGCCGCCACCCGGTCGCCCGGCTTGACCCGGCGGACCATCGAACCGACTGCGATGACATCTCCCGCGCCATCGGAACAGGGAATGACTGGGTGATCTACCTCCTTTGTCGGATCCATCCCCTTGGCGACCACCAGATCGCGATAGTTTAGCGACACAGCACGTACCCTGACGCGTACTTCGTAGGGCTCGAGCGGGCGCTCGACGATGTCTTCCAACTGCAGTCCGTCGATCTGCCCGCCATGTGAGATCCGATAGGCCTTCATGATTGCTCCTCAAAGTTGCCACTCATCGCGCGTTTCCCCTACAAACGGAGCCGCCTTGCGGCATGCATCGTACGCCATTAAGTTGCACGCAACCAATCGGTGTATCGCGTTTTGCGGCTGACGGCTGACGGCTGAAGCGAGTAATTGGGGTCAGATGACCATTAACACAAGTAAGTACAAGTCGCTCTATCAACTCAGCACCCTTCCTGATCTGGCCTAACGTGAAAGGTAACCGGCGCGGAGCCGCTTTGCGGCGGAGCGTCCGCTTGACCGCCGTGTTAGACGCTTGGTGTTGATGTACCGATCGCATCTCTTCAACCCGCCGGCTTGATGACGATAAGGTCGAAGCGGTGCCAGTGATGCGGCACGTGTCCGCCATCTCCTTCGGCTTCGCGTAGCAGTTCGACAGTTAGGCCGCTGCACAGGGCTTCCACCTCTTCCTTTGTATGGAAGCCCATCTCGGAGTGCTCGGCCCAATCGTGCCTGGCTTCGAAGAGGTGACCCACGAATTTCCCGCCGGGCTCGAGCGCAGAAACGATTAGAGCCCATAATTTCGGAAAGCTTGCCGGGGCACAAAAAGGCAAGCTAAGCCCTGTGTGTATTAGTGCCGAAGACGGCAGCTCTTCCAGCTCTTCGAAGCACGATAAAACCGCATCCAACTGACCATCGGATTGATTTGCACCCAGTGCTTCGACGCGCGCGATAGCCCGTGGCTCCTTGTCAATGGCAAGAACATTCCATCTCACGTTCAGAAGCAGCATCGTCTCGACACCAGCTCCACAACCGAGGTCGACTGCCTGGCCATTGCCCCGAGGCAGCAAATCAGGACCTAGAGCACGGCGGAGAAGCGGAGAGGCAGCGCGATCTTGATTGGCGCGATAGTAGGCCTGCCAGCGTTTCCCTTCATCTGTATTTGGCATAGTGGTCGCTCTCGTGCGCGCCTAACTAAGAGCGTTTTATCAATTGTCCCGCCATCAAGTCACCCCGTAACTCGTCGACAGCTCAAACGTTCAACCGTACGCATAGTTCCAAAAGCAATGCGGGATGATTGATAAAATGTTGTTGAACTGAGCCGCGGGTTTGAAGGGGGAGAGAAAGCCTCCTAACCTCTATGGAGTTAGTTTATAACACCCTGGATATACGAAGTAAATAGGAAATCGTCGAAGGAGTTGGGTTGGTAGGAGTGTGAATAGTGTCGTTGTTGCACATTCGATCTGGTCATGTTGTCTCATTTTTGGAAAAATCAGCCTAAAGACGTTCTATTTTCGACTGATTGTCGAGATCTTTTCAGAATTTGGGCGCACCTCTGCTGTCTTGCATTCTTCATCAAATAAATGTTCTTTATTTGCAGCAGGTTAGGCTTAGCCACTGTCTACCTGCAGTCGAGCATGAAAAATCATTGTTCCCTGGCGACAGTGGGGGCACAGCAAGATATCACTGCCGGTCAAGCGATACATTTTATCCCTGATGGTTTCCTCAGCAAAGGAAAGGATCACCATTGCTTTGCCCATCAGTCTTCGGATCCACAGAATTGCCTTTGCCTTGCAATTGTTGGCAAGAAAACCAAAGTAGCGGATCTTCATGAAACGATACGGCAAGACATGAAGGAGGAAGCGGCGGATGAATTCCGTTGCCGACAGACTCATTGTTTTCGAACGGTTTTCGTCACTGCGGTCCTTGTAAGAAAAGGTTACCTGCTGGTCATTAATGGTTTTTATTCGGTGATTGCCTATGGCAACCCGGTGGGTGTATCGACCAAGATAAGTGAGAACCTGATCCGGGCCGGCAAAGGGTTTTTTGGCATGGACGATCCAATCTTTGTCCCAGGCTTCCTGGAGTGAACGTGAGCTGTTTTCTGGAAGAATAAGAGCATCGAGTTTGCCTTTTATCAGACCGAGATATCGCTTTTTGAACTCCTTGGCCAGTGGAACGACATGAAAAAGGAACTCCTCCCTGCTTGGTATCCACCGTTTTCCATCCATGGAGAGCACCCCGGCCGGAATAAGGCAGTGGATATGGAAATGGTCTATCAAGGTTTGGCTCCAGGTGTGCAGGATCGTCAATAGACCGGGCTTCCCCTCAAGCCGCCACTGGGGATCTGCGGCAAAAACAAACACTGTGTCGCGGACTGCCGAAAAGAGGCAGGTCAGCAGTTCTCTTTTGTTCTTCAAGATGAAGGGATTCAAAACATGGGGGACGGTGAAGACCATGTGGAAATAGCCACAGGGCAGAAGTTCATTCCTGCGTTTTTCCAGCCATTTTTCTTTTGTCATGGTCTGGCATTTCGGGCAGTGCCGGTTCCTGCAGGAATTGTAACAGTTCCTGAGATGGCCGCACTGGTCACAGATCTCCTGGTGACCCCCTAACCGGGCTGTTCTGCATGCCATGATTGCCGCCATGACCTTGCGCTGTTCGCCGGTCGTGGCATGGTTCTGCCTGAATTCATCGCCATACTTGCGCAAGATGTCGGCGATTTCGTATTGTGGTTTCATTTTCGCTCCTCTTCCGGCCAGGAATCGAGAGGACTTGCCGAGTTCAGCAGCATCTCGGGAGAAGCGTGCAGATACATGCAGGTTGTTTTGATCGAGGCATGGCCGAGCCACCTTTTGAGGATGAACAACTGAACGCCCTGTTCAAGGGCATGGGTTGCAAAACAGTGCCTCAGGGTATGTATTCCTCGTCCTCTGGTGACTCCTGCTTTCTGCTTGGCCAGATAATAAATTTTCTGGGCGGTTTCCGAGGGCATGGGTTTGTTTTTGTCACCTGCAAAAAACAACCACTTCCCCGGCTGATAGGCTCGCCAATAGTCCCTGAGCAACTCCAGGCTGTGCTTGGACAAAACGGTATAGCGATCTTTTCTGCCTTTGCTTTGGTCAATCCGAACCAGCATCTTTTTTGAGTCAATATGTTCGGCCCGGAGCCGGACAGCTTCACTGACCCGCAATCCCGAACCATAAATAAGCGTCAAAAGAGCCAGGTGCTTCAGGTTACCGGTGGCTTTTAGAATGCTGCCAACTTCTTCCCGACTTAACAGCATGGGGAGTTGGTGCGAACGGGGACGGGGTGGTATGGAAAAACCGGCTTTATCTCGTCCGAGGAACCCTTGATAGAATTTTTTCAAACTGCAGAAAAGAACATTGCAAGTGGCCCAGGCCATTTTCCTTTTCTGAATACAATGGAGCAGATAGTCTTGAATCTGGTCGTTGGTGAGTTGGTCGGCTGGTTGTTTGTAATATGCGGAGAGACTTTTGACGTAATACAAATAACTCTCGTGTGTTTTCGGCGCTACTCGTTGCAGATAGAGGTAGTTGGCAAAACTTGTTTGGCAATCCGTTTTCATGGCAATATCTCCTTTGCAATTTGCCGGTGGCCACCATGGCAACCGTTGATGAGATATTGTAACGAAAGGGATCGTCAGTTTCCTCTGTCAGATCCGAGAATTTCTAAAATACTGAGGGAAGGAGGTGGTGGAGTTTGCCCAAAATGGAACGGTGATCGCTTTTTCCGCGAAGCGGTTTGGTTCAACAAGTAATTCTACAGTTCTGTATATCTCCCCGGCTTGAGCAGGGGTCCATGAATAGTTCCGATTCTGCAAAAGCAGTCTACTTAACTCCTTTTACCAAATATTTTTCCTAATGCACCAATATTTCGTAAAATATTTTCGAGTATTGTTATGATCGAGTATGCGCTTTTCTGTATATCATCCTAAATGAAATGATCAACAGTTCCCTGGAGAACCTCACATGTTACAAGTTCCACGCACAGTACTGGCAAGTTTTGAGGATTGCCTTGTGGCAAATAATATTTCCGTAAATATTCGTGGACATTATGTGAAGTAGTTGCGATTCTATCTCGATTTTTGTTCTAAGTATCGACATGATGCCAACAATTCAGATAGCATTATTGCCTTCCAGAAAAAGCTTCTTGAGAAAAGACAAAGTGAAAGGCAACGGCAACAGGCATCCCATGCAATCCGCCTTTACCTCAATGTTAATCAAGCAAATACTGTTAGCAGATCGCCGAGTTTTCTTCCTATTTCTACTGTTAATAACGCTGAGAATGCCAATACCAGAGAATCTCTCACATCTTCCTCCACGAACAAATCCCCTTTGGACACTACTCCTACCGCCCTTGCCACACCCAGAAGCACTTTGAAACGTAAACCTGAAACAACAGAAGAGCCGACACCAAGAACTGTTCCCAAGGTCAACGTTAAACCAGCTACTGGTGCCTCCTGGGTTGTATCTTTTACTCGTCTTGATGAAGAAATCCAGATACGACACTACTCACCAAAGACCCTGAAAACATATCGACATTGGCTGAAAAGATTCCAAGCTTTTACACGAAGCAAAACACCAGAATCGCTGTCGGCGGCTGATGTTAAAGAATTCCTGACTTGGCTAGCAGTCAAAAAGCAGGTCGCGGCATCAACCCAGAATCAGGCATTCAATGCATTGCTGTTTTTTTATCGGCATGTTTTGGAAAAGGAGTTCGGTAAACTTGATGGGGTTGTGAGGGCAAAACGCAAAGAATATATTCCCGTCGTTCTTTCCCGTGAAGAAATAGCCGAGATTGTCTCGCATCTTGCTCCTCCAGTCGATCTGGTAATGAAGTTGCTCTATGGTTGCGGCTTACGTTTGTTTGAATGCCTCAATCTTCGCGTCCAATGTCTGAATTTTGATGCCGGAAAAATCACTATTCATGACGGAAAAGGGAAAAAAGACAGAACAGTGCCTCTACCCACAGTTCTTGTTCAAGAATTGAAAAATCAACTTAACACTGTTAAAGAACTTCACCGTCGTGATCTGGCAAGTAAGTATTCCGGAGTCTTTCTCGTCACCGCTTTCGACAAGAAGTATCCAAACGCTGCCAAAGAATTTATTTGGCAATGGCTTTTTCCTGCTAATGATCTCACACGTGTGCCGGAGACCGGAGAGTATAAACGGTATCATCTCCACGAAACTGTGGTGCAGAAAGCTATCAAGGAATCGGTTGGCAGGACTACGCTCTGCAAACGTGCCACTGCACATACCTTTCGTCACAGTTTTGCCAGCCATCTCCTACAGGCTAATGTTGACATTCGCACGATCCAGGAGTTGCTTGGCCACAGTGATCTGAAAACCACTATGATCTATACGCATACTGTTAAAAGCGTCACAATCAAAGAAGCGATAAGCCCTCTGGATTTTTGATATTTGCAATGGCCATCATCACAAGAAGGTTTTACTCGAATATAGAGGTGTTTCCTGATAGTTTGTTTGTGATCGTGCCGAAAAAACATGCCTGAAATATAGCATTCAAAATTATTGATGTTGCACAGATAATCAACCGAATAATATTGCTCCTTTTCCGACCATCGTCGGCTTTGATACT
>NZ_BAAHYZ010000063.1:0-5943 GCF_054657295.1 Desulfocastanea catecholica
CAGCAGAGTTGAGACGCTATCCAGCCGCCCAAGCGCCAGCAGCGCCTGATCGAACTTGCTGCGCAACTCCGGCGTCCAGTCGATGGGCGGACGCGGTGGTAGCGGAGAGGGCACAAAGGCCTGAGCCTTCTCACCCACCGTTGAAATGGTCACGTATTTACCTTGGAGTTCTCTCTTCATCCCGCCAGCCTCGAAACTAAAATAAGATTCGCTTTTATTTTAACTTATTGCAATATCCTAAAATAAAAAGACGGGCAGGAAAAATCAAGCAGATTTTCCGATTGGCCATTTCCATCTCCTCAGACGAATGTTCGACGCCATCATGCTCATGGTAAAGAAGAAAACCAGTGAAAATGCGACAGTTTTTTCAGACACAAGATAGTTCCTGGAACTTGAACAACATGTAAAATTTCCATGCAAAAGAAATGTCCATTGGCAAGTATGAGCTGAAAAGAAAATGGTGCCCGGGATTGTGCCGGCGGCAGAGATTTTGATACCATTGACCGGGATCCAGGTCAGCTGCAGGATGACTTTTTCACTTTCAGGGGAACCATGCCTGGCTAAATGTAGCGGCTTGTTGAATTAAAGCAGCGACAAAGCGGTCCCCACACATCATAGCACATACAATACCAGTGATATAGGCAGGCTTGCCGAAATAACGCGTTAGAGGAAGGCAGTTTAGTGCATTGAAAGATACAGCCTGACACTCTGTGCCATTGTATTCGCGTTTTATAAGTGATACACCAACCAGGTCTTCAAATATTTTGAAATTATAATGATCACTTATCAACACTATCTGACAACCATAAAGTAACGAGAGGGAACTTATGAAGAGAATCCCAGAACCAACACTCTGGTTGCAACTGATAAGATTACCAAGAACAATGAGGACGATGTTCAAGGTGTCGTAGTTGGTGCGCTGATTTGGCCAGGTCTAGCGGACTTTAAGAATGCAGATGGTATTGAAGGCAATGCCCTCCTGGACCGAAATGTTAGACTATTTGAGATTGCCAAGATGAACAGCTGTGATACTTCAGAATACCCTCCACAACCTGTAAGGTATGACTAAGTGTAAATCCCTCACCTTTTAAGTAACCATTTAAAAACCACTGTGGATACCCAATTACGCTGAACAAATTTGCTCTATAGACATCTTTTCACAGGAAAGGATGAAAACAACAATCCAATATTTGAAAGGAAAGACAATGAAAACAAAGATTTCTGTTGCTGCTGGATGTGCCATGATACTTTCTCTCTCCTCCATTGCATACAGTGCCGAAGGACCATATATCAGTGGAAATTTAGGTATTGCAATAGCGAATGATTCAGAAGTAACGGATTCAACAATACCTGGTATAACATTAGATATTGAATCTGATGCGGGGTACGCCCTTGCAGGCGCCATTGGCTATGCGAACATCTTTGGTAGTGCAAGTAGCAGTGCTAGGATCGAGGTCGAACTGGCATACCAACAAAACGATTTGGATAAAATCGACGTAGCAGGATTAGGTTCTCTTGATTTAACTGGCGACGCTTCATGCCTTTCCTTATTGGTAAATGGTTACTACGACTTCAATAACTCAAGTGCTTTCACCCCATATATCAGTGCTGGTATAGGTGGGGCAAAGGTTGAATTTGATGACATGAATATACCAGGGTCAGGTGGCCCAAACATGAGTGATGATGATACTGTTTTCGCTTATCAGCTTGGAGTTGGTGTGGCTTATGCTATAAACGAAACCGTTAGCTTTGATGTCAAATATAGGTATTTCGCGACTTCAGATCTGGAGTTTGATACTACAGAAGTTGAATATTCGAGCAATAATTTCTATGCTGGAGTAAGGGTTGCATTCTAATTTATGAATGTCAGGGGCAACCTGAAAATCCAGAATCTAAAGATGAACATGTGAGATGTAATGAAATGACATGGTTCGGTTTACGGAATTGCCTATGCAAGTAGAGGATCTGAGAATCCCAAGCAACAACTGAGCTGTACACAATTAGAAGAGAACAGGCAAAGCCCGGCAGAGATAACTACTCTGACCGGGCTTTGCCTGTTCGGCGTGACTGGAATTATCTTGGATCGACACTATCTGTGAAGGAATAACACACCTACCTCACAGCCAGTCAGTTTGTCGCTTGAAAAACTCTTTCACCTCTAGTATCACTAACACTTTGTAAGTGTAGGTGGAGTAATGCATTTTTTGTCTCTCCGGATAATTGCGGTTCAATGTAAATAAATTCTCAAAAAGGTAAATTTACGATGAAAAGGTCATTGTTGATTATTCTGATTTTAAGTTGGTTTAATTCTTTGGGGTTTGCCGCAACTTCCGATTATGCAGGTGTTTACAGTGGAATCTTAAGTGGTGATGATTACGGTCGATGGGTGGGGATCGTAGGGAAAAATGGTCTTGCTACAATGGGTTTTTATTCAAATATTTACAATGAAATGGATGGAAGTCGGGGGAGTTATGTAGACAGCTCCGGCCATCTCACGGCTACTTCTTTGGTTAATGGGGCTGTATTTAATATCACATTTAACGCTGGAGGTAGTGTTTCTGGGACATGGGTTTCCGGCTATAATGCTTCAGGAACAATATCTGGCACAAAACAGACTAATACCTCAAAATATGCCGGCATATATGCCGGAACAATAGGTGGCAGTGACTCAGGCACTTGGAAAATTGTAATTGATAGTTTTGGTTCAATATCAGGATCAGGAACTTCACAAAATGTTGGCCAGTTCAATGTTGTCGGTGCTGTTGATGATGCAGGTGTTTTTATGGGTATGACAGATATATCATCGGCATATGGCTCTATTTCAGGTAACTATTTGTCGGGGTCTTGGTTTGATGGTGGAGTATTTTACGGAGGAACTTTCAGCGGAACCAAGCTAGTAAACACCTACTATAGTGATTCAGACAATGATAGCTACGGTAATCCCAACGTTTCAACTGAAGCCGCCTCTCAACCTTCAGGATATGTCACAAACAGCGCAGATTGCAATGATTCTGATAATAATATCCATCCTGGAGCAACTGAAATTTGTGGCGACGGAATTGACCAGGATTGTGATGGATTAGATAAGACCTGCGCGGCTTTGCCAATGCCTTGGATTCCACTTCTTTTGTTAAGAGATTGATTGTTACATTTATTTTTCTGATTACTCCTAAAACTCAGCAAGTTAATCTTTTCCGTGGGTAGTCACTTAAGTGTTCTTTCCTACTGCCCTTCCATCTTTCAAAATTGCGTTGTGGAATTTACCCTCCGGAACCGCACAACAGTTCCGGAGGGTGCATACCCCATGCAGCAAAATCGGTTTTTATAACTGTCATTTTTAGCTAGGTGCGCGATGCCCTTCCTTCGGGCGGTTATAGCCCACAAAAGCAGCAAGGGGGAAATGCAACTGCATTGACTGACAGAGTGGCAAGCAAAGGCGCTTGCTGGATGGGCTGTGGGGCAATTCTTTAGAAATCTTGTAAATAATTTGTAGGCGACATATTATTATATTAAATTACATTTTATGAGATATAAAAATAATATTTAATATTTTAAATAATCATCTATTGGCGAAATATTGCTTACCGCCCTGGCCAAACTCTACTATAGATAGCTATGTTGACTCTTAAAGCTCGAACGATTCATGCAGACAGATAAGACGCTTCCCTTGCAATAATAACTCATAGCCCTGTTCTTTTTTACTCGGAAGTTTAAGTGTTGACGCACCAACTTTTTCCATGAAGTGCATGTAATCTTGATAGTTTTTAACAGCGATGCTTTCCTTGTAAAGGGGCTGTCTTGAACACTACGACACATAGCACTGATATATCAGCACCTTCCGCTACTGTACCAGCCGTAGCGTAAAGAAGCTGATATCGGATATCAAACATGGATGGATCTGGTTCATGAAAGTGCAAAGCTAACAGCTTTCCTATCCGCTCAGGTGCGTTCGTTGAAGTTCCGATTATCTGTTTTGCTTTCGACGCAAGGTAACTATCCTTCACTAAGGCACCAAAAGTCTCATCAACCTTTGCTTCAACACCAACAAATACAGTCTCGCCTTGATCGGTTGATCCAAATATAGCAATGTCATGCATATACGGCCACGACCGAACTTATCAAAGCGAACCTCATACTCAGGAATTACACGTTCAATCACAATATTTTTGCAAATCGCTTCTTCAAC
The DNA here is from genome assembly GCF_054657295.1 of Desulfocastanea catecholica. Taxonomy (NCBI): domain Bacteria; kingdom Pseudomonadati; phylum Thermodesulfobacteriota; class Desulfobulbia; order Desulfobulbales; family Desulfobulbaceae; genus Desulfocastanea; species Desulfocastanea catecholica. The sequence goes on from NZ_BAAHYZ010000063.1 coordinate 4,187, forward strand.
CCATTTTTGTATGACTTTGCCACCATCTCGATTAATGATAAACTCGGCAGCTGAATAAGCACTTCGCCCAACTTTCCACTGATGTGATGTCTGTAGAGTATTATAGAGCTTCGCCCAGTCTGCTAGACTTTTTATTTCGTAACCTCGCGAATCCTGAACCCTCATTGTCGCCATAATTTTATTTTGATAGGAAAGATATAGACTGTCTTTTTGCCCTTATTCTCAGGTTTTCACAAATTTGGTTGCAATTAACCTAAACCGTGGTCTGTCCCCGATTGATTCATAAAGTGCTTCAGTTCAAGTCGATTAGGGCGGAGCAGTAAATGAAAATGATTTGGAATCAGAGCCCAGCCAAAACAGTCGCTATCGGTTTCAGCCAATAAAGCTGATAGTCGTTCGACAAACTGGCTTCTGTCGATGTCATCTAGAAATATTTTCCCTCTTTCAATCCCTCGAACAATGGCATGTTGCAGGAGACCGGGAATATCTATTCGTGCTTGTCTCGGCATGTTTGCCGGATAGCATGTGCCGTTTTCTTATTTAACAATTAAACAATGTCCCCTCATCCACATATCCTTGCGCAAAGAATTCAGTCTGTCATGGCCTGGAATAAAATAAGTCTTATTGTCTTTATGGACATGCTGCTGCAGCCCATCTACTGCAGGTAGTTGCCCGAAAAAGAACAAGCCAGACGAATCCCAGGTATTCGGCAGTAAGACCTGGACCAGTAGTAATAAATCACCAGATAAATTTGCCAAACTGGAGGATGTATTATGAAAGCACTCGTTGTGTATTCAAGTAAAACCGGAAATACCAAAAAACTGGCGGAAGCACTTTACAGCGCAGTGCAGTTCGAAAAAAAGATACTACCCATTTCTGACAATCCAGATCCGACCGAGTACGATTTCGTCGCAGTTGGATTCTGGCTGCAAGATGGGCAACCTGATCTCGCGACGCAGGGTTTTTTGCCAAAGATAGGCAGAAAAGAAGTTGTATTATTTACTACTCATAGTGCGGCAAATAATTCCGATCACGCTAAAAAAGCCTTAAAGCAAGCCAAGGAGCTAGCTGCCCCGGCGCGAATTTGCGCTGTTTTCAGTTGCCTGGGCCAGGCTTCTGAAGAGATACTTGAGCAAGCCCGCCAAGAAAATCCTCAACCTTCCTGGCTTGCAGATGCGCCTGCAGCTAAAGGGCATCCAGATGATGATGACATCAGACAATTCATGCATTTGTTTAATAACTTGAATTTGCCTTAACCTATACCCCCAGGACCATTTCTTGCCGGTGAACAACGACGCAGATGAAGTTTCTGGTTGAGGTCGGTCGTCAGGAGTAAAAACCAAATTTTGCATTCATATTTTCTGAAAAATACTTTGATGGGACCCGACTCCAGTTCAGGTTGTATTGTTAATGCCAACTTGTAGACACGTTTTCCTGGCAGTTCCCAAAGTAAAGCCGTCTGCAGTATCTTTCTAGCAGTTAAACTCGATAGGAGAAATCTTGACCAGAAGAACGTTCAAAATATCCGGCCTACGCGGGTTTTTGCGCAGGTCTGTTTGGTTGACGGGTTAGGTGTCATTTGCACTTCACTTCGAAATGGCGAGAAAATCAGCTATTGTGGTCTGAACCGTCTCGTCACGCGCCTATTAAATGATCGGCACCTGATAACGACTTGAAATAGGCCACTTCAAATCTTGCATTTTCGTAAAGGGTAACGTTTTACTGACTGTAGGAGCGATACCACCTCTCACCCCAAG
>NZ_BAAHYZ010000064.1:0-5844 GCF_054657295.1 Desulfocastanea catecholica
CAACAAAGATAGTGACGTAAACTCTCATAATTGCACCTTCATCTGGTTTCCCTATCATCTGTTGTTCAAACAATCTTCAAGATAATTTAGAACTGAAGAAATCTATTTTTCCGACTCTTCAATATAAATTTCACGATAATCTTTAAGAATTTGTTCTTTAAAATCCCTTATAGTGAGTTTGTCGCTTTCATAAAATCCATAGTGTTTAAACAGTTTTTCAAGGTCTGCGTCCAAATCGGAAAGCATAGGCATCAACTCTAACCAGTATAAATTGTTCATTTTAATCCTCAAGTTTATTTAGAGTTTTGATATGGCATCAAACCGGGAAACCAAATGGATGATATGCCTGTAGAGAAGATCTATCTATTTTACATGCCTGGTTCCGGTCCACAGCTTTCGCAAGTATTACCAAATGACCATGGCATGTCATCTGTTCTGATTCAAAATTGGTTGATAGGAGATATCGTGACTCGGTGAACGTGGAGTTCACCGGCAAGCGTCAGCGAGTGCGGTGGAACGTTGGGTCATATGTTTATTTACTTTTTGATTCTATGGAGTTAATGGCTTTTTTCAACAGCATATTAAATTCTTCGGGCTTTTCTAGCATTGGAAAGTGACCTGTTCCTTCAATATAAAAAAGTTGATAGTTTTTTATATACTTTCTGTTCTCTTCAGGTGCTGTCGGCCATAATCTGGCGTTTATTGAGACTACAGGAATATTGATATCTTTAAATACAGTGGCAGCTTCTCCATTTACATATTGACCCAGATAGTTGCGAAAGGCACTTAAAGCAATTTCCTTTGGGGCAGAAGACACATCTTCTTTTACCCAAAAAATCAATTGTTGATCGGTACCTTTCGCGAACATTGGTGATACAAAATCCTTTGCGGCACTTTTAAAATCAGCTTCAAAGGGTTTTACCATTTCGTCAATTACACTTTGAGGGGTGCGCTCCGCAACATTTTGCAAGGTATCAACTCCTACAACTCCAACTACTTTACCAGGCATTAACCTGGCCGCTTCAGCAATTACACCGCCTCCCATTGAATGCCCGATCAGGATAGCTCTATCAATGTTCTCTTTATCAACAATTGCTTTCACATCGTTAGCGAAGGACAACATTGAAAAATTGGATCTATCAAATGAAGAATGTCCATGGCCAGCCAGATCAACAGTGATTACTTGATACTCTTTTGCGAATACAGGAATTTGTTTCTGCCAGTAACGTCCGTCACAGCTCCAGCCGTGGATAAAAATCAGCGTAGTTTTGCCTTTGCCGACCACATCATAAGCGATACGTTCTGAATCAAAAGACAATGCGACATCATGCCTGAGAGAAAGCTGGTTGTTCGCACATCCTGTTAATAGGATGAAAGGTATTAATATAAATAATATCTGTTTTTTCATGTATGCTCCTTATTGCTCATATAGCAAGTTATTCAGATGATTTGTATATCTCCCCTGATTGGGATGATATACAGAATGATAACATAATTGGGGAGATCTTTATCGAAGTATTCCAAAAGTCAATATCTTTCCAGTCAGTCATTTCAAGTGGATAGGAGAAATATTAACTTTCTTAACGCCCAAGCTCATTGGTGGGGATGGAGCGCAACGGAATCTCCATCCAGTGCAGCGTCTTGTTCGGCATTGCTGTTTTCAATTTCTGACTGCTTAGGCAGTTCCTTTAGGGATTTTAGGCGCTCCTGCATTTTATCAAGTGCTTCCTGCTTTACTTTTTTTTCCTCCTCGTTGGTTATCTTCTTTAACGTCCCTTCCAACTTTTCAATCTCTTGCATCACTTGCAGTTTTTCATTCTCCAGCTTTTCTGCTTTTTCAGCCTTGTCGAAGGCTATGTCTTCCGCTGAAGATTCAGGTGCCTTGGATATTGTCACGACTGTATTTGAAGGAATAATTCTTGCGCTATCGCTTATCTTTCTCTGGTTCATGAAGGAAGGCGACATGATTTCAATGTCATGGCTGTGTAGAGTGTCCAGCACACAAGCATAAAGGTTTGAGCGTGCTGAAATGAGACGTTTTGGCTCCTCAAGTAAACCCGACACGCGGTATGAAACCGAAAAGTTACCCAATTCCAAAATATGGACGAATGGCTCTGATAAACCGCAAGCTCGAGCTGCTTCCATCAGTAATGATTCGATTCGTCTATGATCTAAATCATATCCCAATGATAGTGATGTAGAGATAATGGTTCCTGAGCTACGAATTGTAGTTACAGGATTGCTGATGCAGTAAGTATTTGGTAAAGCAATCAATTCCCGTGTTTCAGTTTGAATTTCTGTGTCGAACAATCCACGCTCAGATACCCGGCCGAAATGTTCACCTATGCGAATAAAATCCCCGACTCTAAAGGGTTTGGTTATTCGCAATAGCACACCTGCCATAAGATTTGAAATAACCGTTGTTGATGAAAAAGCAAAAATTCCCGAAAGCAAAATTCCAATCAACCCCATTAATTGATTACGCGAACTATCACTAATGGGTAGGAAAAAGACGGATATTAATAGGCCAAGCAGAGTCAACCCAAGCATAATGAGTTGACGTGGAAACAAGCGCTCATTGCCTAAATTTGGATGTCGCTTAATTAACAACCAATATGTTATCCACAGTATCACTCCAACAACAAAGGCTGTAATTATTAACGGTACAAATGATGTGAGCTTTTCGAGCAAATTTTCTAACCCCATAAAAAGATGTTTCTATCTTTGCCGAACAAGTGATTATACGAAAGAAGAAATCGTATAGCTCTCCATTCGGAATGATATACGAAAGAGAACGTAGGCGACTCTCATCATGGTCAAGCTATTTCCACTAGATTTAAACCCGTATTATTCACAAGGGACAAGATACCCACCAATTGCGTCATGCCCCACAATGATAACAATCCAGTTGTGCTACGGCGTGATAGTTGTATTCTGTGTGACTATTTGTGGTAAAATTATTACCACCAACTATTTGTTATTACAATTGGTTATTCAAACAAAATTAATGAGGTTGTCAGTCGTGGCGATTGTTTATTGATATTTTTTAAGATGTGCCTTTTGTGATTGAACCAGAGATTAGATATTCAAGGTGTTACTGAGCATTCTAACCCCACAAATATACTCGTTTTTGAGCGATTTCTATCTGTCGAATATCATTGGTCGGATCAGCTGAAGATTGTCCATATTGCTCGTATTTGATGGATGGAATAGCGGCGATAGCGGGTGAAGGACATTGATAACGATGGAACAAAATAGTCAGTCGAAGGGGTCCTTGATGAACCTGTGAAAACTTGATGTAAATGCTTATAGTATCATGGAAAACTTGAGCGGGGTAAGAATGAAAAATCCTGACAGACAAATAGTAACAGATCTTACGGATCTGCCTAATGTCGGTAGAGCTATTGCTCGTGATCTTGGCCTGGTTGGGATTCAAAACCCTAAAGATCTCATCGGTAAAAATGCTTATCAGCTACACGATGAATTATGCCGGGCAACAGAAAAGAGACATGATCCCTGTGTGATTGATGTGTTTCTTGCTGTTATAGACTTTATGGAAGGTGGAGATCCTGTTCCGTGGTGGGAATTTACTGCTGAACGGAAAAGGCATACGACAGGGGATCATGAGAGGAAATGACTTCGATCCAGACTCTATAGGAACTTGCAATGGAACGTATTCAGATAGTGAGGACCGATATCACCAAATTGGGGGTTGATGCAATAGTCAATGCTGCAAATAACAGCCTTTTAGGTGGTGGCGGAGTTGATGGAGCAATACATAGAGCAGCTGGCCCCGAATTAGTAAAAGAGTGTAGAGCTCTCAATGGTTGCGCTACTGGGGATGCAAAAATAACTCATGGCTATAATCTTCCTGCAAAATTTGTGATTCATACTGTCGGACCCATATGGAAAGGTGGAAGTAATAACGAAAGATCTCTGCTGGCCTCATGCTATAGAAAGAGTTTGCAATGTGGAGTTGATAATGACTGTAAGACCATAGCTTTTCCTGCCATCAGCTGTGGTGCCTATGGTTTTCCAATTGCCGAAGCCTGTGATATTGCCATGCATGAAGTGTGTAATTTTTTAGATAAGACTGATGCAATTAGCACTGTTTATTTTGCTTGTTTTTCGCCAGAGATAGAAAAAGAATTACGCAGAGCTAAAGAAGATCGGGAGATTTTATCATGAAAAACACAAGATCTGATACTTACAAAGGTTGGACTATATCAATTAATGCCGAAGATAATCAAGATTCTCATTTCAGTTTTGATATCACTAACCCATCAGGTAATTCGCAACATGTAAAGATGGGCGGCATCAATGAACAACGAGCTTTGGAAAGAGCAAGAGAAATGATTGATATGGAAATTGCCATGAATGAAGAGGAGTGAGATGCGTGAGTAGATCGTATCTATATCTACCTTGCGCAAGATAGGGATTGGCACTGCACTTTCCAGGGAAAGAATTATAGGCGATGGCGATCAGCTTTGAAGATGTATGAAAAAACAACATGATATCCTCTTGAAATGATATAGCGATATTTATGAAAGCGCCAAAATCCTCTCTACACATTGGCACCTGCAGTTGGAAATATGATTCATGGCGGGGAATTGTCTATTCCGACGCAAAGGAAAAGAATTATCTCCGGGAGTATAGTCAGCACTTTTCAACGGTGGAAGTCGATCAATGGTTTTGGAGTCTATTCGCCAGTGACAAGGTCGTGCTGCCTAAATCCAAAGTGGTTAAGGAATATGCCGATTCGGTGCCGGAGGATTTTATTTTCAGTATTAAGGTCCCCAACAGTATCACCCTGGCGCATCATTATAAGAAGGAGAAAAGCGATTCGTTGCAGGTCAACCCACATTTTCTTTTGGTTGGCGTCATGAAACGTTTTTTCGAATTATTGGAACCCTTGGGTGACAGGATAGGTCCGCTCAACTTCCAGTTTGAATATCTCAACAAGCAGAAGATGGGCGGGGTAGGGGAGTTTGTCGATAAGTTCGGAGAATTTGTGGATCAGCTTCCTGCAGGGTTCAAGTAATGTGTAGAGATCAGGAACCCAAATTATTTGACGAACAAGTACTTTGATTTCCTAGCGGTGACTGGATTGCACCATGTTTTTCTACACGGGTATTATATGCCATCTATCTTTGACGTATACAAACAATTCAAGGAAAAGATCCAGTCCAGGGGTTCCCGGGCAGCCCGGAAAGCCAGCAATAGCGTAGTTTTTTGAAGGGGTCTTCGTAAACATTTTAAAAAAAAATCTGCGATTATAATAAAATATACCTTGACATATCCGCCTCTTTGTAAGCAATATCAATTACTTACAAAGAGGCGGATATGTCAAACCACATTAAAACAATTGCGAACAAACGTAAACGAGAAATGGCTCGTAATGAAGAGATCAAACTTCGAAAACACTTGAACGCCGACGCTTTGATCAAAACCATGCGAACCGGTTTTGCCGGCATTCGCGACCATCGGCTAGGTAATGTTACGCATACTCTCGCCGATTCTTTGATGGCCGGTTTTGCTGTGTTTTCGCTCAAAGATCCTTCACTGCTGGCCTTTGATGAACGAAGATGCACAGGTCCGCATAATCTTATGACGATATACGGGACGGGCAGCATTCCCTGCGATACATCCATGCGGGAAATCCTCGATGGGGTCGATCCCAATGACCTTCGACCACTCTTCAAGAATGCCTTCAGGCAATTACAACGAGGCAAGGTTCTGGAAAAATTTGTCTTTATGGAAGGCAGCTACCTGCTGAACCTTGACGGTACCGGTTATTTTTCCTCGGATTCGCGCCATTCCGACGCATGCCTGGAAAAAAGAAAT
>NZ_BAAHYZ010000065.1:0-5527 GCF_054657295.1 Desulfocastanea catecholica
ACTGCCGATGTACGACAGCGTCATGGAGAAGATCGGCAAGCCGGTGGTCTTCAATATCTGCGTGCTCGGCGCCTTGATCGGCATCACCGAGGTGGTCAAGCCGCGAGCGGTCATGGCCACGGTTACCGACCGGGTGCCGAAGGATTTTGTCGATCTGAACAACCGGGCCTTTGACCTGGGGCTGGCGCTTGGATCGCAATATAACTGGTAGGGACTGACTGTCCTGCATATAGGTACGACGGTATCCTTGTCTTATCGGATGTCTACCCTGACAAGAGAGGCTATGTTTTGTTTAGTCACTGTAACAGGAGGTGATAAGTGAATAAAATACATGTAAAAAATCCAATTGTTGAGCTCGATGGCGATGAAATGACCAGAATTATTTGGAAATTCATCAAAGAGCAGTTGATACTCCCCTATCTTGACGTGGATATAAAATACTACGATTTGTCAGTACAAAAGCGAGATGAGACTGAAGACCAAATTACCATCGATGCTGCCAATGCTATCAAGCAGTACGGCGTGGGGGTTAAATGTGCCACAATCACTCCGGATGAGGCAAGGGTTGAGGAGTTTGATCTCAAGCAGATGTGGCGCTCTCCCAATGGAACCATCAGGAATATCATCGGCGGAACGGTTTTCCGTCAACCGATCATCTGCCGTAATATTCCAAGACTTGTTCCTGGCTGGACAAAACCCATTGTTATTGGTCGACATGCCTTTGGTGATCAGTATCGGGCAACGGATTTCCTCGTTCCAGGAGCAGGTAAACTGACCATGAAGTTTGAACCGGCAGATGGCGGTGCACCTGTAGAATATAAAGTTTTTGATTTCCCCAGCTCTGGGTGTGCCATGGGGATGTACAATCTGGATGATTCAATCCGTGGATTTGCCAGGTCCTGTATGAATTACGGGTTAAACCTCGGCTGGCCGGTATATCTGTCCACCAAAAACACCATTCTTAAAAAATATGATGGCCGCTTTAAGGATATCTTCCAGACTGTCTTTGAGGATGAGTTTGCGGCCAAATTTGCCGAGGCAGGCATCAATTATGAACATCGTTTGATCGATGATATGGTAGCCGCGGCCATGAAATGGGAAGGCGGATTTGTCTGGGCTTGCAAAAATTACGATGGTGATGTGCAATCGGATACGGTTGCCCAGGGTTTTGGTTCACTTGGACTTATGACCTCAGTTTTGATGACAGAAGACGGCAGAACCGTGGAGGCTGAAGCTGCTCATGGCACTGTCACTCGGCATTACCGAGAGCATCAGAAAGGCAAGGCCACCTCCACTAATCCCATTGCCTCGATCTTTGCCTGGACCAGGGGCCTCGCTTATCGGGGAAAATTTGATGAGACACCTGAAGTGACCAGTTTCGCTGAGACTCTTGAACGGGTATGCGTTGAAACAGTTGAATCAGGTTTTATGACAAAAGATCTGGCATTACTCGTCGGTGCAGAACAAAGTTACCTTACCACTGAAGAATTTTTGTCAGTTTTAGATGAGAATCTAAAAAGAGTAATGCATTCATAAATCTCGAATTTTTTAATTACTTCCGAACCAGAGAGCAAAGCTTCCTAGGAGGCTGTCCGAGTGTAGTTTGATATATTCAAAAAATCATTGATGTTACCTCAAGCTGTTTAAGTTGCGACGTCTTTATGAATATGGCAGGGATTGGAGGACTCGATAGTGCAAAAGCGCATTCAAACCGTACTAATGAGAGGAGGTACCAGCAAGGGGTTGTTTTTCCATGAAAATCATCTCCCTGCCAATGTGGAGCACAGGGACAGGATGATCCTTGCGATATATGGTAGTCCCGACCCTAATAAACGCCAGATTGACGGTGTTGGAGGCGGGGCAAGTACAAGCAGCAAGGTTGCCATAATCAGTCCATCTGTTAATCCTCAATATGATGTCGTATATAATTTTGGCCAGGTCTCAATTGACCGGCCCATCGTAGATTTTAAAGGTAATTGCGGAAACATTTCTTCGGCTGTGGGTCCTTTCGCCATTGATGAAGGGTTGGTTAAGGCTATTGAGCCGATAACCGAGGTGCGCATCCACCAAAAGAATACAGACAAGCTGATCATTGCGGAAGTGCCTGTAAAAGATGGTAGGTTTGATTGTAATGGAGATTACCAGGTAGCAGGGATTCCAGGAACGCACTCCAAAATTAACCTTCGCTTTGTCAATCCGGGTGGATCGCTTACGGGAAACCTCTTTCCTTCCGGAAACAGGACAGATGAGATAGAGATTCCGCATTATGGCAGGATCAAGATTACCATCATAGATGCGGCCAACCCCGTGGTGCTTGTCAGAGCTGAATCGATAGGCCTTAGTGGTACAGAAATTGATGAAGTGGATAGTGATAATAAGGTGAAGGAAATCCTTGAGACCATACGATGCAGGGCCGCGGTAATGACCAGGCTTGCCATCTCTGAACAAGAGGCTACCGCAAGGAGCCAAGCGGTCCCTAAAATTGCCTTTGTCTCGAAAAGTCAAGCATACACAATAAATCAAGGTCGTGAGATTGGCGCAGATGAAGTTGATATTGTTGCGCGGATCATGTCCATGGGGACCTTGCACCGCTCCTATGCGGTCAGCGGCGGTATTGCCACTGCAGGCGCTGCGATGATTCCGGGGACCGTGGTCTACGACCTGATGAGTGAAGATTCCCGCGCCCGGGATCTACTGAGAATCGGTCATCCAGGGGGTGTTATCGATATTGGTGCAGTCATTGAAAAAAAAGGGGATACCTATGCATACAAAGAGGCTGTCGTTGGTCGTACAGCAAGACGACTGATGGAGGGCTATGTTTTTGCCTCTTAGATTCATTTCGAATTATCTTCTTTTTGCAGGATTGGTTCAATCTGCAAAGTGGCGCTAAGCAGGGAGCCCTGTATGAATCCAAATTTGGGTTGGTTGGTTTACCTTTTTGTTGGAACGCTCGGTGGCTTACTCGGAGCCCGGTTAAAAATACCGGCTGGCAGTCTCATTGGCGCGATGATGGCCGTCATCGTTTTCAAGCTGGTGGTGAGGAGTGTCTGGCCGATTCCCAAGGACGTCAGTTTCGTCTTTCAGGTCGCACTGGGTGTCATGGTTGGTGCTGCCTTTCAACCAGCCATGTTGCCGCATCTCAAAAAACTTTACATTCCTATTCTCACCTCGACCGTCACCCTGGTCGGAGTTGGGTTGATTCTTTCAATTATATTTACCCGACTTCAGATCCTGGATGGCACCACAGCCTACCTTGGCACAAGTCCCGGTGCGATGAGTGGTATCCTTGTCCTGGCTTTCGAAGGCGGCGCCAACCTGCCCATTGTGGTCAGTTTTCACTTTTTCCGGGTGGTATTTGTTCTTCTCACTGCGCCTCTTATCTTAAAATTATTATCAGTGGTAAAGTGACTTCCAGCTCTTATTGCTTCAAAATGAACAAGTCGTTGTCGTACTCCACGACGGTTTTTGGCATTTAAACTATAATTATAACTGCTGTGTTGCAGGGATTGTTAAGAGCAGGCAATCCTGTGTTGATAATGAAATTGTAGAAAGATGCGAGTACTGAGTAACGGTTCCTTTTGGTCGCCTGTTTATTGTCTTTGGTCAGGGAAAGCAGAAAAGTCAGTACTCTTCTGGAGTGATGCTGGATAATTCACGTTTGCCAAACTGGGTGGTGAAACGGGAGAGGACAAAATCACAGGTTTTGACGGTATTTTTTTTTTGGGTTGGTTTGGTGATACTGCAGATAGAATTCGACTGCTCGTGAAACGTTCATAGTGCACCTCCTGTAAATTAGCGGGAATGGGCTAAAGTTCATAAGCCAAAAAAACAGGCCGAGGATTCATCATAATCACATCTCGGGTTGGATATGGCCGATGAGAAAAACCAACGCTATGAGAGCAATAAGCACACGTTATGTTATAGTACAACTTATGAAGCAAATTAATTGGAATGCTGAAAAAAATCAGTGGTTGATGAGTGAGAGGGGCGTCTCTTTTGAAGATGCGTTGTTCGCACTCCAGTCCGGAACGGGTGTATGAGTACTAAAAAAAGAATCTAAAAGATCAAGAGTTGCTTGATGCATTTGAAGCAGATGAATTTCAATCTGATTTAACAGAAGAGCGGCGAACTCAGCTTACGAAATTTGCCAAGGAATCGATCAAGAAGGATAAACGCATTAATATTCGGATATCAGGGCGCGACCTCGAAGCTCTTCAACGTCGAGCTCTCGAAGAAGGTTTGCCTTATCAGTCACTTGTGTCCAGTGTGCTGCACAAGTATGTTTCTGGTGGTCTTAAAGATATTACCGCCCAAAAAGTAATATCGCGGACAAGCTGTTAATTTTTTTTAGAATTTCCTGAAAATCCACGACGAGTTAATCTGTAATAGTCTTTATTTGGAGTTGACCAAAAACACCTAATCCTGCCAGCGGTAATCATCGGTTCTTGCTGGCAAGAGGCATTTGACTTTCACATGGAACTTTAGTTTGGCACAATCCACAGCTGTTGACTTTGAATCCTAATTGCTCTTTTTCCACATGAACAGCAGTCACGCTGCGAATATATTCCCTGCATTTGACTTTATCATGTCCTGATTTGGAAATGGCTCCGACAGGACATCGGCGTGCGCACACAAGGCACCTGCCGGTCGAATGGAACAGGCACCACTCGTTATGATTTTTATATGACCTTGGTGTAGACTTAAACCTCTTGCGCACAATTACTGAACCTACCCGAACAGCCTTCCCCAGAGGAGTAATCAGTCCATCGGACACCCCAAATGTGCCAAGCCCACAAACATGGGCGGTATGACGTTCTGACCATGAAGAAGCAAATCCGTATTGAGTAGAAAGAGCTTTCGACCACTGGGGAAGCAAAACTGGAGAACAAGCTTGATGACCATCCGCTGCAAACAGACCTATCACGTATCGGCGTAAATTTTCATTAACCTTTTCACCGTAGTGTCGTGCTTTGCTCCATTCAACGCTCGGCATAATTACGGCCTTTCTGTGTGCCAAGCGAGTATCTTCTGTCTGCGGTAAAACCCATGAAATAACACTCAGTTCATCTGCCCGGATTTTCTCTTCAGGAAATGCAGACAAGAATGCCTCTTCCGGTGTCCAGTAGAACTCAGGGCCAATATCAGCTTTTAAGAAAGAAAATAGTTCGTCTTCTCCCGATGCAAACCCAACCAACGGTCTAGCAAAAGCGGGTAATTCTGAACCTGGCTCTAAGGCATTATTGGTACGATCATTCATCCATAATTCAATTTGTTTTGTGATTTGGCACATAAAAAGTAATTGAAAAAATTTCCGCGTCCTCTTGTCCCACGCACAGTTGAATTCTGCCAGCTGAATATGGCTTAACCTTCACAGTCCAAAAACGATCAATATCGTACACAGCTATTTAAACGTAAGCAATAGCTGTGATATTTTTCCGGTCCACAACATCGACTGTCAGGAAAGATCTCAACCCGCGAGGTGTACTCCCAAGTCGAAACTTTCCAGTATAACTCTAATAAAACACAA
>NZ_BAAHYZ010000066.1:0-5527 GCF_054657295.1 Desulfocastanea catecholica
TAATTGGCACTTTGCTGTCTATTCCTGCCCTTATTCATCAGCATCAAAGAGAAGATCCCTGTATTTTTCATCTGCCTCGATCGCCAACCTTTCAACAGCTCCAGCCAGGGAACAGCCCCATATTCCAGCCAGTTTTTTAAGCCTCCAGTATGCCGACGAGTGCAAGTATAGGTCTACCCTGTGCTTTTCTTGATTATACCGCCACGCCCTTGTTTTGGCTCTTTGGTCTGCATGTTTCCTTGGCCTGCCCGGTCCTCTCTTTGTCTCGGTCATCGATTACCCCATGATTGAATTATCCTCGCTCGGGTAAACAATAAAAGTTCCGGAAACTATTTGCAAGATTACAGTTTCCGGAAACTAATTTCTGTGAGGTCGTGTTCCCAATACCCCTAACGCCCTCATATTTGAGTTGGTTCGGGTTCATATTGCTCGCGGCTTGGAAATGAGCCGCGAGGTTTTGAGCTAGCGATGTTTGCCGGGTAATTTTTTACCGGCTCACATCTGCCGCTGCTCTGTGCCAAATCCCGATGTCATCCATGACAATGCCACTCTCCGGTGTGCCAACCCGCTGGCAGTAGTGGGCCGACATTCGGTAAAAGTTAGTAAAATGTTAGTGTCTACCCTTGCTGAAACCTTGCATATATAAACGGTAATTAGTAATGCGAATGATAGGTAAAACCTTACCAAAACCTTAGGTATGCAACAAAGTCAAAAACTATTCATGATTGATCGTAAATGTCTGAGTTTACCTTATATTTTTGTTCACAACATGTTTGCAAAAGGTTGGCACTTTGAAAGGCTAAAATCATGTACACCCTTCCAAAAACATTACCGTTGTCAGGTCTGCTTGCGGCACGTCCAGAATCTTTGTAAAACCTTTGTACTCTTGCCTAACAAACACCATATGGAATTTACCGGCCAAACATTACACTCCATATGGTGCAATAATCGCTTATTTGCCCCATGGTGCAATTTTCAGCCGTGGGCCTGCAATTATATACTCGGTCCGGTTCAACTGTCGCCCCTTGCCCTAAACATGCGCTCAGTACATACGGACATCAACCAATTAGATTGAACCGTCGATGGTCTCCGAGCAAGCTTGTATAAATGCCCGTACCTCTTTACGAAACTTTTTCGCCTCTTTTGTAGTCAAGCCATGTTTGACGGCATTCGTATTGCCCCGGGGTGCGCCTGTCGATTTCCCGCCGTGCCAATGGCACTTGCCGTTTTTCATCGCTGGTTGCTTGCATCGGCATCCGGTGTGCTTTGAAGTGGCGTTACATCTGGGCAGTGTTGTCAGGTCGCAGGGTATGCCGCCATTCTTTAGCCACCCTTTACGGTGCTCAAGGGCTTGTTTTTCACTTTTCATTCTTACCCCCTCCATCAACATTGCCGATTATTGCCTGCCCACCATCCGAAACGTGGATATGCTCAACAGTCATTTTTTGCTGGCCTTTCCCCCGGTGCCGGTTAAGGGTTTCGATCTGTGCAATAAAGGTCCGGTTGAGTTTTGTAAGCATATTGACATTCACGCTCACGCCGTCGTTGTCTTGTTTGGGATTGGCTGCGCGTCTTGCCATTTCCATTGCCAAGTTGTGGGTAGCCACAATTTGCACGGCAAGCATGCCCTCCAGCTCGTCACGGGGTTTTATGGCAAAGAGCATGGGGGTCGTTCCGTTGATGATCTCATCCGCCCCCTTACGTTCAATGACAGGGCTGCACATAAAAACCTGTTCGAGAAGAATATTGCAGCAATCTTGATCCACAGTTCCAAAGGTGGTTGCCGACTGCAAATCAAAGACAACCTTTTCGTTGTGATACTTCACCCGGTTTTTCTCGACACTCTTGCCAAATTTTATAGGGGTGTCTTCCGCATCTTGATTTTCGCCTGCTACAGGTAGTTGGTTTTTTGCTCTCATGATTCATGTCCTCTGTTCTGTCTTCTTAAACTGCCCCATGACGGAATTTTCAGCCGTGGGCCTGTGTTGGTTACTCTGTCCGGTTCGTTTATCACACCCTGGGCCTGCTGTGTTGATAGCCTCTCTGTTGTTTTTTGCTCTGGAGCGCAGTACAAACAATGCAGATCGTCATTATCGACATATGCGAAGCCCGAAAGATTCCCACAGTGGGGACATGGTTCTGATGGACCATGGAAAGCGTATATCAGGCTATCATCGCGAAAGGACATGATCCGATTTTCGGTCAGCCAACTTTCATCGTTCCAGGAATTTTTATGAACTTTTGGTACAGGTCTCTTTTGCATTTTGAAGCCTCTCTTTTGATTTTAGTTTTTCAAAACGATTATAGTTTTTCAGTTTTCTGCAAAGAAGTACCCCACCCCCTGGAAATAGGTAATCTTAATAAACTGGGAAAACTGGGAAAACTGAAAAAACTGGTGAAACTCAATGGATATAGGCCCTTCAGAGGGGCTAGCTACGTAAATACTCCATTCGGCTGTAAGCAGTTTCTTCAGTTTTCCACTTTTCAGAGGGGGGGGTAGTTTTCTCATAAAACACCATAATTGATATGGTAAACGTGCGTGTTCTTGTCCTCGATAACTGTGTGCCAGAATTGATTTTCTGAAGGATTGCTGCCCGTATGATCGGCTAAAGCCTGTGTAATTTTCTTCTTTGTCATGCCGGATCGTTCCGCCGCCTCTTTGACTAGGGCCGTTTTCTGATTGATGTCTGCCCTTATGCACTCCTTGATTACCTCTATTGCCGGTTGGTTGCGCTCAAGTGTAGTTGCAAGACGCTGTGCTTTTTCCGCCGCTTTACGCTCATCTTCACCGACTTCAGCTACTGACTTGAATCGTTCGTGGTATGGTGTGCCGTCTGCAAAATTGTATTGATATTGGGCCTCCCTGATAGAATCACCACGACTCTTGAAGTTCTCGAATACTACGGTCCGAATACCTGTTGTTTTGTCCTCGTTGACAACATCCAGGGTATAGGCACAATCGCCATCGTCGACAAGATCGGACGTTCCGGCATAGACAACTTTCCCACCGTCGTCGCGGTGCTTGTTGACATGTGCGAGCATAATAACCGTGCCGCCCTGGGCAACGAAATCCCGAACGTCATTGTTGAATTTAGAGCCTCTCTTCTTGTCCATCAAATCAGTGAATTTTTTTGTTGTATCAAGAACCAAAACTACGCCCCTTGCCGTTTGGCTTGAAATCATCTTTCCAAGATAAACCGACAAATCAGCCGCCTTGAAATTATTGTAACCGGGAGCCAACATATTAAAACCGCGTTCCTCTGCCAGTTTCAGCTTATAGACAAGACCTTTGTGGTTATCGTCCGCATTGATGTAGAAGACCTTCGAACCATCCAACTCCCCCCGCTGAATTGCGTCACATATCAGCCACAAAATAAGAAGGGTCTTGCCAGCGTTGGGTTTCGCGTAAACCGCCGTTGACTGTCCAAGAATCGCCATTTGCCCAAGGACAAACTTATCGGCAAGCATTTGTTTCTCCATTTCCTTTGACTGTCCGTTCAAGGAAAATTTGCATAAGTCGAAAGGCTCTTCCTCTTTCTGCGGTTCCAGTTTTTGGTCGATGTCTGCCGCCCGGTAATGCGTCGCCGGGTTCCGTGGTGGCTGTGACTCGGCATAGCTCCGGCGGTTCGCTTGATTAATGGTTTCGCCGTCAATCGTGAACATTTCCCCGGCTGCCTTTAACGCTGCCGCCCGGTCGCCGCCGTGCTCAAAATATGCGAACAGGTCGAAGGCATCACCGAAAGCGCCTACTGTGTCTTTGTCCGAATTGTGTGAAGAAATCCATTTGCCGTCCTTGATCGATACGCCCGGTGAACCGCTGCCGGATAATGGACTAAGGTATCGGCTGCCGCGCTGTTGGTAGCCATATGCAAGTAGACAATCCTCGACCGAATAGGATGCGTTGTATGCGTCAATTGGGCTTGTGGTGCCGATTGTCATACGCTGAGAGGCTTTCTGTCGGGCTTGCTCCCGGCTCGCTTCCAGGGCTACTTCAGCCGCCCTTACACGCTCCCTCTCCGCCTGCACCTCTTCATGGAAAACCGTTTCCCATTCGCAGGGGGTGCCCGGTTCGATATGATACTCATACAGTTCGCCCCTGTTCGGCAAATAGCAGACTTGACCGGCCCTCTCGGTCGCTCGATCTGGGGTAATGCCTGCCGTCTCTAGCCGGTCATTGATTATCTTTTGCAGCAAAACATAATCCGCTCCTGGACAAAGACCGGCAAACGGCACGATCAACCGGCACTTTTCATTTTCTGGTTTGGCGCTTCGGGTCAGATAGGCTATAAACCGGACTCCCGGCAAAGCCTTTCTGGTTACCCCGACAACATTCTCAAATCCAGCGGGGTTGTCGTCAATGTCCACCCATCCCGCGCCGTACTGCCCGTGCTCGCGCTGAATAGAATGTGCTCTTGACGGTAGCGTGCTGAATATCACCCACTGTGCTTGATCTTTCGGCACTGAAGGTGGATTGACTGCCATTGCTTCAATCTCTCCGCCGGTAATCGAAAGATAGGCTTGCGGATTGGTGGTGTTGTTCACTGAATGGTGTTGGCCTATGCCCGAACAAAAGCCCTGTTCGGTCGGCTCTTCTTCTTCGTGCAGGGAAAACAGGTTGCCGCCACTGGTAAAAGTCTCTTTTGTCGCGTTCATCATTCACCCCCCATGCCCGGCAAGAATAACTGTCTCTTCGGTTGCAAAATATACAGGGCTACCTCGTGTAAGCTACCATCCTCGGTGCGGTCAAGGGTCTTGCGAGTTTCAATATTAAATCCCATTTTTCGGAGTTCACAAACACGCATAGCAACATGACACCAGCCTTGCCGCCGCGCTTCGAGCGTTGACAGGCTTACATTTTTCTTGAGGTGTTTAAAAACCTGTGTTCGCTGGTTCATATCAAACCCTCCAGCAAAGCCAAAACGCAAAGGATCGCGGCAAAATCAACCAGGCAAAAGCTCATAAACCATTGCAAATCGGTGCAATAGCGACTATATTCAGTTATCAGGGTTTTTATTAAGCGGTCCATTCCGGAGGGGGTGTGGCCGCTTTTGTTTCTTGTCATCGGTCTATGCCTCCAATCTTGCGATAAGCCAATCACACAGGCTATCGGTTGGATAGCATACTTGCCGACCAATTTTGAAAGCTCCTTTAGGGCCAGTGCCTAGGCTGTCGTGGTTTGCAAGATAGCCTGATGAATAAACGCCGCCTGTAAATCGCTTCACTTCTGACCGAGCAATAAACTTTGTGGGGTAATTTGCTGCTGATTCCTGAATAACTTTTACTGCGGATTGTCTTAATGCGGATTCCATAAGTGCCTCTTTAAAATCATGCTCGCCGGTTATCGGCTTGCTATGTGAGACACTTTACGGCCTTGTGAATTGTGCTGCAATTACAGCATATTATACAAGTCGGACATATATTATACAGTTCGGATTTATATTATATATGTCCATCTTTTTTGAGTGTTTTTAAGTGGCGGACTACGGTTTTTTGGTCCAAATTTATATCTCCCCAAATTATAATTTTC
>NZ_BAAHYZ010000067.1:0-5180 GCF_054657295.1 Desulfocastanea catecholica
TCTTTTTTGAACTGACATTTTTCTTTTCAAAAAGCTTGAGAAGCCTCTGTAACACCAGGACCGAAAGGGTCGTGGGATTTTCATAGGGGAGAACCCAGATCACACGTGGAAACAGATAGTCGAAAGTCGGCACAATAAGTTTTTTCAATTATTTGCATCAACACTGTTATACACTTTTATACATTTTTTACTCTCTTCCCCCTATCCCCGGTAAACGGGACATACGCCGGAGTAAGTACCATACAGATGATTTGCTTGTAAAAACAAGAAAACAATCCTTGAAGTACTAAAATAGTTAAGAGATGATGAGGTAACTATCGGCACCCTGTTGTACCGGCAAGACCGACCACAGAAAGATTCCTTTTGACAATAATCATCGTGTCATTGTCGACGGTGGTCTGGGCATTAAAAGCCTGAACAAACCCCTTGTCCGAGGACAGCATGGTGCGTGATTCTTCGTCAGTCAGATTGACTTGGTCTCTTTTGCGAGAACCTGGCGCAGGTGGTTTTGGCTCAGGACCGTGAGGTTTCTTGCCGGACGCTTCAGCTTTGGCACGACGGGAAGCTGCTTTTTCTTCGTATTCCTTTTGTTCCTGCGCGAATCTTTGCGCCGCCCGTTCTTCCATTTTGGCCTTTGCCTCGTCTACGGCTGCCAACCGGTCTTTGCGACGACCAAGTTCATCCGAAATATTCATCTCTTCGCGTATTTCATCGGCATCGGCCTGTTCGGCAAGCCGGGTAAGTTCCTCTACCTCGTCTTTGAATTGCTGTTCCAGCTTACAGGCATGCTCCCAGCTTAGGGCATGGTGTTTGGAAGCGTTGGCCTTATATTTTATCAAGCCAGCGGCTCCTTTCATGGAGATCACACTGTACCCGCAACCGGTTTTGATGTAACTATTTTATAGACGAATTCGCTCGAGTCGACTAACTCTTTTGCCGCTCCTACAACCGCAGTCATCGCCGGAAGAGGTTGCCAAAAAGCAATGTAGGTCTTACAATATTTCTGCATAACAGAAGATTTCCCAAATAGTTGCCTATTCAGGCACTATCGGCAGGAAGTGCTCTACCCGTCACAATCGGCAGTACCAATGTATCTCAAAGCTGCTGTTTCACATCCAGAGTGTTACTGCCTGTCAAATAAACACAGATCTACATAACAAAATTGGAGGTATATTTTTGCAAACAATAGTTAAAAAATGGTTCGGTGATAAAGACTCAGGTTTTCTCGATAACGGAAGCGGCCCAGGTATACTGGTGCGCAAAGCTGACTTGGTGAATTGTCAGTTTTTGAAGGTTGGTGCAACCGTTGAGTTTGAATGTCACACCGATAAGCAGGGACTAATCGCTAAAAATGTTATGCTTTCTCATCAGAAAAAAGTAACCAATCTACATAACAAAAAACGAACTACTAAAGAATTTCGTTTTGGTGTAATGACCTAACTGTAGGATTCGGATAAAAATCCTTCACCCTCCGGCACCTGACGCATATTGACAGCACATTATTCCATTCCTCACCCTTTTTAGAACGGAAGCCCTATACAGTTCAATGATCCCATTGCTTGTGATTCGGCAGTAAATGAATGACCGGGAACACTGCCAACCACTCGATTTCGACCGCCTTGTTTTGAGTTGGCCTGGTGATACTGCAGATGGAACTCGACGGCCTGTGATACTTTCATGGTGCACCGCCTGTTGTTGCGGTTTTTGGCGAAAAAGCATTAATTCGATCATACCCCATCGTGCTGTTTGGTAACAGGAGTGGCTAACGGGCTTAGGAGGAATGTGAAATTCTGAGGCTGTTGTTCAATAGAAGCCTGCCAGGGGATACCTTTCCCTACCAAAATACTGAATATTGCTGGTGACACAAAAAAATTGCGAAAGCTATCTTGAGAAGGTAGTTTTAATGCATCGGATCAGTGGCCCTCCTTTGAAAAGACCATTTGAGAGATACCCGGGATATAGCAATTATTAATCGTCTAGCACCTATTGCAGCACAAAAACTGTGTAGCCAGCAAAGAGGTTCTTTCATGAAGGTCCTACTTATCTCAGCCAATACCGAGCAGTTCAACATGCCTGCAATGCCTTTGGGGCTTGCGTGTGTTGCGGCGGCCAGCAGAAAGGCCGGGCATGAAGTTATATTGCTGGATCTGATGTTTGAAAGGAACACCGAGGCAATACTCACACAGGCAATCAAAAGCCTGAGGCCGGAGTGTGTCGGCATCTCAGTGAGAAATATAGACGACCAGAATTTTGAAAACCCGAGATTTCTTCTTTCCAAAGTAAAAGAGGTGGTGACAACGTGTCGAGCAGAGACTGATGCGCCAATTGTACTTGGTGGCGCTGGGTACAGCATCTTTCCAGAAAGTGCGCTTGCCTACCTCGAGGCAGACATGGGTATTGAGGGCGAAGGGGAAATTGCTTTCCCATCTCTACTTACTCACCTAGAAAATAAATCTGACTTATCAGGGATACCAGGGCTTCATATTCGGAATCATAGCCGGCAACAACCAAGAACACTTGCGAAAAAACTTGATGAGTTACCATTGCCGGACAACAGCATCCTATCCGTTTCTGCAAACAAAAATAATGACCCTTGGATTCCGGTACAAACCAGACGGGGCTGTGCGCTCAGATGCAGTTATTGTTCGACACCGACCATTGAAGGCTCCATTCTCCGGCAACGGTCGCCTGAGCTTGTTGTTGCCTGGCTTGCAGACTGGGTTAAGGCCGGGTACACGAATTTCTTCTTTGTCGATAATACCTTCAATCTCCCTCCAGCCTATGCCAAGGAGGTATGCCGCCGGATACTTGAAAAAGGTCTTAAGATGTACTGGCGGTGTATCATTTATCCGAAAAATGTTGATGAGGAATTGGTTGAGCTTATGGCCGCAGCCGGTTGCAGGCAGATCAGCCTGGGTTTTGAAACCGGCTGCCAGCTAATGCTGAAAATCTTGAATAAGCGTTTTTCTCTGGAAGATGTGCGTGCGATTGCAACTCGTTTTGCCATTCACGAAATTGAGCGCATGGGTTTTTTGTTGCTGGGAGGTCCTGGCGAAACTATGGAATCGGTGGAAAGAAGCCTTGCCTTTGCTGATTCTTTGAACCTTGAGACCTTGCGGCTGACAGCAGGTGTCCGCATTTACCCAGGCACCCAGCTTGCAGAAACGGCTGCAAGCGAAGGGTATCCGCTGTTGCCTGAGAACCTGCTCGATCCACATTTTTACCTGGCTCCAGGAATGGCCGGCTGGCTTTTGCCAAGATTAAAGGAATGGCAGGCTTCCCGCCCCTCTGTGATACTGTGAACAGGTATATGCCCTAGCAAAGATGAGACCGACGCCTTCACCAAAGTGCGCGGAGCATTGCGGCTTGGCGGAAGTAATCGTTAACCTGAATATCGGTTACGGTGAAGCTCAATTGTTGGCACGGACTCGCTCGATCCATCCGCTAGAGGCCGTGGTGAGTGACCCAGTAGTTGTACTCAAAAGGCCATTCCGCTTTCCGCCAGGTCATCAACGATCGCATCCACTGGTGAAAATCGTCCATCTTTGTTTTCACCTCCGAGTCAACGGTTTTCGTTTTCCAGGCTTCGACAAGACGGCAACCCAGGTCAAAGGCGTTTTTCTTTATGTCTTCAGGAAATTCATCGCCCGTGATCAAGCCCATGGTGGCCCAGACCGATCCCACCGGAACGATACCAGTCAAGATGAGAAAATAGTTCATGTAATCCGCGATGGGCTTTTCGTCGCCGCCACCTGACGTGACAATCGATACCCCGTATCGACCTGTGAAGCTCTGGCAGTCGAGAATACCACAGCATCGGTCCATGAAGGCCTTGAGTTGAGTACTTACGGAAAAGATGTACTTAGGACTTGCCAGAATCAGGCCGTCGGCATCTAAAATCTTCTGCACAACATCGCGAAAGCTGTCTTTCTGAACACAGAAATTTTTGACGTGACAGACGTCACAGCCACGGCAGGGAGCCACTGTATCTCCCTTGAGCTCGATGGTCTCATTCACGGCTTCCATGGACTCCGCGCCTTTCAGCACCTCGTTTGTCAGCTTTGCCGTATTGCCTTTTTCACCATGCCCTCTGTGTCGTACATTCGTTTTGCACTGCCAAGAATAATCTCATGTCTAATAGACAATGCAAAGACTGTCTCCAGGAAAACACGAAACATCTAAACTTGACAGTCCTGGCAAATTTCCTGGGTTGGTGGTACAAATATTACAATGGCGAAGAAATACTTCTATAGCGGATGAACTACTGTTATACCTTTACAAAAGGTTCTCAAACATGTCCGAAATACGAACCGGTCGACAAACGTATTATAATATTTTCTCCTGCTTTTATGATTTTTTTATAAAGATCCATTCCGGCCACCATGGAAACGAGACTCGTAAATTTTTAGTTGATTCGGTCCGAATAGACGATAGAAACCACGCCAGAATATTAGATATCTGTTGTGGCACAGGATCAGTTACTCTGTCCTTTGCAGAAAAATATCCTGATGCTTTGACAATCGGTTATGATTTTTCTATTGGCATGTTGCATAAAGCAAAACAAAAGGATGTGGCCAACAGGATAACTCTTGTTCAGGGCGATGCTTCAAGGTTGTCATATATCGATGACTGTTTCAATGTTGTTTGCTGTTCTCATGCGTTGTATGAATTGCAAGGCCGGGCAAGAACGGATGCGCTAAAGGAAATGAAACGGGTTGTCAAGCCCAACGGCCAAGTATTGATTATGGAACATGAAGTTCCACGGAACCCTCTTGTGAAGATACTGTTTCATATGAGAATGCTGATGATGGGCTCAACCGATTCCAGAGAATTTTTAAGGCAAGATCTTTCCCCATACAAAAAAATATTTGTAAACGTCACATTATCACACACACCATCCGGTAAAAGCAAACTTATCATTTGCCGAAAAAAATGAAGCTTGCCGATTATGGCTTGCAATGTAATGATCAATTAAATAGTGCGAGTCGAAGAGCTACCCCACCCCATACTGACGAATGGATTTGGTATGAACATCACCCTGATCTACCCCTTCTTTTCCATCGATCGCGTCCACATCGAAAATATAGAGGCTCCTCCCATCGGCCTCCATTACCTTGGCGCCCTGCTCAAGGAACAAGGGCATGAGGTGGAGCTGCTTAACTGGCATGATATAAAAAATT
>NZ_BAAHYZ010000068.1:0-5166 GCF_054657295.1 Desulfocastanea catecholica
TGATGAATTCAACGGATCTGAAAGCAACTACCGACTTACTTGTCAGGATCGCCCTGAAAAGGGGAGGTATGGACAATATTACCTTGGTCATGACCAAATACTCCCCAGTCTGAGTTGATGTTCACCGGCGACCTATTGCAGAATGACAAGATCCGGGTGGCCATAGATAGATGGTGTCCGCCTCATTGAGCAGTGCCCTGGCGATAACCGGAAGAGTTCCGTCAACGGTTTACTGGGGCTGGTTTTTGGTCTTACTGGTTGACGAAGCCATATTCTCCACCAGCCCCCAATCTCCCAGAATGAGATACATGCACGGAATGGCGATTAACACCAGCACGGTACTTGCCATCAAGCCAAAAGTAGTGCTGATAACAAGCGGGATCAAAATCTGGGCCTGCAGGCTCTTCTCAAACAGCAGGGGTAACAGGCCGGCAATGGTCGTTGTCGAAGTCAAGAGTACCGCCCGGAACCTCGCCCGACTCGCTCTGGCTGCGGCCTCATGCAAAGTCAGCCCCTCCTTTCTGGCATTTTTAAGGAAGACGACGAGCAAAATCGAATCGTTGACGACTATTCCCGAAAGGGCGATAAACCCGAGAAGGCTGGGCATACTTACTGGGACCCCCATCAAACCATGTCCCCAGATGACCCCAATCAGGGCGAATGGAATGGAGAGCATGACGATAAACGGTTCGCTATAGCTGCGGAACTGAAAACTGAGGAGGAAAAAAATACCAATAAGGCCGATGAGTAACGCCCTCAGCATTGACATTCGGGTTGTTTTGGTTTCTTTGATCGAGCCGTCCACCGTCAGACTGATATCGGGATATTTTTCCTGGAACAGAGGCAGATAGTCGTTGTTGAAGGATCCTATCAGCTCATTGGTATTGATCAGGCGGGTATCAACATCACCACGCAGGGTTACGGTAACCATACCGTCAAAGCGGGAAATTCTCGCCCAGCCTTTTTCAATTTCCCAGGTGACCATGGTGGCCAGGGGAACGATTGTTCCATCTTTCATGACGAGATTAAAATTTTTCAGATCCTCCAAGCTGCTTCTGCCCAACTGGTTCAGCTTGACCTCAATTTCATAGGACTCTGAACCAATTTGAATGGTATCCGCCTCTATCCCCTGAAAAGCCGTGCGTAACTGCTGACTGATTTCCTCGACACCGATGCCTATTCCATGTGTTCCCTGCCGCATTTTCAGGCGCAACTCATATTTTCCCGCCCGCAGGTCGTCGGCCAGATTGACAACCCCCGCAAAACGGGAAAACCATGTGTGCAGGTCTATGGCGGCATATTTCATCTCATCCAGGTCCTTGCCGCGCAGTCTAATCTCGATCGGGCGCCCCGCAGGGCCAAAGCCCGGTTCGCTCAGGGTGAGACTGACCACATCCGCTACATTGCCGATCTCGTTTCGCCAAAAAGCCAGATAGGCATCGATGCTTCCCGATCGCTTTTCCGCCGTCAACAGGTCAACGGTAATCGTGGCGACATGAGGACCATTTTCAAAAGCTTCGCTATTGACATTGTATTGCACATAGACATTTTCAATCAGATCTCTTCCCTCCAGCTGCTGTGGTGCGAAGGTATGATTGGTCTTCTCCAACGCTTCAAGGAGGTGAGCCACCACCTCTTCGGTTTGCGCCAGCGGCGTGCCGGGCGTCATGAGAAGGCGCGCCATGACGACATTGCCTTCAAGTTCCGGAAATCCCTGAAACTTGATTTTGCCGGAAGCAACCATGGCCACCGAAACAACAAATAGTCCGACAATTGATACGATGAACAGATATCTCCAGCGCAAGAGAACATCGACGGTTCTGCCCAACAAATGGTCACGCACCCACTCAAAGGCAGCTTCAAAACGTCTCCTGTACCTATTCTCACTGTTCTGCCCGAAATGGTGCATCGCATGATTGAGATGGGCAGGCAGAATACAGAAGGCCTCTATCAGGCTCACCGCGAGTATCAGAATCAGCATCATCGGCACGACTCGCAGGACATTGCCGATCTGGCCCTCAATAAAGGCGAGCGGGCCCAGAACAAAAAGGGTGGTGCTGAATGAGGAGACGATTCCGGGGCCGACTTCTTTCACACCGGCAACCGCCGCAGACAGCGGATCCTTGCCTTGCATCCTTTTGGTCATGATATTTTCTGCAACAACAATAGCATCATCCATGAGCAGGCCGATGGCCATCAGGATACCGACCATGGTGAACATATTGATGCTGAGGCCCAGATACGGCACCAAAACAAAAGCGCCCATAAAGGAAACCGGTAACCCCATAATCACCCAGAAAGAAACTCGAACATTGAAGAATAGCCACATCACCAGAAAGACCAGCAGCAGCCCCTGTATTCCATTGATAACCAGCATATTCAAACGATCGACGAGAATATCCGTCTGATCCTGAGTAACGGTCAACTCCATTTGCGGTTGGAGTTTTTTTTCTTTGGCCACAAAGGCTTTGACCTCTCCGGCCAGCCGTATGGCATCTTCAGATTTGGTTTTTTCTATTGCAAGAAGGGCCTGGAGCTTGCCGTTCATCATAACCTTGTCTTCAGCTACCTTGAAGGTATCTTCCACCACGGCAATATCGCCAAGAAGAACCTCTCCACCTTCTGGAGTGGCCACGATGACAAGCTGCTCAAGAGACTCCGCGGTGCGGCGCTGATCGACATAGCGCAGCAGGATATCCCGCTGATCCGTTTCGACAACCCCCAGAGGAATATCTCTACTCTGTGCGGCAATCTGCTGAACCACATCCGCAGCACTTATACCTAAGCGGCGCAGCGCTGTCTCGGAAAGAGAAACTTGAAACTGACGTTCGGAGAACCCCTTGATCGCCACAAGAGCGATGCCGGCCTCCTGCATGCGTTCTTTCAGATTTTCCGCATAGGTCTTCAGGTCTGCTGGGCTTAAAGGGCCGGAGACAAGCAGGGAAATAACCGGATCAGTGCGCCCGAGTTCCCTGATGACCGGCTCCTCAACTTCTTCGGGAAAATCATCGATGGTGTCGACCTGCGTCTCGATATCATCCTTAAAAATCTGAAAATCTCCGTCAGAGGCCATTTCCAGTACAATCACGGCAACACCTTCTCTGGCATCGGCGCGGGTCTCTTCGATGAACGTGACACTGTCCATCGCATCCTCCACTCTCCGACAGATAACATCGGCCACTTCCTGAGCCGTAGCGCCTGGATATGCTATCCGTATCTCCACTTCGCTCGGTGCAAAATCGGGCTGGGTTTCACGCAGGATGCGAGGAACCGAGAGAATACCGGCGATAAGAAATGCCAGCATCAACAGATTAGCTGCGGTGGGATGTCCAGCAAAGAAGCGAATCATCCTTCGTCCCTCATGCCCTGACTTGAAGACAGCAGATGTTGCAGCAGAGAATCATCGCCAACGGCTTCGACCTTCATTCCTCTGATCGCCGGAGAAGGATCCGAAACCACTATTGTCTCATCGCCCGACAAACCGGAGCGTATCACGGCCACCTCATCTTGGAGATAGTCGACGACTACCCCTTTGCCGGCAAGCCGACTCTGGTCATCAACAACAAAGACCTCTCCATCATGCAGAGCGGATCTGGGTACAACGACAGTTCCAGGGCGTACCGGCGCCTGAAATTCGATACGGCAGAACATCCCGGCGACCAGAGGTGGCCGAACTCCGGGTATGGCTTTTTTGTATGGATCGGCAACTGACACAACAACTTTCATTTCCCGGGTCTTGCTGTCCATGGTCTCCCGCAATCTTTCCATGCTTCCCTGCCAGCGCACAGACCAGTCGCCGCTTTGCAGGCTGACGAAGACCTTGACGTCACTAAAAAGGGTCTCAAATGTGCCTGTCGTCATCCCCGACAGCAGGTGAACATCCTTTTCCTTTCCCAGAAGATGGCGTAATTCTTCAGCGCCCAGCAGAGCCTCCACCTCGGTTACAGCGGTACCTTGGGCTTGAAAAAGAAGCTGCCCCGCCTTGACAAACTGCCCGGCACTCAAGCCGACCTCGCCCAGGCGACAGTCATATGGTGCCTGTATTTTGGTTTTTTTAAGATCCGTGGCGGCCTGCTCAAGGTCATAGCGCAGAACATCCAGGGTTGAATTGAGTGCCTTCCTCTTCGCCGGAATCAAGGCGAGATCGTTTCTCAACTGCTGCACCTGTTTTTTCTGCAGAAGAAAGTTTCGCTCTTCACGATCCACATCGTCCTGAGAGATGGCATTCTTCTCTAGTGCTGTATTCTTGCGGTCCAGCAATTTTTCCGAAAGCTTCAGTGAGCGCAACTCAATCGTCAGTAACTTTGTGATGTTGCTTTCATCTTCCCCAAGCTCGTTGAGCTTTGCCCTGGTCTCCTCTATGTTGGCCTCCAGTCTCGCCACAGCCAGTCGATATTCCGCTGGGTCTATCTCCGCCAGCGTGCTTCCCGCTGTTATCAATTCTCCGGATTTGAGACGATCATCAACAAAGACAAGAGTACCCTCCACCTCGGCAACCGCTTCCCAAACCAGCGCCGGAGCGGCCACTCCATAGCCGACCGCCCGGGGGACAAAGTCCACGACAGGCGCTTTGATCACCCGCAATGTCCGAACAGCCTCCTCGACCTCTTTTCTGACAAGCGCGGGACGGTTCGCCAGCAGCAAAATTGTTATCAACACCGCCGCCAAAATGGGAACAATGGTAAGTAACATCCTTTTAGGTATCTTCATGTGCTTTCCCGCTGTTATTTTTTTCCATACGCCCATTACCCGCGATACTGCGCTTAAGTATCAGTCAGATCTTTTCCGCATGAGCAAGGACGTCAATATCAAGTTACAAAACATTTACTAGAATTGCTGCAGGCATAAGTGATCCTAAAAATATCATGAACCTTCTTTTTCCGCACGGGGTGACTGACGTATACCCCATCATAACACGACATTGGAAATTGCCGAGTTCTTGCGCAATAAACATGCAAGCTGCATCAATAAAGACTTCAGTCGTGGAGGAGCAGTAAATGACTCAATGTGAATTTCTTGCGCCTAACAAATCAGTAATGAGCTCCAAGTCTGCATTGAGAGTGCCGAAGATACTGCACTGTGCCACAAGCGAGAAAAGAACAAGAATACAAAGTGTTGCGAAAAAAATAAAGGGAGCAAAAAACTCCAGATTTGTGATATAGTTTA
>NZ_BAAHYZ010000069.1:0-5090 GCF_054657295.1 Desulfocastanea catecholica
AGCCGGAGCAAAAATAGTGTCCCCAGCGAGAGCACCATTCGTAACGTATTGATTCGCATAGCACCAATGGAACTCGACCGGGCACTGCAGCAATGGAATGCCCAATTTGGTACAATCGACGATAGCCTGGCGATCGACGGGAAAACCATGTGCAATGCCGTTGACGACAGTGGCCGGCAAATTCATATCATGGGTGCCGTCGGGCACCAGAGCAAACAAAGCTACACCCAAAAAAAGTCGGCACATTGCCTGTAAAAGGAAGCAAAAAAGAAAAACAGACAAACGAAATCAAAACCGCTATCCCCCTCCTCGATTCCTTAGATATACAAGGTAAAACCATCACCGCCGATGCCCTGTTAACTCAGCGTGAGCTTGCCGAATACATCGTTGAAAAAAGAAATGCGCATTATCATTTCACCGCCAAGGGCAATCAAAAAAAACTCCTCAAGGAAGTCGCTTCATTTTTCGAAAATGTTTCCTGGGATCCTGACCATACAACCAAAGATAAGCCCAACCATGGCCGAAATGAATCCAGAAGAATCTGGGTGACCACGGAACTCAATAAATACCTGAAATTTCCCCATGTCGCCCAAGCCTTCAAAATTGAACGAGTAACTTACCGGAAAAAAGGTAAAAATACACGAGTTGTCGCGTACGGAATCACCAGCAAAACTCCCCAGATGGCAACCGCCGAAGACATTCTAAGAGACAACCGTCAGCACTGGAGCATTGAAAATAGCTGCCACTACATCCTTGACTGGAATTTTGATGAGGATCGCTGTAGAATCTCGAAAGGTTACGGTCCGGAAAACATCACCCGATTACGGAGATTTGCTATCGGCCTCCTCAAAAGCAAGGGCGTATCTAATGTAACTCAAAAAATGAGGCAACTCAGTTTTTCTCCTCGCTTGGTTTTAGATTATCTGAAAATTACTGGCCAGAATCACAGTTCCGCTTGCGGTGCTGGGGTAGCATAAATTTACCCTGGGGTCCACCCTCCTATCACAAGGAACCACAAAGAAGCATGAAACTTGAGTGTTGAAACACTATGCGAGTCATACCTATCATGCATCCTTTTGAAAAAAACAGTTAATATGTTTAATAAAATGGCGAGGTAAATCGTTTTGAAGAACCAGGATCTGACATAAGATCATTAATATCTTTTTCCCACCACTTATCTGAAAGAAGCTCATCAACCTTATTGGGTGTAAATCGATACTTTATTATTTTGGCTGGATTACCGGCAACTACAGCATAAGGTGGGACGTCTTTGGTAACAACACTTCCACCTCCTATTACAGCACCATTGCAGATATTTTTTACAGAAGGCAGAACTATGGAAGACTTGCCAAACCATACATCATTTTCAATATTAATCTTTGTCCTATCTATCAAAAGTTCTTTTACATAGCCAAAAGTAGGATTGAAAAAAAATGGATGTAAAGATTTGAATTTTAAGGGGTGGTTTCCTACAGTTATCTGAACATTACGAGCAAATGAACAATAGCGTCCAATTCGTGTTTTCGGTGGAAAATTTTCTGGATGGAAACATCCATAACTGTACATTCCTATTTCAATATCATAAAAATTTGAAAAAATTTTACGAAGTGTTTTTGAGTACATTTCTCCGCCTTCATAGCGAGTAATAAGTTTCAGCAATATTGATCTGAGTCTATAATTTTTGTTTCTAAATAAAAAATACACTAATTTGTCTACCATAACTAACCGTTTCCTAAACACATTGTTTGTCTTCTGAAAATATTTGATAAAACAAATTTTCCTCGTATCTCGTAAAGAAAAAAGAAAAAATCTTCGAATCAACCCTTGGTTAATGAAAATATTTTTCTTTATTTTAAATTATCCTAATTTGAGTTTCCTCAGAAAATCATCTTGGTGTGAGCTGAACATGCCCGTTGTCCAGGACTATATCCAATCCAAACCGTATCAACGCAATTTGATCGGCTCAAAACTGTGGGATTCTGGTCCTCTTCGCAGTAAAACAAACAACGCACCAACACCTGAGCAGAACCATCAGGTTCATCACCAGGAAGATGTCCCTGGTCCAGGCAAGGGAGGTCGCTGCGGTCCTGGCACGGATATAGTTAAGTCGGTAGCCGTTCTTGCTTTGGCCGAACTTCCCTTCAATCGGAATACGCTCCAGGGCGTCCTGTTTTCGTAGCTTCTTTGCCAGTTTGATCTGTTCGGCGTTCAGCCCCGTCTGCTTTTTCGGTCGACCCAGTGGTTTGCCACCGAACCTGATGCCCTCTGCCCCCTGCAGGTACTTCCTGTTGTCCCTGGTGCCATAAATCCCGTCGGCAAGTACCGCCTCGGGACAATAGCCATACCGATCTTTGTAGCGTTCAACCTGATCCTGCAGGTCCTAGCTCTCGTTGAAGGCATCCCAACCGAGGTGGTCAACCATGGCGATCCCATCCACCAAATTGACGCTGATCTTGGCGCCAAACTCCGTCCTGATTTCCCTTTGCCGCGGATGACCGGCCGGACGTGGGGTTGGTGGATGCTGACAATCCGATCATCACAGCGGCATGATCTGTTCCGGTACATGCTCAACTGCTGGCTATACACCTGCTGGATGACCCAATATTGTTTCTGTTTCCTCGATGACAGGGGGAAGCCATCGCATGCATCGAGCAGACGATCGATGTGCGACAGGTTGCGCCGGAGATACAGCAGTTGCTGCCTGATTCCCTTGCGGATCAGTTTCCGGCCGGGCTTCATGTTTTTCGCAATGGTCAGATACCGTTTCTTTGCCTGCTCCCGATAGGTCCTCGGTTTCCTGACGCCGCTTCCTTTTGCCAGCTCGTCGATCAGATGCTCGGATATCTCTCTTGATTCGTTGAGTAATCCCAGATCAGTCGGATAGCGGATGGCCTGTTCGGCCACGGTCGCATCGATGACCAGCTTGCCTTTATGGCTGGGCGGACCCTGATCTTCCTTGTCTGACTTCTGTTTCTTCCGAGACTTCTCAATCTCCGTCAGGATCGCTTTTTCAAAGGCGGCAAAAACCTCACTGCCCATCCGGCGCCGGATCTCGACAAACTGGCTCGGGGCGAAGGCCGGCTCCTCCTGATACCTCGATAGCCCGATGAAATACTGCAGATAGGGATTCTCCTGGATCTGCAGTACCGTTTCCGTTTCCTCGTCACTCAGGGTCAGCTTGTGCTTGATGATCACCGCGCCAATCACCATCCGGGCATTCTTCACCGGTCGGCCACGGTCGGCGGTAAGCCGTGTGTGAGATACCCTTTGGCGAGTTCATCCCAAGGTATTCTCTGGCTCAGTTTCACCCAGAGATTTGCAGGATTCAGCCTCCCACCAAACGGCAGGTTAAATCCTTCCAGGAACATCTGACGTTCACTCGTGTACCGAATCATGTGCAAGCCTTTTGAGGGAGATCTTGACTATTTCTTGCACATTATACCCCATTTTATAGATATCTATCTATTTAATATCAAATAGTTGAGCCTTTTTAAGGAGAATCTAATTTGATATTAAATAGAAATTACCGGGTGTTTTAGGACTTAAGGAGTATTCATAGGCTCCTGCATCCCAAGCAGATCCTTGTGGTCTCGATTCTCCTAACATATCATTGATAAAGATATTTGTCGGAGCCTCAGAAATTGGGAGAAAGTCAAAAGCTGGGGATGCAGCTTCGAGTTCTCCGGTAGTTGCTAATTTGGGATCATCTGTGATTGAATGATCGCCGTGGTTCGTAGTGCTTCTCCATGTTTCAAGCGTTGTCTTTATAGACGCATTCCCGGCATCTGTCCATGTTGCGCCATAGTTTGTGCAGTTGTGACAAACATTGTAATCAACTTTAGAGTTTGCTGTTGATAATCCCACATTTACGCTATATCCAAACCTTGGCCCGATAACAATATTACCCATAATCTCCATATTTGTTTTTCCACCCCAAGAAGATATACCGTTGCTGCATCCGTACGCCCCCCCGTTATTTTGCATTGCAGAGCAGTCAACCGTATTGTTGTATATTTTCCCTGAACCAAACATTTCCGCAGAAATTGGGGCAGGGGAGAAGAGATAGTCGCTCTTCCCTTGAGTTGTATTTGAAAAAGTCAGATGGTTATTATAAATTTCTCCACTTTTAACGATGCGCTCAAAATAAATCATTGCAGTATTGCTTGTGACATTATCGTACCCAGACCAATCTCCGTAAAACTTGTTATAGGCTATAACCACATTGGTATAAACTGGGTCTTTTGGAGCATATACGACAAAGAGATGTATACCATCTCCATGATCGCCAGATACAAGCTGGGTATGGGGGTCAAAAAACTCATTTCCTGTTATGGTAATACCATCTACTTCGTTGCCAATGGTTACGTTGGTCTGCCCACTTTCAATAGAGTTTGCTGCATGACTAATCTTGCAATTAGTAACCTTGAATCCATGCGTTATTACAGCACCATCGCTATAGTGCAATACAATAGCATGACTTGCGTATGGAATAAGTTCTAAATCATTTAAAATGATTCCCTCACCAGTCCCATTGACTGACTTAATAGCACCCCTGCCGTCACGAACTCCTGCAACTCCGGCACGTATTATTTTTAGTCCGTCTAATTTGACATACTTGGTTGACGTAAGCCAGATCATATACAGACCATCTGCCAGAACCCCCTCTCCATCAAACACTGGGGGGCTGTAAGTCTCTCCATCATACCAAGTTTCGTCTACAGTGTACGTGTCCTCAGAACCGACCCCACTACCAGAGCCTTTAATATTCAGTGGAAAACAAACAACAGGCCAAGTCACTCCACCTTTGAAGATGAACGTGTCACCCGCTGAATGGGAGTAAGTTCCAGTCCACCCCAGCATATATGGATGGCGTTTCCAAGGGGACACTTTTGTCCCGCTCTGGCTATCGACTCCGCTATTATAATCAATGTAGTATGTAGCAGACAGAGCATTTGTAGAAACAACTAACATACAGAAAAAAACTAAAGAAAGTGTAAATGTATACCTAAATTTTTTAATTGGTGTAATTACACTGTAGGCAGTTGGTGATTTATCTTGTTTCATTGTATTACCTTCTTAATTTGTTTTAT
>NZ_BAAHYZ010000070.1:0-5055 GCF_054657295.1 Desulfocastanea catecholica
AACTGTTTTGTTGTAAGATCTCTACAAAATTCAGGAATAGTCTCATTGATTAAGGCTAGTATGCCCGATTGCCAGGGAGTTAAGGCCCTGACCAATCACCGGTATGGCTACCGGCTACGGGTCGGTCATTACCGGGTGCTGTTCGACTATGACGGCGAGGTGGGCATCGTCGAAATCCAGGAGGTTAAGAAACGCGATGAACGTACATACTGATATCCAAATCATCCACGACCGCAACGGTGCTCCCGCATTCGTGGTGCTACCTTATGCCGACTGGCTGGCCAGTCGCGACCGCCAGGAAAACCTTGTCCCCAACGAAGTCGTCAATCTCACCTTCGATCACGACTGGTCGCCGATGCACGCCTGGCGTGAACACCTCGGACTCACCCAGACCGAGGTTGCGGCAAGGGCAAACATGACACAGGGAGCCTACGCCCAGATGGAGAGCAGCGCCAAACCGCGCCGCGCCAGTCTGAAAAAAATAGCCAAGGCCATGGGGTTGTCTGTCGAACAGCTCGATTTCTAAACTGCAACCAATATCTTCCGTCGTCTTCCGGAGGGAATACTTTCCTGCTCCATTCCCGCAGTGCCGTTTGCCCGACACTACTTTCTTCTCGGGCGTTGAGGTTGGCAGGGTGACCCACATGGAAATTGTCCTTTCGCTGAAGTTTACACTACCGCTGTGACGCAAACAGGTCAGGAAACATCTTCTGCAGACCTCCCTGAGGGTTGTTTGATAATACCAGGAATCACCTTAAACAAGCCCATTGTGAATAGTCCCATCAATTTACTGACTGAGGCGGTTTCTGTCATCGTTCAGTCGGATGAACCAAAATTATCAGCTGCTCGTTTTAAACTCTATAGACCTCTTCCGACCCCTGCCCTATCTTGCCATACAGTTCACCAAACGCCGCGCCGCCGAATACCAATGCAGATCCAAGCCATTGCAAGGAGTTTAACGCTTCTCCTAAAAACATGGTTGAAAACACCAGTGCCGAAAGCGGTTCGAGGTAGCCACAAATTGCCACCGTCTGGACATTCAACTGGCCGATGGATGAAAAGTAAAAATAGCAACCAACACCGGTATTGACGATTCCAAGCAGCAAAATGGGCAGCAGATCCTCAAGGTCGAGATGAAGTACAAGCCCTTGCTTCAGGCCTAGAAAAACAGCAACCGTTACGAAGCTTATCAGCAGTTGCAACATCGGATTTTCCAGGCCTGTGATGCTCGCGGCTTTTTTATTGAAAACCACCATCACCGCATACAGGAATGCTGCCGATATCCCGTAGAAAATTCCCATGGATAAGGTTCCTTGTGACATTGAGTATCCGTTGATACAGACCATACCCAACACCACGGCAAAGAAACCCAGTAGTTTTACCACGGTCATTTTTTCTTTAAACAGGATCGGGGAAAGCATCATGACAATTACTGGCCCACAAGAATAGGCAAGAGTCGAAATGCAGACGCCAACCTGCACATACGATTCAAAGAGGCACATAAAAGATGCCCCCATTGCCATGCCGGACGTCACGAGATACAGGAAATGTCGTTTTTTGCTCCAGGCCTGCACTTTCTGCCTGGACAAGAAAAAGATCAGGATCAGAAAGAGGCTTCCGATCAATGTCCTGGTGAAGACTATTTCGTAGCTCGTCATGGAAATATAACTCGCGATTATTCCATTGGAGCCGAACAGAATCAAGGCGACTATGTATTTCAAAAAACTGGTGTCTTTCATTGTCCATCCCTCTTCAATTCAATGGTGTTAACGCATGCTCATGCCAAACTATCCTCTTGAAGAAAGAAAAAGAAAAGCGCATAATTCAGCTATCTATTATTCGAAATTCTAATAGGAGTGTGAAGAGTTTGGCCTTCCAAGATCTCCAGATTGACTGGTTGAAATGTTTCGTCGCCGTGGTAGATGCGGGATCCTTGTCGGGTGCTGCCCCAGGGGTCCACCGTTCTCAATCGGCGGTGAGCATGCAACTCAAGAAACTTGAAGATGCACTGGGTTGCCAATTGTTGGTTCGAGGCCCACGGCAGCATCAACTCACTGCCGATGGGCAATTGCTGTTGGGGTATGCTCGGCGATTGCTTGACTTGCATGCTGAAACCAAGGCCGCGTTTCTCGGTGAGGAGTTGACCGGTCGCATTCGCCTAGGTGTCCCGGATGACTACGCCGCCAAGTACCTGACTCCCGTCCTCAAACGTTTTGCTCCGCATCATGGCGGAGTGGAAATTGAACTGAACTGCGAGCAATCAACCTCGTTGATCCCTCGTATTGAGAGTGGCGATCTAGACCTAGCACTGGTCTCAAGGGAGAATTCCCGACAAGGAACCTTGCTGTTTCATGAACCGTTGGTGTGGGTAGGGTCCACCCAATTCCAGGTATGGAGGCGTGATCCGCTTCCTATTGCCGGATATGAAGCTGCCAGTCTTGCCAACCGCAGCGCCATAAATTCGTTGGCCTTGCAGGGGCGTCGATACAGGGTGGTGTACAACAGTTCCAGTTTGGCTGGTCAGATTGCAGCAGTTGAAAGTGGCTTGGCGGTGGCGGTACTAACCCAGTGCAGCGTACCGGACCACTTGGAAATTCTTGGAAGTAATCATGGATTAGGGCCGCTCGAACCTATGGAAGTTGCAGTTTATAGAAGTCTCGCCTCACAGGGGTCCGAGGCCGTGGACAGCCTGCATAATCTTCTGGTTAAGACGCTAAGGATATTTGCAACGACTTGATTATGAAAGTATTTCCGCCAGCAAGCTATCTTGTGGGTTGGACGTCATTATTGCTGGGCACTACGATTAGGGATGGGGTTTGAAGAAAAAAGATGAGGTCTTTTCATTTTCAGAACAACTTGCAATGAAGAGACCTCTGTTTTTTACTTTCTTACTTTGCAGGATTACTGATCAATGAGAAAGGTATCGAGAGATTCGCCGCTTTCGATACGGGCCTTAAAGGAGTTAGGCATACGCCCCTGCCCGGTCCAGGTAATATGCTCTCCCGCTTCATTCCAGATCTCATATTTTGGCTGACGCATTGTTTTTCTGCCCTGTTTCTGTGAAGAGTCATCAAGTAATTCATCTGGTTCAATGCCTTCTGTCACTAACAATTCACGTATCTTGCGAATTTTCTCATTTCTCTCGGCATTCTCGACCTCCGCTGCCTTTTCCTCGGCAATTCGATCATCTATAATTTTTTGAAGTTTGATTTTAACTTCTTCTAACTGCTCAACACCCAATTCTTTCAGTGCACTTTTAAACCGACGGGCATGGGTAATTATTCTTAAAAAATCATTCATCTACAGTCCTCTTTAATTATTATTAATTGGTATTTATAAAAATACTTTATAAATTATTTCCAACAATAATAATGTCCAATCATTTTTTCAAGGAAGAGATACAATTAATTCATCTTTAACTTCAATTCTTAACTTCATCCAGGTTCATCAATTTATTATCGCACATCGACAAAGGGGTAATAGACAGAGTAATAAAGCATTAAACTAACGTATATTTTACGCCAGAAGAAAACATGATAACCTTTCTTGGCGCTGTTTCAATTATCGTGCTACTCCAGGTTATACACAGTAAAGTTATACCCGTTCGCAGATCTTTAATGTGTATTTTTTCGATTTCAGGAACCGTTTACCTTATCCCTTAACGTGCCGGATGGTTTAAAAGTTATAACCCGTCTAGCCTCAAGCATGAGGTCATCACCGGTCTGAGGATTGCGTCCCCGGCGAGGCTTTTTATCCCTGACATTAAACTTTCCGAATCCGCTCAAGAGGAGATCTGATCCACTGATAAGAGCGTCTTTGGACAAACGAAGAAACGATTCAACCGCTTCGGCGGCCTGAGCTTTGGTCAGATTATCGTGCTTTTGATAAATTTGCTGAACTAGATCTGCTTTGGTAAGTGTCATTCATTCCTCTTTAAGTTGCTGAGATATCTTTGTATACCGTCTACGACGATCATATTCTAAAAATGGGAAAAGTAAAAGAAATCTGGGTAGTTCGGCTCAACTCACACACTTTCTTCTGTGTTTCACCAAAAATAGACCAATGGAGTACTAATATTTCTATTTGAAAACCTTTGGAGCTGGAGTATTTAAATGAAATCTCCATTGCACATATTTTTCTAGCAACCCCATCTCAACCAGGAAAGCTACCAGGCTTATCAACTCTGTATGTATGGCAGTTTCTCGTCGATGTCCGTTCTCAATTCTGGAAACTGCATCTTTACTCATACCCAAAATCATGCCGAAAAATGTCTGTTTCAAGCCTGTTCTTCGCCTTACATTTTTTAGGGTATGAGTTGATCCATATTTTTTATCTTCCATCAACAGCTTCTTCTTGTTTCGGCTCTAAATAATAAGAGCGATCTGCTGTATTGTATTTAAGGATAGTTTTAAAATACTCTGCCCGAACAAAACATATGTCCCTGTGTGCTGTTCTGGTGGAGATATCAAATTTAGCAGCTAAGTCGCTGCAATTAAACAGTTGACCGCTTAACAAATTGTTTTTTATCCAATCTATTCGTCTTACAATTGAATATCGATCATCCGTCTTATTCATTAAAAAGCCTTTAATAATTTTAGAAAAAAAAACCTGTTAACCGTGCCTCAGCTTCCAATTCTTGACGAATCGCATTTTTTGCAGCAATAAGCTCCTTTTCTTGACTGGCCATCTAAAATTGACCAGCAAAGCAGGGTAGTGATTACCGAAAATTGATTACCCTGAGTAAGACCTTGCTCTTGGAGTTCATTGCAAGTTCAACGCAGAGTTCTTCAAGAATTTTTTCATGCTTCTCTTCGGCCCGAAATGAGAACGCCATGAATTTCTCTCCAAAAATATGATATTAAAATATATTAATTATCATTATATTTTATTTTTTTTATATCAATATTTTTTCTTTGAAAATAATCCCGAAAAACCTGTTCAGTGAAATAGGATAGATTTCCGGCCGAATTTTCTCTTATCGTTTCAAGAAGATCGAAAGGTAATCTAACAGGCAACGCTCCTTTTTTGGGCCCAACTGGGCGTCCCCTTCCCTGC
>NZ_BAAHYZ010000071.1:0-4590 GCF_054657295.1 Desulfocastanea catecholica
GGAAGGGGTTTTACGGCGCGTTTGATAATTTTAGCTTACACCTTATTAACGCCAAACCTTTTCCCAATCCGCAAATTCCAACGGGCGTAATCCGTAACGGGCAAAATTTCCTTCATGCAGGTTGCTCAGCTCTGTCTCGACCACTTCAATAAAACGTGACTGATCACTGGGTGAAATATCTGTTTCAGACCTCCCGGCTATCCGGTGTGCGGCCTCACGTTTATCCATGCAATCACGCACCACCTCGGCCACGAGATTTTTTATTTGCTGCCGGTATCGCAACCTGAAAGGATCGGGCTCGCCGAGAGACTGTCGAATAGCAGAATAACGTGCACATGATCGTTGATAGGCCCAGATAAAGACATCACGCAGGAGTTCAACCCGGTTCAGCTCATAAACAGCCACTGTGCCGTCAATGTAGGCCCGATCCGGCACATCAAGGAATGAGAGAGGACAGAGATTCCGGCGGATCAACGGGATGTTGGCGGCAAGCCGCGAAACTCGTTTATTTACATCCAGAAACTGCTGAAGGTATGGTAGATGTACCATTGCAAAAAAGGCCTGTTCGAACGGATCCTCTATTTCTGACGCAAGGGTAAGGAGTTGTCCGAAACATTCATCTATTAGTTGCGGTGTTTCCAAAGGATGATACACAGACCCACCGATCATTACCGAGACTGTTCTCAATCGACCACATGCCTGCGGATCTGCCAGAAGATTGTTGGATAGCAAGGCATGCAGGTTAAGAATGGTGTATCTGTTGAATCCCACTTCGGCGGCCTGCTCGACTAAAAGTTCGATGGCGTCTTTGTGGTTAAGGAGCATCTGTGTTTCCATTTCCTTTTTGCCTTCTGCTGCTTCGCCTTGCTCAAGAAGGCGTTCGGTTTCTAAAAGCGAATAGGTATTCCCCTCCAATCGGCTGGAGTTCCACGAAAGATCGACTAATAATCGATTAAAGATCTGCCGCGCATAGGTTCCGGCTATTCGCTGCTCTTCCGGTGAACGCCCAATCTCGTATAGCCTCTGACGAGTTTCTACAGTAAGATAGAATGTGCTGTTCGGTCGGTATGAATCAAGAAAAGTGCGATTGTACCCAACAGGCTGACGGCCTTGGATAGGCTTGCGAATAGCCTTTTTACTCTCCTCTCCATCTGGTGATAGTGGAATATAGACTTCTCCGCGTGCGACGAATATATCGGGCTCTTCTCTTAAATTTGCCTCACCGGTAATTACAGGCAAACGATATCGACTGGCCCTGGCCCGCCCTTCCTTTGTGAGGCTCTTTTGCTCTACTAGTAATGCCAGACGCCTCTGCAAGGTCCGACGAGGGACTCTGCCCTCAAGCGTGGAATAGATTTCTTCAATGCCAGCTCCGCTAGGGAAGATGCCCACCACTTTTACAATGCTTTCCAAGTCGTTTTGAGATATTTGTTTTGGCATAGTTCCTTTATTATGGCGCGATTGCTGGAATTGCGCCATAATAAATCGTTCTTCTGGCGCAAAAAAACTATCGAGTCATTTAATTGGCGCAATTTCCATCGCAAATCAGTTTCAGGAAGAACCTTAAACGAGAAAGGTTGGAAACTGGCTATGACTATACCATTGGAAATATCCTGCTTTGGCTACTTGATCAAGCCACATCATCGGTCACGGCCTTTTTTGAAAAGGGTGCGACTCTTGCTTACTTGCTTGCATTGTGATATAGTGTAAGCAAATAAAGCTCAAAATGGAGGTGCAATCATGCCATCAATCACTGTCAGAAACGTACCGGATGAGGTTCATCGCGCTTTACGGGTTAGAGCCGCACAGCATGGTCGAAGCGCCGAAGCTGAAATTCGTGAGATACTGGAAAAGGCCGTCCAACCGGAAGGAAGGGTAAAACTTGGTTCTTTACTTGCTAACATTGGTCGCAAAATCAATTTGAGCGATGATGAATTTTCGGTTTTTGAGCAGAGCCGAGATAAATCTCCGGCCAAACCGGTGGATTTTGAATGATACTGTTAGATACAAATGTAATTTCGGAACCGTTGCGTCGTGCTCCTGATGCCCGTGTTATTAACTGGATTGACGCACAATCATTAGAAACGCTCTATTTATCAGCAATCACTGTGGCAGAACTACGTTTTGGAGTTGCAAACCTTCCAGTTGGAAAGCGACGAGATGAACTGCAAACCAGTCTTGAAAATCAAATCTTGCCGCTGTTTGCCGGACGTGTACGTCCGTTTGATATGGACTGCACGACCGCTTATGCTGAGCTCATGGCAAAAGCCAAATCTGCCGGCTTAGCAATTGCTGCAGCAGATGGATACATTGCGTCTATTGCGGCTACTAATCGATTTAGCGTCGCGACACGAGATGTCAGTCCATTCCACGCCGTAGGTGTCAACGTTATCAACCCTTGGGAGGATTAGAATGACTCTCAAGAAGTTAAAGTTACGGATAAATTATTCAGCTTATGCTTGCCAGTTCCTCTCTTTTCTATGGAAAAGTGAGCCGATGCAGGCAAGGATAAGCAAGGTCTGTCCTGGCAAAACCTTTTCATTGTAGCCAAATGATCAGTCTCGATAATAATAGCTATCTGGTTCCGATACTGCCCGGGAATACGGAATTGCTCCGACGAGGCTTCACTCTAGCTTTTCCCTCGGCCCCTATTTCTTGGCGTCAGCAATTTATTCTTGCCTCTAACTACAATGCGGACTACAATATAAGCATATGCCAAGGCCTATGCTTTCAACAGAGAGGGAATATGCAAACTGAAAGACACATCAAACTTTTTAAGAATGGACGAAACCAGGCGCTACGTATTCCCCGTGAATATGAATTGCCGGGAAATGAGGCGATGATTCGTAAAGAAGGGAACAAATTGATTATCGAACCTGTTCAACACCGCTCTTTGCTGAAGGTCATAGCCAACTGGCAGCCATTGCCTGATAAATTCCCCGATGTTGATGCAGGTTTACTGCCATTGGATGATATCGAGTTGTGAGATGGCTGATTTTACTTATCTTTTGGATACCAATATCCTGTCCAATCTGATTCGCGATCCGGCTGGTAGTGTTGCACAGCGAATTGCTGAAAAGGGTGAGGAAACGGTTTATACAAGCATCATTGTGGCATGTGAATTACGTTTTGGATCGGAGAAAAAGCAGTCTGCCTCGCTTCAGATGAGGGTTGAACAATTGCTCGCGGTCCTCGATGTACTTCCCTTGGATATAGATACGGATTTCCATTATGCCGAGATTCGTGTCAAATTAGAAGCGGCTGGTACTCCCATAGGCCCCAATGACTTGCTCATTGCGGCTCACGCCCGGTCACTGGACCTGATCCTCGTTTCCGCCAATGTCAGAGAATTTTCACGCGTTCCGGGATTATCAGTCGAAAACTGGCTAGAGTAGACATACTCGGTTTCCTGCCATGTCATTCATCAGAAGGAA
The DNA here is from genome assembly GCF_054657295.1 of Desulfocastanea catecholica. NCBI lineage: Bacteria > Pseudomonadati > Thermodesulfobacteriota > Desulfobulbia > Desulfobulbales > Desulfobulbaceae > Desulfocastanea > Desulfocastanea catecholica. The sequence continues at coordinate 3,435 of NZ_BAAHYZ010000071.1, forward strand.
TAAAATTGTTACCGGCCTGGTAGGCTAACCGAACGAGAGCAGATTCTTCATATTAGCTCCAAATGCAACCAACTTCCATCATTCAACGAAAGGTTCTGCCGCTGACAAAAAAGGGAACGATTTTATTTTGCGTCACCCCCCGATTTGAAGTTGCCGAATCATATCTCATCAAGCTCTCGACGTCCAAAAATCGAACATTAGCTGTAGCGGCTTGCAAACAGACTGCCAACGGGCTCACACTATATGCCAATAAGATAGGGGTTAGCTCACAATAACCGCCAACGGGCTCAGATTAGCTGGAAACGGGCTCACGATATTGCCAATGGGCTCAAATTAATCGCCAAAAACAATTGCGCTGCTAGTTCTTGATCAAATCTATAATGGAATTCCAGCTGCCTGTAGCTCAGACTGAATTTCATGAGCCTGCCCTATGGCGCTCAGTTAAACTGACACAGTTTCACTCACCGCCATAGCGTCAAGACGCCCAAACTCCATCTGGGTGATACCGGACTGGCATGTACGCTGCTTGGCTTGGATGCGGAAATGCTGTGGAAGGATCGTGCTGTCTTCGGGCGGCTTCTGGAGACCTTCGTCTATCAAGAGTTGCGGCGGAATACAAGCTGGCAGGAGGAGACGATAATCTTCAGCCATTTCCGAGATAAGGACAAGGTCGAAATAGATGTAGTTCTGGAATCCGGCGGCCGTGTGGCAGGCGTTGAAGTGAAGGCCACTGCAACGGTAACGAATGATGATTTCAAAGGACTGCGTAAACTTCAGGATTCCGTTCAGGAAAGGTTCGCCGCCGGTGTGGTGTTATATGACGGTGGATCCGTTGTGCCATTTGGGAGCAATCTGTATGCCGTCCCTATCTCCTGTCTTTGGCAGACAAACTGATGTCTTAATCTTAAAGAAAGTGGTATGGCTCGAGAATTTTCTACCGGATTGAGGTCGCGACTGTATAGGGTCGTTGAACCTCAAATAGACGAAAAAATACTATAGGGGTCTGAGGGTCTGTGCACATTCGTATGGAAATAGGTGTTAAGGTTTGGATTGAGTAGGATTGACAAATATTTCTCACATTTGATCCATGACCTGAATCTGAGTTATCCGTTACCACGAGTTCACTTGTCGAACATCACCATACGAAATAATATTT
>NZ_BAAHYZ010000072.1:0-4450 GCF_054657295.1 Desulfocastanea catecholica
TGATGAGATTCAAATACTGTAACGCTTTTTAACGAGGCGGATTCAGGTCGAAGTGGTTATTTTTCATCTAATTCAAGGAATTTACCTTCATATTGTTGAGGAGATCAATTTTCAAAATAGTGTAACGCCATGAAAATTTCTCCGATATTACAGAAGATTGCGAAACATTATGCCCTTTTCAGCGCCAAAAAGGGCATCACGGCAAACAGACAAAAATCGGATCTGGTGCTGTGGACGAGAATAGACGATCTGCCGACGAAACGGCGAGATGGTCTATATGGATTTTATTTTTATATAGGGCCGGGCAGGTGTTTGTGGAATTACTGGGGAGGCAGGTTTGAGATGAATTCAAGGGCAAGATTGATATCGACGAACTGATACTTCAATTCTTTTGCCCTGTCCCGACAGTCTGTACAGATTTCTTTGAACTTACGCATATCTCCTTTGACGGTCATATAAATCTGCTCGATGGCCTCTTGCTGCATGTCTTTATATTCTGAAATGAAATCTTCCACCACGATCGGGTATAAAATCAGGGTCTTTAATCTGCTGAGAATGTCCGGATGGTTGCGGCTCAGGTAGGTCCTGACCTTGGGCAACCCGGCAAGAACGACCGGGACACCAGCATCGATGATCCGCTTGAGATATGGCCATACCCGAGTGTCGAGATCACTGGCCTCGTCGATGATAATGAAACAGTTGGACAGGCCGCAGATCATTTTCAGATACTGGGGGGTGCGGCGATAGGTGGCCGCGGTATCATAGTTCAATTCGCGGAGGATGGCTGCCAGGGTTTCGTGAATGTTGAACAGGGATTCGACCCATATGGCATGGAGTTTTTTGGGACGAATCAATTGTAAAAACCGTGTTTTTCCAGCTCCGAAGTCTCCCTCGATCAACACACTCTGCCCCCGGTAAATGCGGCTGTAGGTTGCGCTCAGATAGGAGATCCGGCGCTTGTCACTGATAAAATCTTCTTTCATATCAAATCTCCATGGGAGGCGTATGGTGCCACATGGCCGTCATGCATTGACTTGCAGCAATCCAGAACAAACGCTTTGAACAACGCCGTCCCTTTTAGTTGCACGGGTTGTCTGATTTTTTTCGTGAAGCTGTGGTATCGCTGCTGATTTAACGAGTAGATGGTTTTCGCACGGTTAAAATCAATACCTTTGTGATAGATTTCGATCAAGGTGGGCCGGTCGACAATCATACCGTGTTGCTCCAGAAAATCGATCATTGTGGAGATCTCGTTGGGCGGAACATGGATGTCCTTGATATCCGGCGGTCCTGCAAATGGTTTACAGGCGAGGGCTTCACCGAGAAGGACACCATCCTCTCCAGGTTCGAAAATATACAGTTTGTCCCTGAAGGACGATATTTTCACCGGTGTGCTTTTCTGCCTGCTGAACAGATCGGCGCCAATGGTCACATAATAGTCCTGATTGGCATGGCGGATGGTCCTTTTTTTAGACACTGTGGCCTTGATTTTCTGGAAGCCGTATTTCATATATTCCTGCACCTGGCCGGGAGAAAATGTCAGGGTACCGGGCTGTTCCGATAAAAACCGGGTCATTTTTTGTTCCGGGATCCATGCATCGACCCGGCCGTTTTCACTGAAATAATGTTTGTTCCGGTTGTGTTCGTTACGGTATTCCTCAATAAGACGACTTTTTCTCATCTCCTGGAGGGTGATATCCAGGAATGTCACGGTAATGGTTTCTTTTTTCCCCTGGCTGAAAATGGTGGTGGGCGCTGTTTTAACAATCCGGTCTTCAAACGCCTTGATAATCCGTATTTCAAAGTTGTGCAGACTTCTGTGGGATGATTCGAGGTGCGCTTTGTCTTTGGGAGAATGAATCCGGGCAAAATCCGCTGACATATAAAATCCGCCTGGGGTGGAATGGGCGATATTCAATGCGTTGAATGCTCGTTTCAGGTTTAAAAAACCTTTGGCATTGTCCGGCCGGATGCAGAGAGTGATCAAGGGAAATTCGGTTCCCTTTAAAAACCGGGTGAACAACTCCAGAGCGTTCATGCTGGTTTCTTCAAACCAGACATCCAGATCAAACAGGTACCGGGACCCGGTATCGAATGTTTCAATGACCTGCGGAGCCTGCCAGTTGCCCTTTTCATTTCTGATTCTGATATATCGAAACCGGCAGCCATCAATCTGGATCAGGGCAAATACCGATTCCTGCTTGAAGGCGTGCTTCACCGAAATATCTTCTTCAGAATCCGGTTTCTCAAGGTAAAACTTGAGATTTTCATTTCCGGCACACCGCCGGAGCGCCGAAAGGCTGATGGATCGGCCAAATTCCTGTTCCAGCCAATAGTGGTAATTCTTGATGGTTCTGGCTTTGCGGGTAATAAAGATGAATTCCCGGGACAAGGGATCACAGGAGGCTTTAACCATGTCGATAAAACGTATTCTGACGGCTTCATCGAGGGAAGGGCGACGGCCGCTGCATTTTCGGCCCTCCATCACCCCTTTTTCAACCAATAACAAAGGGGCGGGAATGGTGCCGGTTTTCCGGTACTGGTCCTGGTAATATTTTTTGCTCCTTCGTCTGGCAGATCCGCTCTTGTTCATGATCTTTTTGTGAAGTAGCAGATAAAACCTGTCGTCAATGCTCAGATCATTTGTGACCTTATCCATTACCTGCCTCTTTTGACAAAATCTTTTCTCTGACAACCCGGTTCCATAGCAGGGCCGCCTGACGCGATGTCGCCTGCCAGTTGTCATGCCGGGCCATACGCACCTGTTCCAACAGAGCCTTGACCGCAGCCATATATTCCGGGGTGATCCGGCCGCTCAAATCAGGCGGATTGGTTTTTTTTATGTTTCGGCTGTCAATGAATCTTTTGATGTTTCGTGCCGTCAGTTCGGTGACGCTGTCCAGAAAATCCTTCCAAATCCGCCGCTGTTCCAAGGGACTCAGCGAAGCAAGATGGCGGACCTGAGCTTCATTGGACGGCAGAACCTCTCCAATTGGAGACAGATTGCGGATCACCTCGCAGTACTTGATCAGCCGGTAGGCATGGGCCCGGCTTATATCCCACCGTGCCCGGGTATAGGCTGCAAATGTGTCAAACAATGCCAGTTTGTACAACCGATTGTCCCGGATTTCTTTCAACGCCCTGCCGGTCTCGTAAAAATGTTCCTGATTGCTGGAAATCAGCGACTCCAATCGGGCCAGTTGTTCCTGTTCACTGGTTATCGACGAGGTCACGGCATAGGCCTCCCGATACCTGCGGCAAGGGCTTTCAGCGTCTCTACCTGCCCATCTTGCGGTATATTCAGGGTTTTCAAAAACAAGACACTGTCTTTGAAGCCACATCCCCTGACCGCCATAACCAGATCGATGGTATTAAAATTCTTCCCACACCGAAAGCATCTGGCCAGATTGGTGTTCGGATTGACTGCTGTCTGAAATTCATTACAGATGGGGCACAGAAAACGGAAAAACCCGTCCCTGATCTTTGAGGGAATCTGCAATTGGTCCCTGATCAGCATATCCACCGGTATGTTGTTTCTCAGATCAAATAACTCCCGGGATGAAAACCTGTTTTTCATAAAGCACCTCATTTTGCCGTTTTTTGAAGATGCCTTTTTTATACCATCGGCAATCAATCCCGTCGTTTGCCTCTTGAATAGACAATGGCGGTAGTCTTGCTGTATCATGTTAATTATCAGTAGCTTACGTCCATCATGTCTCTTAAACTCAAAATGGCATTACTTTTTACATATTTTCAAGTATTACTAACTGTTAGAGTATTCATGCGTCTTAAACACACTCGGCGATTAGTCGGGGGTGGCAACGGGTGATCATGTCATGTAAAGCCTGATTTTTCGGCACGAACATGGCGGATGACCTGAGTAATCAGATATTGCGTGATGATAGCCTGTTTTTCTCCCATCTGAGCCGCAATGACCTCCAGTGGTAGAACCGGTTTTCTCTGATGTGGTGATTGCGGTAAAAAGATGGCGGGTGGGTCTCTCGCCTGTCTTGGCTGATCAGCAGGTGAATCCTTAAATTGTTCCTGCTGCTTAATCCCGTTCACCTTATCGGCCAGATAGTTGTTTTTGAAATAGGGCTTATTCTTCCTGTTCCATTTTTCACATTGCCTTCGATGACGTTCTCGTTGACATTCCGGACTGCATGTCTTTTGCCGTCCTTTTTGTTGCGCAATTGGCTGAAACCATTTGCGGCAAATACTGCAGGGACGTTTCCCACGTATATTTTTTGCCATTATAAAATTCTCCAACATTCAAAACTGGATAAAAAATATACGCAAAATGGAGAATTGAAAATCGGCGGCGGGATCTTGGCGGGATAGCGGGGTATGATTTTTTTTCTGATTGGCGGGGTTTGGCGGCGGGGTAAACCCGTTACAGTATTTTGTCACTGATTCGGGGGGTGGACGTTACACTATTTGTATCTTAGCA
>NZ_BAAHYZ010000073.1:0-4253 GCF_054657295.1 Desulfocastanea catecholica
ATTTGTTTTAGAGAAAAATAATAAATATTACAAAGATTTATCTACTTTCGTATTCTCCATAGATAGAGCAGAAAAATTAAAAGACGTTGGAATTCAATGGCCAGTCCTCACAGGGTTTACCTCTAAACATTCTGATGTTTTCAATCGAATTCACCTTCATGAAGAGAAGAAAGTTGTAAAAATTCGTGAAATTGATGCAAACTGGAGAAGTATTAAAAGTAATTCGTGTTGGGGTTGCAAAGCGAATGTGGGAAAGAATATTGTTGTTGATCTATACATTTGTTTGCAAAATTCCGTTTTGAAAATTGATGTTATTACGCCAGTATTTCTCTGTATTGTAAGTTATGATTCTAGTGGCGAAGTATTAACTGTAATAGGCTGTGAATGGCTGAACATTAACAAGTGGAAAGAAAAGCTACAAACATTAGCAGAAAGAAATCTAGAACGGAAAATTGACGCATCCGAACATTCATACAAGGATTTTGCTTTTACATTCCAGGGATTTTCTAACGAAGAGAAAATGTCCTACCTGTCTAAAAAATTGGGAATTTCGACTCCTAAATATCATGGCAAGGAAAGCAAACACTGGAATACTAGACGTGAAATTTGGCATTTTTTGATTCTCGTATATATAATTAATAAATCAAAGATCAAGACTATCAATCTCCCTAGATTGGCGGAAGATAAATGGCTTGAAGCACTGACTGGTTGGCCCAAAGATGAAGGGTCAGTCAAACAGAGGACTATAGATTTATGGTACTGGTTTAAAGATTTGGAGAAAAAAGGAATAGTCCATCACACAAACAAACAATGGTTCTCGATAAAAATGAAAGAAAAAGGATAGCCCTCTACCTCATCCCTTCTTTTTGTTTTGAATCAGCTTTGGCTACTAGATTTCATTCCCATCTTTAATTGGTGCTCTTGTGGTACCTTGCAAACCGCCTAACACTTTCGATTTAAAGAATCGTTAAAATAATCTGGAAAAATTTTCTATCTGATTTCTGCACTATCGGTTATTCTCCATTTCAAAAGTAACCATATCTCCTATGGATTTTGATTGGTTTTCCTCGTAATACTTGGTCTATCTCCGAGTTTTTCTGGAATTATTTTAGATGTGAGCAAGGTCGGTAAAAGTTTGAGCTATAGACCAATTTAATACTCAATCTCAGTTACTATCTTGCTCACTACCTGACAACATCACTACCTGACAACATTTAAAACAGGTATAAGAAGATATCTAGGACTACGAGCTGGTTACTCCACAGGTTCGTATACATAGTAGGTACATCATGCTGAGCCAACCTCCAAATTAGTTTTGGTTTGACCTGGCAGCCTCAAGGTCTCGATGTCAATTTGCAATCGCAGTCTTGAAGGATAGGGTAAGATGCCCTTTAGGTGGAATGGCCATTTTTTAGAAAGCATTAAGAAAGCGATGACTTATCAACTCACTCATCAGATATCGTAGCTCCGGAACTCTTTGAAAAATGGGGCTGGGCTGAATTCTCAGGGGTATGTGGCATGGGGCACGACCTGGCCTGCGGGAAGAGTTGGCCCAGTGATGGCAGAAAACGATTCACTCCCCAGCCAGGATCAGGTCGAGCTGTTTCTGTCTGAAGTCGAAGATGCGCTCCAGGGTTTTTCTGATATAGAGCGGATGCAGGAGGTTTCCCAGGAGTCCGAAGGGTGGTTGGTAGGTGATCCGGTCAAGCATCTGAACCCCGCCGGCCACCGGGCGGATCTCGTGGTAATGGTACCAGAAGCGATACGGGCCAAGCCGTTGTTCGTCGACAAAAGAATGGCCGGTACAGATATGTTTAATCTCGGTAACCCAGGTGTGGGTGCCGAGCAGCGGAATGGCGATCCTGTAGACAACGATCAGCCCATTGTACATCACGGCCGGGACCTCGGAGACGATGGAAAAACGCAGGTCGGGAGGGGTGATTCGATCGAGGTTGGCAGGATTCTGGAGAAAATCCCAGGCTGCCTCGATGGATGTCGTCAGCCTTTGTCGGCGTTCCAGGATGTACATCCCTTTGCTCCTTGAATTATTGCAGGCTCTGGAGGCGTTTGCCCATTTAGATCCTGCTTCCCCATACTATACAGAGGGGATCACAGTAGAACAGCTCATGGTAAGAATCGTCTGCCGGTCGCGGCAGCCATCATCGAAAGGTAGAACAACTATTTCCGAACATTTCTTTGGAGGTGCTGGCGGACCACGCTAGAGCAGATTTAGATTTGCCATGGCAAGCATCGGTCGGTGAACATACCTCACGGTTGACCTTCCTGAAAAGATGATTCTAGCATTATTATACAGATTGCAGATTATTGAAAATTAGCCTGCGAGCCCAACCTGGACTGATATTGTCATCGTCATGAAAATCCAGACTTGCAAGAACCTCCTGAAAGTGCCGCCTTAGGAATAGTGGCTGCTCCTTTAGCCGATACGCTGATGTTAGAAAATACTCTTTTTACTTCTGGGCTACCACAAACACTACAGGTAACACCGGAAATATCTGAGGAAACGAGAAACTTGTCGAATTTTTTACCACAATCATAGCAAGAGAATTTGTAAGTTGGCATTTTATTTTTCGTAAAGAAGTAAGCTTTGGTATCTCTGTGTGTACTTTTTTAATCTTCGGAAGTAGCTCTTCCTTAATAATAACCCCTTTGTACACGAAAAGGTAACTCATTGCCAAAAAGAAGATAATCAATGTTGCTACATGCTACGCTGAGAGTTGTTTCCTGAGAGCCCTGCGAGCAAAGTGGGGTATTTCTAAGGGAAAACACCCTAAAGAGTTGCTCCATTTTGGGCCATCGTCGGCGTGGATAGTACTTTCGTAGCAGTGCGGGCAGCGATTCGACGGATCATGTCGTGTCTCAGTTAGTATCAACCACATTTCCTGACACTTAATCTGAATTTTCCAGCTAGGATTTTCTGAAGGAATTCCGATTGGTGCTTGGGTCAAGATCAATAGATATCTGGACTATTGCAACTTCGGCCGCCATGGACATTTTATATATGAGATGAGTCAAGCAAAGATACGATCCTTTTTCCCATTTCAGAGAAAAAAATACTATATACTCCTCTGTTTAACTGTCAAAACAGTGGAGGCAAGGTACAATGATGGTATCTGCCTGGATTTTCTCTGCCGTTTGCGTATATCATAAAATATGAGAATGAATGGATATTGCAGATACTTCATGTTGCCGGGCATTTTGCTGCTTATTTTCTCAGCTGTTATTTGTTTTGCAAAAGAGGTTGAAATGGTTGACCTGAGAATTACCGAACAGAACCTGAAAGAGCATATGCAAATGCTTACCAGAACCATAGGTGAGAGAAGTGCCGGTAAATTATGGAATCTTGAAAAGGCTGCAGGTTATATAGAAAGTTTTTACAAAAAGATCCAGGTAGATTCAAAAAGAGAAGCCTATCCCTTCAAAAAAGAAACTGTGTATAATATCGTGGCTGACGTCGGTCCCGATACGGGTACCCCTGAAGTGTATATCATCGGAGCCCATTACGACTCGGTTGCCGGCACAGTGGGGGCAGATGATAATGGCAGCGCTGTTGCCGTCCAGTTGGAAGTTGCAAGACAACTTGCGGAACTCAAAGAAACAGAGCTTGGCTGCAGAGTCAGGTTTATCTCATTCGCCCTTGAAGAACCGCCTGCCTATGCTACATGGGCCATGGGAAGCAGGGTATATGCAAAAAAGGCGCGGAAAACAAAGGAGCAGATCGATGGGATGATCTGTCTTGAAATGGTTGGTTACACCTGTAATGAACCAGGCTGCCAGAGCTATCCCTTTCCTCTGATGTTCTTTGACTATCCTAAAACAGGAGACTACATAGGTATTGTAGGAAATTTCAGGTCGAGAAAATTTACCCGGGAACTTTACGAGTCATTTCAAGCCGGCGGTTACCTGCCTGTAGAGTCAGTTGTCGTTCCTGGGAACGGCTATCTCATTCCCAATATCAGACTAAGCGACCATGCTTCCTTCTGGGACAAAGGATACAAAGCCGTGATGATAACTGATACCGCATTTTACAGGAATCCCAACTACCATACCCCCAGGGATACCATGGATAAGCTGGATTTTTCTTTTATGGCTCGACTTGTAGAAAGTCTTGTGCACTTTTTCGTTCAAAAGGTGCCGGGATAAAAAACAGAAAGCCCGGTATGACAGTGGGTGTCATACCGGGCTTTTGGGAGGTTGAGGCAGATTGGTCGTCAGTTAGTATCTTGCACGCTGCC
>NZ_BAAHYZ010000074.1:0-4115 GCF_054657295.1 Desulfocastanea catecholica
CTGTTCCCTTCACCAATAATCGAGCAGAGCGAGATCTTCGCATGGCGAAGGTGAAGCAAAAAATATCGGGGTGCTTTCGCAGCAAGCAGTATGCTGAAGCTTATTGTCGTATTTCAAGCTACCTGCAAACCATGGCAAGCCAGGGAGTCAACCCGCTTGTGGCGATACAGATCGCTTTAGCTTCTCAAATTCCTGAAACAAATTCTGAGACGGGTGAGTAGTTACGAAAAACCTACGTTTATAATTTGTCGAATATGTGTTAGAAAAATGAGATTCTGAAGTTAGGACAACACTATGAAATTTTGAATCTTATTTGTTCAAAGTAACTACATTTTCGAACAAATCAAAATTCCGTCCTTTAATAGGAGAAACAAACCATGTTTGATAAACTCAAGAGGTTTGCTGGAAAAGCCAAAGATGCAGCGTCGGCAGCGACGATTCTTGTAGGCGATTTAAATGGTGATGGAAAAGTTGATGAAGAGGATGCCCGAATAGCAGCAGAATGGGCAAAGAAGACTGCAAACTCTATAGGTGACGAAGCAAGTAGACTTGGCAAGGAGGCAATGCGGTCTGATCTAGCAAAGGATGCGGCTTCGGGTGCGGCAATTGGTGCTGTAATTGCTGTTCCCATTCCTGTTTTCGGGCCTATGGCAGGAGCAGCTATTGGAGCAGGATTAGGTGTTTATAAGAATTTCACAAAGCCGAATCAACCTGCTCTGAATAAAATCGGTCATACGCCGATCAAAAAAGATGTTTACGCTGAACTCCTAAAATTTGATGAACTCAGGCAGAAAAATATTATTTCGGAGGCTGAATTTGAGGTTCAGAAAAAGAAAATTCTCGATGCAAATACTTAATAATCCCGTGATTACAGCCTCGCAAGCCATGCAGGTTTAGCCAATGTGAAAAGGGAAAAATGAAAAAATATTTTATTAACAAACACTTTGTACTATTCCTTTTATGTCTTAGTCTTTTTTTCCCTTCCAGATCATATGCAACTGATGTGGGAGGAATGATGAATGTTGATACTACATGGACATTGGCTAATTCTCCTTTTAACCTCACAAGTGAATTGCAAATCAGAGATGGAGTAACATTAGCAATAGAACCCGGTGTCGAAATAAATGGTAACAGTTACATCGTTGTCAATGCAGGAAATGTGTTAGCACATGGAACTAAAGATTTCATAATTATTTTTAATAATACCGTGTTTGAGAATGCTGATGACAGAGAATATGCTTTGCTTAGTTTCGATTATTGCTACATGAACAACGGTAGTTATTTCAATTATGGGTCCACAGATGGGAGTCTCATCATCAAACACAGCACATTGGAAGGTCCTAAGAATTTAATAATTTGGCTTATGGGGCCCTTCTTTGGTACAAATGAAAAAGTGGAACTTACCGGAAATAAATTGATAAATATTGGCATGCTTAAATTGAGCGTATCTCCGAAAGAGAATGTTTCAATTTTAAACAATCTTTTTACAGGAAATAGTTATATAGAATCATGGGGAGGTTTCGCTGATATACGCAACAACAGTTTTTTAAATAAACAACTTGCAGTCATAAGGATTGCACCGACCTTCGGAGACGATCTAGAAGTCGGGGGCAATTTCTGGAATACAACAAGCTCCAATGTCATTGAATCCATGATCTTTGACGCTAATGATGACCTAAATATCACAGGATATGTGAGTTACGATCCATGGTTAATGGCACCCCACCCAGATACACCAGGAGTTGATTCAGATGGAGATGGCATATATGATCATAACGATGGATGCCCTAGTGATCCCAGCAAAATCCAACCAGGAATCTGTGGGTGCGGAAGTTTAGACATAGACGCTGACAGAGATCAAATGATGGATTGTTGGGAAGAATTGTATGGGCTAAATGTATTAATCGATGATTCAAAGGAAGACCTTGATAAAGATGGATATTCAAATATTGTAGAGTATCGGGACAATACTATACCTAACGATCCATCATCATATAAAACAAAAAGTATGCCATGGCTTTTTTTGTTACTTGGTGGCACCGCGCATGAGCCAAAAGTTCAATAGCACATTCAAAAACAAAAAGAAGATTGTTCCAGAGAATCAACCGATACACCTGCTCCATTTCTGGCCACGTTGATACTACTTTCGTAGCAGTGCGGGCAGCGATTCGACGGATCGTGTCGTGTTTCAGGCGGTTTGGGAGTAAATGGCGAACTTGGCCCAGGCGGAGTTGTTGGTGGCCGGAAGGGAAAAAAAGATCAGCAAGCCGGTAAAAGAGTGTTGTATAGAGCGTATTCATTTTCATCACCTTCCCGATAATAACAAAGCCCCTCCTGCATTGCAGCAGGATAGGCTGCCATTAATCTTTAAGACAACGGACGCTAATGCCCTGCGCACGGGCGGTGTCGTGCATGTAGGTGTTGCCGCTGTCGAAGTACAAGTAGCGACTGTAGATGCCATTCACCGTACTGCTCCAGTAGACCCCGCTGCTGCCTGCGGAGTACAGCGTACCATCGCTGTGACTGCGTAAGGCCGCCACGACAAGCTTCAACGGCGAAGCAAAGGCACCGGCAGAGTTGTTGCTGCTCCATGAAGCCCTTTCAGCATCAAGCTCTGTATCTGTCGGCAGTCTGAAACCTGAAGGACAAGGGTTATTGGTGCCGGATACTCCCTGCCAGAGGTTATTATTTTGCGGAGTTTTCCAATCGTAGGGGTAGGTAGACGTCACTATAAAACCAGCATGCCCAGGAACATCAGTGGTGCTGAGATCTGGAGTTACCGAACTGGTGCGCTTCTCATGGCCATCGGCTAACCTACCCCACTGATACAAGTCACCATAGGCAGCCGAGTCCATCGAACTCGTGGCGACCCGTGAAGCACCAAGGTTGCGATCCATCCATAGCCGACCTAAAGAACTGACACAAGTAACCAAAGACGTTTTTCCCGTATTGCCACCTACACAGATATCACAAGTGTCAAGATAGGCCGTACCACCCCAATCACCGGCACAGTCCTGCGTACAGGTAGTGTTATCATTGACAGGATTATCGTCACACACGCCACAATTATCAACGACTGCAGTACCACCCCAGTCACCGGCACAGTCCTGAGTGCAATCGTTAGCAGGATTATCGTCACACACGCCACAGTTATCGATTGTTGCAGGTCCGTCTTTTATATTATTACAATCTTTGTAGCTTAAGAGAAGTAACGAAAGCGTGGGAATGAGGTGATTCGCCCCAGCAAAGGAGTATGTGGGCAATAGAAGGTAAAAGAAAACGGAGAATATAACTAAAATCAGTGTCTTTCTATTGAACATAATTTTTTTTGTTCCTTCCATGAGTTTTCAAATCAATAACGGCGAATCAGTTAATGATAAGAGCCAAGTGCAAAGAGGCATACAGTCGAATAATAAAAAGGAATAACGATTCATTAAATCATAGTGGTGGTTTAATGAAAAGTAATATCAGGAAAAATTTTAAGATAAACCACTGGAAAGTTTTTTGTCGGCAGTGAAACTGAGGTTCTGATTCCTGATAAGTCTGAGCTTGATCATTTGATGTCAAACTTGTCACCAAAAAAATCATTCTGGAATCTGCGATGTTTCCAGTAAATCAACCGAGACAATTTCTCCATTTCTGACCATCACCGGTGTTGATAGTACTTTCCAATCGTGCATTGAGGTTGGCAGGGTCAGGATCATGAAAATTGGCCGTTCGTTGATACCAAAACTACTGCTGTCTTCATCTTTTGCAGCCAAGGTAAGCCGGTACACGTTATTCTCAATTATTGTAGGTCAGCAGCCGTTATTATGAGCAGTTAAGAGGAGGTGTTGCAGAGGAGATTTACCAGCGTCAGAACGTACCACTTTTTACCATAAGGAATGCTATCCTGAAAATGAGGGTTTTGAAAAATCTCCGGTCACCCTCTGGTCGTCCCGGAAAGCTGAACCAATACCGGTGATGAGATCTAAAACGTCATCGTGCCAATTGGTGACCGTGCCGATGCCAACAATATCTGCATGATGAACTGATATTTTATGTAGTTAGGTAAAATCTGGGAATGATGAGTACAACCTGTTGACACTGCAGGAGAAGTCGGGTAAATAACCCTC
>NZ_BAAHYZ010000075.1:0-4040 GCF_054657295.1 Desulfocastanea catecholica
GACTGTTTTGTTGTAAGATCTCTACAAAATTCAGGAACAGTCTTAACCCGGTAAACCTCACAATATCCTTTCATTGGCAAAGCAAATCTTATTTCAGATTTGATTAGAAAGAAGATGGAACTCAATCCATCGAATTATGCGATAACTTGTCAGCTTTAATTTTCCTGAAGAACATCAGGAAAAAACAATAAACGTATTCTTTTGTTTCGTCATTGATCAGCCAAAAGTCCTTTAAACCGGTCCAGGGTAATTGGATATGCCTGCATGGAGATACCCATCCAGTCGCAGTATTCAAGAAATTCTTCAGGCTGTTCGGCCATGTATTTGTCGAGGTATCCTATGCCGTCAAGCACAATTGCACCACCTGTATGGCGCGGAAAATTTTCATTTGCCGTGGTGTTGTCCCAACCCTTAAAAACCTGGGACCGGTATTTGACCCATCCAGGTGTCATGAACCAAACCGGTTCTCCTCCGGCAAGTTCCTTTTTGATATGCTCAAGTTCATCGTTGCTAGCCAACATCCCCATGCAGTGGGTAGTCTCAACTCGAGTGACATGAAGGCCTTGCTCATGGATAATGGTTTCCATCAACCGTGTGGGGTGGTCCGGGTTGACATAACAATATTTACCGCCATAAACAACTATAACATCTCGGACTTTCTCTTTCGCCTTTACAACAAACTTGATTAACTGTTTTTCCAGCTCATGGATATCTTGGTGAAGCCCTGGGGTTGTATAAAACAGGTAATCCGTGTCGAGGAATCCCTTCTCTTTGAGATGGTTGAGTTCAGGACTCATGGTACCGCAGGCAACAATGGCAGTGTTTTTAAACGATAAGTTTGTCATGGGCGTCTCCCTTTATTTTGATTTTGAAACCGTTTTACCGAACTCGTATTTCCTTGATCGTATCAACAGGCAGAAGGAAGCATCTTGTTAATCGGATAATCCATGGGCCGCGAAACCCATGGATTTTGTCATTCACTATTGTGTTTCATCCTTTCTTGCTTTAACTGGCATGGAGAACTGCCGAAACAACACTTTTCGAATGTGTAGGATGGGCGTGAATTGTCTTTCCAACCTTCTCCAGAGTCAAACGGTTTTCGACGGCCAATGCCATCTCATGGATCATCTCTGTAGCTGCTTCACCGATGATGATCGCTCCAGCGATCTCGGAACTATCGTTTCTTATAAAAAGCTTGACAAAAGCCGGTGCTACTTTGTCCACTACAGAACGGCCATTGGGAACCTGGTGCATCGTGAACGATCTGATGTCGCTACTTTCATGGTTTATCCCCACTGCCGCCACCTCAGGGTGACAGAATGCAACCCTTGGTACAGCGCTTTCATTTAAGGTAGCGGTTGTTCCTTGACACAGATTTTGCGCAAGCAGCTGCCCTTCTTTTTCTGCGACGTGAGCCAGCATTAAACCACCGGCAGCATCGCCTATAGCATATATATGTGGAGTGCTGGTTTGAAAATATTCATTCACCTTGACGGCACCGCGTTCAGTTTTTACTCCGGCGGCACCCAGGTTCAAGCTGTCAATATTCGGTTTACGGCCAACTCCGACCAGAACTTTGTCCACGGTGTTCGTCTTATCGCAATCCTTATAGTGAATCGTGACCTTATCTTCTTCTAGGATCAACTGTTCAATCATTGTTTCTGTTTTGACTTGGATGCCTTGTAGTGTAAAAGCATCTTGTAACATTCTGCCGGCTTCCTGATCTTCACGCGGCAAAAGGGTATCCAAAGCTTCGACCAGAATGACCTTGCTACCAAACGTGTTGTACAGCGTGGCGAATTCACAGCCAATAGCACCACCGCCGATAATCAATAAACTTGATGGCAGTTCAGTGTTTTGAAGAATTTGGTCACTGGAAAGGATATTTTTACCGTTAAAAGGGGCAAAAGGAAGTTCAACAGGTTTCGATCCGGTTGCGATAATGATCAATTCCCCCCTCACCTGTTCGGTACTGCCTTCTGTCTTCGTTATGATGATATCATGGTCTGATGCAAAAGAACCTTTACCGCGGAAGGTGGTGATATTTTCCCCTGTCACCATCAATTGGGTCATTCCGCGTAATGTGGCAAGGTCATTTTGAGTAACAGCCTGTAAACGTTTTAAATTGATAGGTTGGGGGGCCACATCCAATCCGTATTTTCCACACTCTTTAGCATGGCGATAGGCTGCCGCCGCCTTAAGTAACGATTTGGTAGGCATACAACCGCGGTTAAGGCAAATCCCACCGTAGCTGTCCTGTTCTTCCTGAATCATTGCGACAGATTTGCCAGCTTGGTTTAACATGATTCCTGCTGCCAATCCACCGGGGCCACCACCTATAATTACAACATCAAAGGTATTCATTACTTCTCCATTTTTGATTCGTCTGATTCTGTTTGTTCCAGTGTTTGTGTGGCTACATCCAAAAGTCGGCTGAACATCTCCAGTTCTTTCTCTGACATGTGCTGCGTCATCCTTGCAACAACTTCATCTCTTTTCTTCTTTAAGACTGCTACAGTTGGCCGGGTAGGTTCGGTGATAAATATTCTCGACTGACGTTTGTCGTGCTCACTATTTTCCCTGTAGATCAAACCATCCCGTTCCATTCGTCGCAGTGTGTTCGCCATGGTCGGTTGTTCCACTTGCACGTTTTTACAAAGTTCCACCTGGGTCTGCCCATCATCTTCATCCAGACAACAAAGCACGGGAAGTTGCCCCTGGGTTACACCGTACGGTTTTATTTGGTCGTTTAATTGTGACAATAATAGCCGAGAAAGATAATTCAGTTTGTAGCAGAGGTTTTCATTCATGTTCTTTATATCCTTCGTTTTACTTAATTCCATAGTCGACTATGTAAATACCAACAACACGATACATAGCCGGCTATGTATTGTCAAGGGGTAAATTTCCGGAAAATGGTATCAGAAGAACTGTTCAGGTAGAGGCGCGGAACCAATTCCTATAATATACCGCAATAGGATAGTTCAAAGCGGCGTCAGATAAGCATGGGTTTTGAAGCCCAACGGTACGAAAACCCACGCTAAGACTTTGAGCCTCAAATGGACGAAAACTTTAGATTGAGGTACTGTACACATTCGTGTGGAAATAGCCGTTAACGGTGGAATCACCAAAGGCGATTGCCTATCACTGAATCTCATACCATCAGCTCCAACAGAAGAGACTACTATGGACAGTTTTTTCGCAACGGTTACCTGGCTTGGCTCCCTCGCCATCCTTCTCCCGCTGAGTGCTCTTCTCTGTGCCATTTTTTTCTCTCTGCAGAAGAGTACAGAAGGAGTGTTTATCCTGCTCTCACTTTTGGCCACATCTGCGATAACTCATTTGCTTAAGATACTTATAGCACGCCCACGGCCCGCAGTGGACAATCTCATTGTCGCCATGCCATCTGGTTTTTCCTTTCGTTTTTGTGAAATAGCCTCGCTCCTGATCGACTGCGGACCCGCCCTTTCACAAAAACCAACCCCTCATTCCCCCATGTTGAAAATGGAGCATTTCTCTTGATTCTCTGGAAACAGAAATAATTGAAACCGCTCCATTTGGTACTGTTTTTCGAAAATAATTTTGAATTTTCGGTAGTGTCGGAATGCTCCATTTCGGTCGTGCTATTTTACCATGGTCAGGAACCAAATGATCAGGAAAACACCTCAACCAGGCTAATCTATGGAATTTTTATGGTTGGTATTACAAATCTTCAGTTTGAATTGCTCGATAGCCTGGCATGGCACCCTCCTTTGCTGGATCTTCATCATTAATGGTTCTCTGCCGTTGGTTCTATGCGTCGCTACTGTCCTTATCCACTGGCAGGAATGTAACGGAATCAGTGGTCAGTATCTAATGGAACGGCTGGTTGGGATCGTCTGGAATTTGCGCGATGAAAATCCCGTTTTAATCCTGCGGAGATTGATTCATATTTCAGAGAAATTTCGAAACCGCTTCTTGTTTCCGCAGGAAGACTGCTCTATGATGGATAAGACTTTCACAGTACTGCATCATTCTTCCCTTCTGGGTTGGAGGCAAAT
>NZ_BAAHYZ010000076.1:0-3771 GCF_054657295.1 Desulfocastanea catecholica
TGATGTTTCGTGAGTAATGATCGGCCACTTCCTCGGGCGTGATTTCGCCCTCTTCAACCAAGTAACGTGCCAGGTTCTGATCTTCGGTCAACTGCCTGAATACTCCCCGTGTATAGACGGACAAGCGGCTGTCACCGACATGACCCAGCTTGCACGACCTTCTCGGATAAAGACACAGAGAAGAGTCGTTCCCATTCCCTCCAGAGTCGTATCTTTCTCAGCAGCGGCAAGGATGAATCTGTCTGTTTCCACCGCAAGCGCCGAGAGAACTTCTTCTTCTCTCCCGCTTGGAATGAGTGGCATATTGGCCAGTTTGCCTCGAAGTATTTCCGCGGCATAATCCCCAGCCGCCTGCCCCCCCCAATCCGTCGGCCACCGCAAACAACAGGGTGTTGTCGCCGAATCTTTTAAAATAATAGCGATCTTCATTGGCTTTTTCACGTGGCCGATATGCGTTGCCGCATATAAAGATATATTCCCTTGCGCCGTATCGAAGGAGTGCTCCTCCTCCTGCACTTTTTGGTAAAAGCTGCAATTCATGCGTGTATCTACTACATGTTGATTGAGTAAAGGTGCCAAATCGCCTATTACCTCGGGAACGTCCTGATAGCGATCCTTTCTGGCATGTTGGCAGGCCTTGATGATAATTCTCCGTAATTCCGGCAGGATGTCCGGTACAAAATTTGCCAGATCGGGCAGCACTCTTTGACCATTGTCCTGGAAGATCGTCATTATTTCATCGGTGGTAAACGGCAGCTGTCCGGTGATAATCTCAAAAGCAGTAACTCCCAAGGCGTATATGTCACTGCAGCAATCGGCCTGACCTCCTTCGAGTAACTCAGGTGCCTGATAGGCAAGTGTCCCATTGGACGCCTCTTTACACAGTAGCCGAAAGTGTTTTTAGGCCTGCTGTTACAAAACCAACGCCGAGGGACCATCCCTGTCTCACGTACAGCTCCTTGGCGCACTTGTTTCAGATAATCTCTGAAAATGTCTATAAAAATAGCCGAAGTCGGGCATTTCCTGTTGTCATCTTTTGGACCAGTTACACGGTCAGGACAGGGGAGATGTCCGGGATGTACGTATTTAACCGACACAATTAAAGTATTTAGGCAACAGATCAAACTGAACTTGTAAATTCTGCTTCAAATCGGTAATGATAGGACCTGAACACATAAATAAACTGGAATAACACTATGTAATCCGATAAGCGACACAGCATTTCGTCGCTCACGGCGGACAGGTGATCGCCTTGACCGAGGACTGACCCGAGAACGTATCCGGTTACATACACTTCAGGTGGCGACTTTGATGATTCTTACAGACGACAAACACGATCTCGGCAAAAAGGTCCAGTTGATCATTACCTGCTTATTTCTTTCTGCTGCCTTGATCGGACTCTATTTTACCAACAGGGTCAATTTTTTACTTTTTCATTCCCTGGCAGAAGTCTTCAGTATCGTTGTCGCCTTTTCCATCTTCGTAATAGCCTGGAACTCAAAGAGATATATCCGCAATCCCTACCTGCTGTTCGTCGGCATAGCCTGCCTGTTCGTTGCCCTGCTGGATCTGTTGCACGCTTTGGCCTATAAGGGCATGCCGATATTTCCGGAACCGCACGATTATGCCACCGAGCTGTGGATCGCCGCCCGCTACATGGAGAGTATCACGCTGCTTTTAGCCTTCATATTCCTGCGCGATGAGAGGGTCCCGCGCGTCAACCGGGTGTTCACAGTCTATACCCTTATCACAGGCATTATTATTGCCGTCATTTTCTATTGGAAAATATTTCCGATCTGTTTTGTCGACGGCAGCGGGCTCACCCCTTTCAAGAAAATCAGCGAATATATCATCTGCGCTATCCTGCTTGCTGCAATATTTTTTCTGCGGAAAAACAAGGAAAAATTTGAAAGTAAAATCTTCCGCTGCCTGCTGCTGTCAATTTTCTGCACCATCATTTCAGAACTGGCTTTCACTTTTTACATCAGCAGTTACGACGTCTCGAATCTGATCGGACATTATTTCAAGATCTTTTCTTATTTGCTTATCTATCAAGCGATAATCAAGACAGGCATCGAACGTCCTTTTACATTGATATTCCGTGATCTCGACAGAGCCAACCGGGAGCTGAGCAGGCAGACCGCCGAGCTAGAGGCAACGAACAAGCAGGTGGAAAACGACAAGCGGATGCTGTCGGCAGTTATGCAGGCCCTGCCGACGGGAGTTGCCATCACCGATATCTCGGGCGGGACTGTCCTCACCAACAAAGTCTACGAAACGTTATGGGGCGGAGCGCTTCCGGAGACCTCCTCCGTCGACGATTATCACCACTACCGTGCCTGGTGGACCGACACGGACAAGCCTGTTGCCAAGGAAGAATGGGCCTCGGCCATAGCGGTACGGGAGGAAAGGGATGCAATCGGACAGATGATGAGGATAGAGCGGTTTGACGGCAGCGAAGCCTATATCATCAACAGCGCCTGCCCGGTATACGACGCCGACGGTAATATCTCCGGAAGTGCCGTGGCCATTCAGGATATTACCGATTTAAAGCAGGCGGAAAATGCTCTTTTCGAGAGCGAACAACAGCTGCGACTGTTCATCGAGCACGCCCCGGCAGCACTCGCCATGTTCGACCGCAATATGTGCTACCAGAGTGTCAGCCGTCGCTGGTTGAATGATTACGGACTGGGAGACCGGGATCTGACCGGAATATCCATCTACGACGCATCCGATATACCCGAACGTTGGAGAGAAGCCCATAACCGCGCATTGGCCGGCGAGGTACTGGGTATGGAAGAGGACTATTACGAACTGCCCGAAGGACCAGTCGTCTGGCTACGCTGGGAAATTCGTCCCTGGTACGGCAAGTCTGGAGAAATCGGCGGGATCGTCATCTTCACCGAAGACATCACCCCTCGAAAACAGGCCGAGGAACAGCTCAAAATACTTAACGAGGAGCTTGAACGAAGGGTGGAACAGCGTACCCATGAACTCCAGGAGACACAACTCCAGTATCTGCATGCCGAAAAGCTTTCGGCCATAGGCAAATTGTCGGCGTCCATCGCTCACGAATTCAACAATCCCCTGCAGGGCATATTGACGATCCTCAAGGGCCTGAAACGAAGGGCGATACTGGAAGAGGAGGACAAAGAACTGCTGGATCTGGCCATTAGTGAAAATGAGCGGATGAAAAATCTGATTCGAAGCCTCCAGGATTTCAACCGACCCTCATCAGGCAAAAGGACGACCATGGACATCCATGCGGCCATCGACTCCCTGCTGCTGTTATACAAAAGTGATTTCAAGCACAAAGGCATCTCGCTTTCTCTCAACTATGCAGAGGAATTGCCCTTGATCCCGGCAGTTCCCGACCAGATCAAGCAGGTCCTTCTCAACTTGATCACCAATGCTGCGGACGCCTCCGCCCAAAACGGCGGTGAGATCGCCATAACTACCCGGCAGGTTGACGACAGGGTCGCCATTGCAATACAGGATTTCGGCACAGGCATTGAACCCGAAAACATCGATCTGATCTTCCAGCCCTTCTACACCACCAAGTCCAGCACCATGGGTACCGGCCTTGGTTTGTCGATCTGCCAAAGTATCATCCAGAAACATCAGGGGGAGATACGAGTGGAAAGCCGGCCGGGGGAAGGATCGACCTTCACGGTGCTGCTGCCGCTCTTTGAGACAGACAAGCCGTGAAGTCCGGACTTCTTCCTTGTTTTTTCATGTCTTAAGAACCGTAATCGGTTACTTTTACGGTAA
>NZ_BAAHYZ010000077.1:0-3758 GCF_054657295.1 Desulfocastanea catecholica
TTGGTTCGGTAATGGGCAGCTCTGTCAACCATACCACTTGCCATCGACGGTCCTAGTGCGAGTATTTTGGAAAGCATTACACGAAACCGGCTCGATTTCAAGTCACCGTGTTTGCTTTTATTGATTTTTCCAATACATCAAACCGGAGAGAAATTCCGAAGACAGTACACTTAACTCTGTGTCGAGAGAAAGATTTGTCCCTAGATCTGGGATGAATTCACTTTACCTCCACACCCGCACAGTTTTTGGTCATCAAGATTTCTTAATAGGCTGTTTATCAACCTTATCCTTATCTTTCTTTCCGCCTTTGTCTCCCGTAATATTTCTCCTTTTCAGCTGTAAAAAAATAGAAAATTATACTTCGGAAAGGGTCATGTCTTTGCTTGACTTTTATTGCCTGAAAATGCCCGTGTTGTCGTTGTTGCCGAAGTCCATATATTTCCTGAGAATTTGGCCATGGATGCCATTTCATTCCCGGCACCATTTTCGAGGGTAGCGTCATCCTGGGTGATCGTTTTTTTGCGGTATGTGAGTATCACGTTCATGAAGGGAGGTGTACCAAAATCTTTTTATGAACGTACTGACTTTTTCAGGTTTGGCTATAGCCTCGGTGAACGGTTACAAAAATTGTAATGATCCTCTCTTCCTGTCACGATTTCTTTGCAGCAAGCACCGCAAAACGCCTGAGGTTTATTCAGTCAATTCTTCATAGTATCCATCAGCTTCTGCCAAATCCAAATATCTTTTGCCTTTTTCAATCTCGTTTCTTTCTTTAATCAGCAGTTCTCAGTAGTTGTGGGCATGTGGGGCAGTTAAGAAATCTGCCACGTCAGCTTTCTCAAAATAAATCTCAGCTTCATCCACATCAATCATGTCAACTTAACATCAATTCGTTTTGCCCAACTGAGAGGTAAGGGGGCGGGCGCTTTTGGAGAGCTATCCTTCAGGACCATACTGACGTTGATAAAAGTGGTTGGCCTTCAAAAACAGCACAAAATCACCCGATCCCCATGATTTGGTGTACGCCCGGCATGGGCGTAATCTTATGGGATGTAAATACCCCATATGTGAATCCTGAGTCTGTAAAATTACAAAATCATAAATACTAGCCGAAGGCAAGGGGCAGACTTACTCGAGCCTGCCTGAAGGAAGCAGGTTGGAAAAAAAGATTAGAATTTGGAAATGTAACCAAACCAGACCAGTCCAGAACGACAGAGATTAGGCTTGCTGCTGGTAGTCATAGCCAGTTTCCGACCTTTCCCGCTTAAGGTTAGTTCATGACTATACGTTAGTCCTTAATGCTCTCATCGAACGAATGCGTTCTATTCACATGATCCCCCCTTGCATACAGTTTCCTCCTCTCCCCAGGGATCTGTAATTACATTAATGCCCGCGCGGCTTTAAGAAACAGATCGTCCAATAACTGATCTGCTGCCTCAATCTCTTTTGCAGATGAAAAGCCGGTATCTAGCTCCCTAAGGATCTTTTCATAAGGGGATAGACGGATATCCGGAGTTGCACGAAAGACAGCTGGCCTGGGATATAGGCCGTTTTCAAAGAAAAAGTTGCAGGGACCGGGGGCATCGTGCCTTCGATAAGGCCATTTGGACTTGAGGTTGGTAAATTCTGTAAAAGCACTCGTTGCCAGGATATTCTGCCTATAATCACTTACCGTGATACGCCGTCCAAGGCGAGACTCTACTTCCTTGAAATAGGCTGTCACCAAGGAATGCTCTGTCACAATCAGTCCGAAATCATACCAATTGTCAATGACCATTGTAAGAATCGATTGGTAGACGCTAGGGAGTTTATTGGTTGTGGGGCAAAAGTAGGTGCGGCATGCCATTTCACCGTACCAGCTCAGAGAGCGATAATCTACGCCATTGTTACCGGGCATTGCCGGGTGGAGGAGGCAACCAACGCACCGTTTCTCATCACCGATCAACCCCAAAAAAGGGCAGTGGTGCAATTGGGGAAACGGCCGTGACAGCCTGTGTGGTCCTTTGTTTCTTCTTTGAAATTGAAAAATCCCGTCTTCAGTTCTGGGGACCGATTCGAAATCCTTCGTTCGCCTTGACAACAAAATCTCAAGTTTTTCACGTGATAGATCCGGTAAATTATACAAACCACAACAGGCCCCACAGGATACTGTTTCACTCAACTGACACAAGTAAATATCGTGGGTCTCATCCATGGATCGATCTCACCAAAAAAATAAAGTATTCTCAAATGAACACTGGAGATGGTAACGGTTCCGTCCACAACCGAAGAAAATGTCCTCGGACAAGCTCCTGCCATTTAAGCCGAAATACAAATTAAACCCATTCCTGATCTGCGTAACACTTCTGTAAGTATCTGTTACTCTATGCCTAATGCAGCAACTCGTTCAATGGGAGCTGGTATTTTAGGGCGGTCGTTAAAAGCAGCTACTTATCACCTGGTCAGCTTTCACGCTATGTAAATTCTGTCTACGCACCTATTAAAATCATTCGGAAGAAAACTCCTTTTTAAGAAAGGCAAGTATACTTTCCTTGGAGGGAGGACAGCCCCGTAGAGCTTTATTGCCTTCTGAGACAGTACAGATTCCGATGCCTCTCTGGGTTGAAGAGAGGCTCTTTCCCTTGAACTCCTGGCCAATACAGAGTGAGGGGAGGGACTGAGTTATTATATCCGGGTACTCCTCCTGGATATATCTGAGAGCAGATGAAAGGTGTCCAAAGCAGGAGGAGCAGGCTGATCTCTGGTCTACAGTTGAGTCAATCCACTTTTTTACTCCAATCTGGAAATGACTATGAAAAATTTCTTCTATAGCAGTGCCATCGAGATTTATAATTTCTTCATCAGAAGTATGGCCCTCTCCTATGCCGAGCTTGTCCGAAAAGGAGAGATATTCAACATCTTCGTCTAAAAAACCGAGAAGGCGGCAGGCATAGCTGTCAATGGCAACGGGGTCTTTAGCAAGGAGCAAAAGATCCCGTTGCTGTGGACTCCCGCCTTCTTCCCAGCAGGGATCCGGATTTAAACCGTCTACCAAGGCAAAGGCCTGTTTTATAAGGGTGTTGAGGTAGGCAACAGGTTTGTGAACGCCAAGGGTGTGATAGCGTCTTTTTTCTGCATTTGGAATGCACCCTTTTAGGTTTTTTAGAGCACAGGTCATTCGAGTCTGACCATGTCCTTTTACCAGAGGAAGGTTGATAAGGCTTCCTCCTTTTTCTTCAAGGTCGGCAATGGTCTTACATATTTTAAATTCTCCAATGGGGGTTTTTCTTTTAACCGAACTGTCTTTTTGGAGATCAATCAGGGGAATATTGTATTTTTGTGCAAGTGCTGCATAGCCGCATACTTCAAAAGCCCTGGCTGTGGAGTCTCCCACCCACGAGCCCTCTGCTATGATGATATTTGAAAAGCCGTGATCGGCAAGCCATTCTATAAGCCCTTCCGCAATTGCCGGTGTTGTTGTAGCTCCCCCTGATGCGGGACTACTGACAACAAGGTTGGGTTTTAAGAGAACAGGGCATTCTTCTTCGCCCAGCCAGTCCCAGGCTGCAGCATTTTCTAGGAGTAACGCCACATCATCTTTCAACTTTTTTCTATTTTTATTGCTTTTTATCCAGACAGTGCTCATCAATCACCTTTCAATTGTTACAGGGATATAATCATCTGAGTTTATTATAAAGAACAGAGAAAAATCAATTATAAAGGCGGTCATTGATTAGCAAATATTCGAGACCTCATATAGTTTTACAATAATTGTGTTT
>NZ_BAAHYZ010000078.1:0-3657 GCF_054657295.1 Desulfocastanea catecholica
CAGCGGACTTTTATCCGGGTGGGAGGTCGTGGGGATGACGGACCGATCCTCGATCCTGGCGATGGCGAGAAGATCGTACATTTTAAGGAGAGTTTGTGAATCAAGGCCGACGGAGGCCGCGATGGTATCGTCAGGTTTCTTTTCCACTCGCACCGAGCGCATATAAGCCCGGATGGCAGCCAGCCGTTTCAGGGCTGTGCGAACCGGTTGTTCATCTCCGGCCGTCAGCAGATTGGCCAGGTATTTTACCGGGATTCTGAGGTTGTCGACAGCTGTCATAATGTCCTCATTTTTAGCCAATGCCTCGACGGGACTGAGGGGTGGAATGTACCAGACCATCGGTAAAGTCCTGAATTCCGGGTGCAGCGGCAGGGCCAGCTGCCATGTCTTGGCCAGCGGATAAATCGGCGACCGCCTGGCAGCTGCCATCACGTGATCGGGAATACCTTGGCTTCGTGCTGTACTGATCGTTTCCGGATCCGATGGGTCGAGAAAGAGATCCAGATGGGCCGGATAGACCTCCCTGTCGGTTTTGGCCGATGCGGCTTCATAAATGCGGTCGGCGTCGTAAAGAACCACCCCGACATAGCGGATGCGGCCGACGCAGCTATGGGCACAAAGCGTTGTAAGACCTGCCTCAAGCCGCGGATAACAGAAGATGCATTTCTCCGATCGTCCGGTCTGCCAATTAAAATAGACCTTCTTGTAAGGACAGCCCGACACGCAGTAGCGCCACCCGCGGCACCGTTCCTGGTCGACGAGCACAATGCCGTCTTCGTCCCTCTTGCACATCGCCCCCGAGGGGCACGAAGCGACACAGGCCGGGTTGAGGCAGTGCTCGCACAACCGGGGCAGGTAGAACATGAAGGCCTGCTTGAAGGAAAGATAGATGGCGTGATCAAGACCGCTGAAGTCAACGTCCCGAGCTCCGGTCTCGCAGACACCAGCCAGGTCGTCGTCCCAATTGGGCCCCCATTTAATTTGCATGGGTTCTCCGGTCAGCTGGGATTTCGGACGGATGGAAGGCTGGTGTTTTTTAATAGGGGCAGTGATAAGGCTCTCGTAATCATAGTCCCATGGCTCGTAATAGTCGTCAATGACAGGGAGGTCGGGATTATGAAAAATACGGGAAGCCTTGTGCAGGCGTCCGCCGGCCTTGAGGCGGAGCTCGCCTTTGTCCATGATCCAACCGCCTTTATGCAGCGACTGGTTTTCCCATTCACGGGGATAACCGATGCCCGGCTTGGTCTCGACGTTGTTGAACCACATATATTCGGCGCCCTTGCGGGTGGTCCAGACATTTTTGCAAGGAATACTGCAGGTATGACAGCCGATACATTTGTCCAGGTTGAGCACCATGGACAGCTGGACTTTAATCTTCATACCAATCCACCTCCCCGGCTTTACGTACCACGATCACCTCGTCCCGTTGGGACCCGACCGGACCGTAATAGTTGAAGCCGTAGCTGAGTTGGGCGTAGCCGCCGATCATATGCGTCGGTTTCACCATAATTCGGGTTACGCTGTTGTGGGTGCCGCCTCGCTGTTTGGAGAGTGAGGAGCCCGGTGTATTGATGAGACGCTCCTGGGCATGGTACATAAAGGCCGCACCAGGAGGAATCCGGTGGCTGACCACGGCCTTGGCCATGACCACCCCATTTTCATTGAAGCACTCGAGCCATTCATTGTCTTTCACTTCCAGAGTCCGTGCGTCTACGTCGCTGATCCAGATGGCCTCGCCACCGCGAAACAGGGTGAGCATAATCAGGGTATCGGAATAGGTGCTGTGGATTGACCACTTGGAATGGGGTGTCAGGTAGTTGAGGGCCAGACTCTTTCGCCCATCCTCTGTTATGCCCGGTTTTATTTTGGCAAGTGCTTCTCCAACGCTATAGGGACTATTATCGACAGGCAGATGAAGAGGTGGTCGGTATAAGGGGAGTCCCTCCCCGAAATTGAGCATCCAGGGGTGGTCAAGGTAAAACTGAGCTCGACCGGTCAGCGTCCTGAAAGGCACTTTTTCCTCGATATTGATGACAAAGGGTGAATAGCGCCGGGTTTCAGATTCGATACCGCTCCAGACCGGTGAGGTGATGATTTTTCGAGGCTGGGCTGTGATATCATTGAAGGAAATCTTCTCGTCCCGGCGTCCGGCGCTCAGATGGGTAAGGGACAGCCCACTCTTTTTTTCAACCCCGGCCCAGGACTTGAAGGCGGTTTCGCCATTGGTCTCGGGCGCCAGTTTCAAGATGACCTGGGCGGCCTGCTTGCCGGTGGTAAGTGACGGCATACCATAACTCTTGCCGGGGGTGGTTACCGTACCGAGTTCGACGGCAAGCTCTTCATACTCCTCTTTGCCGGACCAGGCGACGCCCTTAGAGCCAACTCCCACCTGATGGACCAAAGGCCCCAATGCCGTCATCATTTTATAGGCATTGGGGAAATCCCTGGTGATCACCGAGAGCTGTGGCATGGTCCGCCCAGGTATCGGCTCAGTTTCACCCTTGCGCCAGTCAAGGATTTCCGACTGACCAATCTCACCCGGACTGTCGTGCAGGAGAGGAGTCGCGACCAGGTCTTTCATCTCCCCCAGGTGGACTGCAGCCAATTCGGAGAATTTCTCAGCGATCGCGCTGAACTGGTCCCAACTGGTCTTCGCCTCCCATGGCGGGTCCACCGCCGGGTTGAACGGATGGATAAAAGAGTGCATGTCGGTGGTACTCAGATCGTGCATCTCGTACCAGCCCGCTGCCGGCAAAACGATGTCGGAGTACATGGCGCTGGTCGACATACGAAGTTCCAGGGTGACCAGAAGGTCGAGTTTTCCTTCGGGGGCCGGGTCCCGCAAGGTAATCTCCTCGGGACGGAGCTCACTCTCGGCGTTCTGTACACCGTTGTCAACACCCAGGAGATGCTTGAGAAAATATTCATGGCCCTTGCTGCTGGCCCCAAGCAGATTAGCCCGCCAGAGAAAGAGTACCCGGGGAAAATTATCCGCATGGTCGGGGTCTTCGACGGCAAAGCGCAGCGAGCCGTTTTTCAGCTGTTCGACTGCATGCGCGACAATATCCTTATCCGTGGCTGCACCTTTCTCCACTGCCTCTTTGCAGATATCCAAGGGATTGCGATTGAACTGAGGGTAAGAGGGCAGCCAGCCAAGTCGGACGGCAACGGCGTTGTAATCAGCCATATGTCGAAGAGAATCGCCACCGGCCATGGGCCAGAGAAGTGATTCAGCGTTAAGGTCATCATAACGCCACTGGTCGGTGGCAAAGTAGTAGAATGATGTACCGTTTTGCTGGCGTGGCGGGCGTGTCCAGTCAAGACCGAAGGCAAGCTGGGACCAGCCGGCCTGGGGGCGTACTTTTTCCTGCCCCACATAGTGAGCCCATCCTCCGCCGTTAACTCCTTGGCAGCCACAGAGGGTTGTCAGGTTGACGATGGCCCGGTAGATCATGTCGCTGTGATACCAGTGATTGGTCCCCGCACCTAAAAAAATCATGGACTTGCCGTGGGTCTTGTCGGCATTTTCGGCGAACTCTCGTGCCACATGGATCACCTCCTGCCGGGCCACGCCGGTTATTGCCTGCTGCCATGCCGGGGTGAAGGGCCGGGGGTCGTCATAGCCTGTGGGGTAATGAACAGAGGTGTCCTGCT
>NZ_BAAHYZ010000079.1:0-3520 GCF_054657295.1 Desulfocastanea catecholica
GTTACTTTTAATTACTTATGACAAATAGCATCTGGCAATAAAAAAGGCTCCCAGAATGATTTTTCGTATTTTTCCCAAGCATGACAGCCGAATGGAAGTTGATGACCATTTTGCTCATAACAGTAATGAGGCACACATTCAAAAGCAAACTTCAACGCAATTTCTATAGGTGCTATTTTGAACTCTGGATAATAATACTTTCCTCTGTTTGCCCAAAACATATCTTCAATAGTTATTTTTTCATCTATTTCTTTCTTCGCATTATTAAATTTTGAGATACGCTTAATATATTTTCTTGGCAAATTGACTAGTTGTTTAAGTTTTGATCTGTTCTTACAAAACTGTTGCCAATATTTGTCTGGATCTATATAATATTTATTTGAATCTATAACTTTTATAAAACTCTCAATTCTTCTCAAAGAAAAACCGCCATTGCCAACTTTGCCTTCAAATTTGGTCATACCCGCATAGGGAGCATCTTCATGTTTTATCCATGGAGGCGCTATGTAATCATATCCTTGCTGACACCACTCGGTGAGTTGATCCGAAAATACCAAAGAATCCAAGTGGTATATCAGAATGTATTTGTATTCTTTAAAAGCTTTATAAAATAAAGAAGATAATAAAAGTTTACTATGAGCTTCTGCACTCCCAAAGTATTTCTGATCAAAATATTTATTTTGCACTTCAGGATGACTGATAGCTAATCCATGTGGCGCAATAAAATATTTATCATATGTCCCAAGATGATGCAGTAAATGACGAAGAGAAATTTGTTCTGCTGCAGTTAGTTCCGTTCTGTTTGACAGTGGAATTACAATAGCAACTAGTTTAGGTGTTTTCGTGGTAGTCATGAAACTTTATTTTGGACTAATTTGATATTATTTCGATGGCCAATAATCTTTGCAGGATTTCCAACAGCAATCGCACCTGGAGGAATGTTTTTTGTAACGATAGAACCGGCACCTATCACGCACCCTTGACCAAGACAAACGTTTTCAAGAATTACAGAACCAAAGCCCAACCAGACATCGTCCTCAATAATAATATCTCCTTTACTAATGAGCGGTTGATTTCGAATTAACTCACCAGGATCTATTGCATGATTATACGGATAAAAAGCACAGTTTGGGGCTATTTCAACACGCTTACCAATCTTAACAGATCCTTTATATGCAGAAATAGAACATCTAGGTTGAATATGAGTTTCTTCATCTATGGTTATCATGCCTTTTTCGCCAGTCTCTATAATGATGTCGCTGTAGAGATGCACTCCTTTTTTGAGAGAAACAGTACCCCCATTTGAGGATTGATAAATAGTTACCCTATCCCCAATATAAACATCATTGGTTAGTTCCAATCCAGAGTGTTCGATAACAGCGGATTGTGCAATATATCCAACAGGTCCTTTTTTAGCGAGGTAGCACCGTGATTTGTATTTCGGAGCAAACAATCCTGCAAAAAACATAGCTCGTCTACCTGCCGAATTCATCCCTGATCTTTTCATCCAATATAGTGCCCACCTCTTTTTAAAAGTTACCAAGCTAGTTTTAATAAATAATCCCAAGGTATTCTTCCTATCAACTATATTAACCATTTTATTGATATTTTTAAGGTAGTAATAAAACAGATAAGTACCTGTCACTACCTTCCATTCACGGTACGCTCTTTCTCTTGATATGAACGACCCCTAATCCTTCGAAGGGACAAACTATCTGCTGTTTTTTCTTAAACGGAAATAATTTACTCCATTTAGACTGTTCTTTAATTATCAATTCTTCAGTCTTCACGAATTTTCCGAGTTGTGAGTCGTAGAAACTGACTTTATAAACACCCGGAGGCAAATTAATCCAGATCACCTCATCTAATTCCGGCTTGAAAGCCAGATACTCTTTGCCAGGATCGGCAAGACAGTATTTACTAGAGCACAGTTCTCCATGCGGGTACATATTCGCTAAATTGACGTGTTGAGCCAATATTTTTGTCTGTCCTAGCGCTTTACGTATCGATTCAAATTTTACTACAGGTTGGTCGGGACTTCCAGCACGAAAATCCATATATTCATCCATGACAATCGGATTCAAACCACGTAAAAAGGATTTCCACGCCCATTCGTCCTTTATCTGCTGTAACCACGGATCCAGGTGATCGGTATCAACAATTATGACCTTTTCTCCTCCAGAAGCAGGCGGCTCATCTACATACCCCCCTTCTTTTCCCGGAGAAATGGCTTCAGCGGGACTTTTGAAAAGATTTTCATTCGTTCCTTCGCTATGATCTGACGCTTGGAACGACATCCATGTGGGGTGCTGTTGAGGTTTGGTTTGTTCATATTTTTTAATGAATTGGATCATATGATACTGCCACTCTGTGGAATCACCATGACTCTCATTACTGATTTCCCAAATTATATTGTCGAAATCGTTTAGAGTATCAACCATTTTCCTGACATAAGATTCCTGTAATTGCACAACAGCAGGATCGGCGAGTGTATGGACTTCTTCTCCCTCACCATTACGGTCAATATCACCATCGATTTGATTAATATTGTTGCTTTTGTTAAATGGGTGTCCATCCCATGGATTACCCATTTTACGGTCTACCCCTTTTTGTCCTTTTTGTTCCACACTAAAACCCTGAAACAGCATAACGCCAACATAGAGTCCTCTCTCGCGCGCCAGCGATACACGGCTTCGTAATCGCTCAAAAAAAATGGGATTGAATTTTTTTACATCAAATTTAGGTTTTCCATCAAGTGCAGTCCCCGGACCTGTTCGCATATAGATGGTCGGGGTATACCTAATTAATACTTCACGCTCTCTGAATTGCATCCATGTTGCATGTTCCCATGACCACATACGTAGGAAATTATGATTATATTCTTTTAAAAAATCCAGGTATTTTATGTAGTTAAAGTCCGGGGTTTCTCCTTCGATGCCACGCTCCTGCAGAGCCGCCCAGGTGTGAGATCCGGTTAAGTATACAACACCTCCAGTTGGATTCGCAAAATATCTTGGGTTTTCAGGGTGGATGCTTAAGGGACCCATTTCATTCGCCTGCAAAGAGAGCGCTCCTAGAACACATGAAAAAAACAGCAATTGTACATATGCTTTCATAATCTTGATAAATATTTGATGTTCGGTCAGCTATTTCGCATTTATCACTGAAATTTTGGAGATCCAACTCTGCCTGATCAAAGAGATGAAAGATTTAAACGATATCATGACACTCAAACGCTTCATGGCGCGGACAATCAACAGCCTAAAAATCAAGAGAGCAGGAGCTTCCAGTAGAAAGCCATCCGCTCTCCCGGTCCGAGCTTAAAAACGGCGAAAATCGATTTCGTCGGGATTTTTCAACAAGGGGCTGATCTTTGATAAAAAGTCGCTTCTGCTGTTATAGCCGAAGGAGAACAGGGTTATAATAGAAGATATATTGCACCTATTACTGACGTGATCAGCGGTGCTGATTCAATCTGCGGCGCTTGGTTGTCGATTTCATCAAAATATCCGTAACCGAG
>NZ_BAAHYZ010000080.1:0-3519 GCF_054657295.1 Desulfocastanea catecholica
AAGAAATAAAAAAACCGGCAAAGTTACCTATTATCTGCAAACGGTCGGCGCTGCTGTTGTCAGTCCTGATCACAAGGAAGTGATTGTTCTCCCCCCTGAAACCATTAAAAAACAGGACGGCGAGACGAAAATGGACTGTGAACGTAATGCCGTAAGACGTTTTCTCGGTAAACTGCGTCAGGACCATCCCCATCTCCAGTTCATCGTCAACGAGGATGGTCTCAGTTCTAACGGACCCCATATTGAAGATCTTGAGGCCTATAACCTCCACTATATCCTGGGTGTAAAACCGGGTGACCACAAATTTCTTTTCCAGTACGTAGACACTGCCGAGGCCAATGGTGATGTAACGGAACTGGCTATAACGAAACCGGACAAACCATATCTAACCCATTGTTTTCGTATTGTTTACAATGCACCACTCAACAAGACCCATCAGCAGAAAAAAGTCACCTTTGTGGAGTATTGGGAAGAAAACAGTAAGACCGATAAGACGCAGCATTTCACCTGGATTACCGATTTGACCATCAACGAGGACAACGTCTTTCATTTTATGCGAGGCGCCCGCGCCAGGTGGAAAATTGACTATGCGGACATCCAGAATATGCAGAGTGTAGAGCGGAGACGGCTTTTCCAACATGCTTACAGGAAGGGGCTGTGGGTGTGCAGGCAGGATGGACAACTGCGCATATTATTGTGGGTTGGGGGGAGTCACTCGGACTCGCCCATTTCACCCTCTATTGGGAGAGACCCACATGTTGGAACACTATTTTCGAAAGACAGAACAGAGGGAGGCGCTGCGTGAGAACCACCTTGGGTGGGTCGTCGAGGAGGCAGCGGTTCGTTACCATCGCGATGGCCATAGCCTGAGGTATGTGCAGCACTCGTTGCTGCTCATGTCTCGGTTCGGGGACTGGCTGGCTGCCAGGGGGACCGCCGTGGATGCGGCCAGCACGATGCATGGGGAGGCGTTCCTGGCGCAGTACGTGTCCCCAAACCGTCCCGAGGCGCCCCCTGGGATGACATCCAGGGGACCGAGGCGTACCGCTATTCGGTTTGCGCTACGGCTTATCCATGAACGCCACCCTCATCCTGAGAAGCTGCCCCCGGTACAGGTCGAAGTCACTGCCTACCAAGTCTATCTACATCGGGATCGCGGGTTCGCGGCGGGGACCGTTGAACAGCACGGGCGTCAGCTGCAGGAGTTCCTCTTGGCCTGTTTCGCCGACGGTGCTGTCGATCTTTCAACTCTCACCTCGGGGCGTGTCCATACCTATCTGGATGCACTGCCGCCAACGCCGAAGAACTGCCGAACCCGGGCGTTCTGCTCGGTACTGCGGAGTTACTTGCGGTTCGCGAAAATGCACGGGTTGGCGGTCGAGGGGCTCAGAGCTGCTGTGCCGATGATGCCCGCGCCACGACCGGCCCCATCACCGAGGATCGTATCCCAGAATGACCTGTCGCAGCTCTTGGCAGGCATCGACTGTGATACTGACATCGGCAAGCGGACCTACGCCGTGATCCTGTTCCTGGCGGATTTGGGCATCCGCGTGGGCGATGTGGCCCGACTGACTCTGGACGACATCGACTGGCGGGCCGGGACGGTTCGGGTGGCCAACCACAAGCAGCGCTGTCCTTACTGGTTGCCGTTGCCGGTACGCCTCGGTGAGGCCTTGGCCGATTACCTACGGCATGGTCGGCCTGCATCGAAAAGTCGGGCCTTGTTCCTACAACGAGCCAAGCCGGAGTGGGTCCCCGCTACCACCCATGCGCTAAAATCCTCCATACGTCATGCATGGGAGTTGGCCGGGCTGGCGGAGCAGTTCAACGGCACCCACATCCTCCGACATACAGCAGCCACACGGATGAAACAGGAGGGCGTTCCTCTGAAGAGCATCGCCGACGTGCTCGGACACTGCGCCGTGCAGACGACTGCGATCTACGCTCAGGTTGACCTTCCCGCGCTGCGTCGCGTTGCCCAGCCTTGGCCGGGAGGTGCGATGTGAACACTGACACCTCAATGCAGACGACTGTCGACCGCTACATCGTGCACAAGCGCAATCTGGGCTGCGTGTTCCGGACGGAGGAATTCCTGTTGCGCTCCTTTGCGGCTTACGTCGACCGGCATGCACCATGTGAACCGTTGACCATCAAGCTGGCTCTGGAATGGGCGACTGCCCCTGGAACAGGGAGCCGGGCCTACTACGCGAAACGCCTCAACGTACTGCGCAGCTTCGCTCGCTACCTTGCCGTCAGCGAACCCGCCACCCAAGTCCCGCCCACAGGTATTCTCGGTGCAAGTGTATCGCGGATCGAGCCGTATATCTATACCCCCGAGGAAGTCGTTACCCTGATGCAGACGGCACGGGAGCGCGTGACAAGCAATGGGCTGACCAACCAACTACGGAATGCCACGCTGATCGGTCTGCTTGCCTGTACCGGGATGCGTGTCGGCGAAACCCTGGCGCTTGACAATGCCGATGTGGACTTCGAAGAAAGACTAATCAACGTCCGCAACAGCAAGAACCTGGCATTACGCCTGGTGCCGATTACCGCTTGCACTGCGCGCCGCCTCCAGGAGTACCAACAGGCTCGCGACGAACGCTTTGGGCCGGGGGGGCCCCACTCGGCCTTCTTCGTGTCGGCCAGGGGCGGGAGGCTGTGCTACAGCTCGTTCCAATGGGCTTTCGCTCAGATCCGCACCCGAACCGGGCTGGAAGGCACTGCTAAGGGTCACTCACCGCGCATCCACGACTTAAGGCACACGTTCGCCTGCAACCACCTGCTGCGTGCGTACCGTGACGGACTGGACATCGACGCGGCCGTGCAGGATCTGGCCCGGTATCTCGGGCATGCGAACCTGGCCGCAACGTACTACTACCTGACGGCGGTCCCCGCGCTCTTCGAAGAATGCACCAAACGCCTCCTCGGGCACATATACAGGAATGGAGACGACCAATGAGAACAACGCCGACAGACATACCCGCATACATGAAACGGTTCTTCGCACAATATCTACCGAATCAGCGGCTGTGCAGTCCTGACACCATCGCCTCATACCGAGACGGCCTCCGGCTCTACCTGCTCTACATCAGAGACAAGAAGCACACTGAACCATCGAAGGTCTGCCTCGAACACCTCTCCGTGGAGAACGTTCTCGACTTCCTGGATGATGCAGAGACCACGCGAGGCAACGGGCCCCGAACCCGCAATGCACGACTGACGGCCATCCGCGCATTCGTGCGCTACCTATTGATGATGGAACCGCTTTGGACCACCGACCTGCACCCCATCATGGCCATTCCGCAGAAGCGGGCCGACCGTCGGTTGCTCACTTTCCTGACGACTGAGGAGGTCGACACCCTGCTGGACGCTCCCGATTTGGACACGTGGAGCGGGATACGAGATCGTGTATTGCTGACCGTGATGTACAACACCGGAGCGGGGGGGGGGGGGGGGGGGGGGGGGGGGGGGGGGGGGGGGGGGGGGGGGGGGGGGGGGGGGGGGGGGGGGGGGGGT
>NZ_BAAHYZ010000081.1:0-3418 GCF_054657295.1 Desulfocastanea catecholica
GTAAAATATTTAAATCTTCGATTTGGCTATCTTAAAGCGAACATCTGCGGTTTGACCGCAAAATGTTAGTGTTGGAATTTTGTATAATGTCCCACGAATTCAGAAATTCTCTCTTGAGGAATCTATGAGTGATGTGCAACACCTGCCCAGTTAGATAGTGCCTTTTGGCTCTCGCTATAATTGGTCTCGCATGGAGAACCTTTGATATCTGGATTCTTTTCCCTGATAACTGCAACAATAGCAGTAAACAGGGCCTTTCACCAAGACGTAATGTCGATAAAACAGGTTCTTGACATGGCTCAACCCCACTTTTGGAGATGAAACAGCTTTTCCCTGAATATGTTGAAGCAATATCTTGAAAAGCATATAATCGCTTGAAAGGTCGGCGGAAAAAAGATAGGTTGCTGGAAATTGATGGCTGGTTGGAAGAATTTTTCGAAAAAGTAAAGGCAGGCTTAAAAAGCGATTACCTATCACTGAATCTCATACCATCAGCTCCAACAGAACAGAATACTATGGACAGTTTTTTCGCAACGGTTACCTGGCTTGGCTCCCTCGCCATCCTTCTCCCGCTGAGTGCTCTTCTCTGTGCCATTTTTTTCTCTCTACAGAAGGGTACAGAAGGAGTGTTTATCCTGCTCTCACTTT
Source organism: Desulfocastanea catecholica (assembly GCF_054657295.1). Classification (NCBI taxonomy): domain Bacteria; kingdom Pseudomonadati; phylum Thermodesulfobacteriota; class Desulfobulbia; order Desulfobulbales; family Desulfobulbaceae; genus Desulfocastanea; species Desulfocastanea catecholica. The sequence continues at coordinate 649 of NZ_BAAHYZ010000081.1, forward strand.
TGGGCACATCCGCGATAACTCATTTGCTTAAGATACTTATAGCACGCCCACGGCCCGCAGTGGAAAATCTCATTGTCGCCATGCCATCTGATTTTTCCTTTCCAAGCGCCCATACATCCCAGGCAACCGCCGTTGCCATTGCTTTCTGTCTGGTCGCTGCAGGAAAAGTCGGACAACCGACAGTTTTTCTCATCTGGGGAGCCTGTATCACTCTTGCAGGACTTGTCGGTTATTCAAGAGTATATCTCAAGGTGCATTATCTCACCGATGTCATAGCCGGTGCAACCGTCGGTTTGTTTTGTGTGTTTGTTTTTGCGCAAATATTCGGAGCACTTAAACATCCATAAATATTTGTTTTTTTACGTTAAAGGCAAAAAAATGCGGAATAAATTTCTTGCAACCGGTGAACAAGGGTATCATCCCATACGGAAGATAGGCATCGTCCTTTCAGGACTGAAATACGCAATCCGCTATGATTTCAGCGTGACCTACAAACTCTTTCTTTCAGTAGCCGTTCTGCTGTTCTTTTTCTTTTTCAGGCAGTGGGTCGACTTCCTTCTGCTTGCAGCTGCCACCGCGATGATGCTGCAGGCCGAGCTGTTCAACAGCGCCATTGAGGCGATATGCGATTTCCTCACCCAGGAGGAGAATAGAAAAATTAAGGTAATCAAAGACATATCTGCGGCAGCAGCCGGAATATGTATTCTCCTCTGGGTAGTAATCCTGGTAATAGAAACATACCGGGTTTTTCATTTCGTTTTTGTGAAATAGCCTCGCTCCTCATCGTCTGCGGACCCGCCCTTTCACAAAAACCAACCCCTCATTCCCCCTGTGGTTATCCTACATTTGCCGACTTCGATCCTGGTGTCGCTTTTCACGCACATATTTCCCAATTTGAAGAATGAGAAAGGCATATACTGAAGCAACCGTATCATCAAGCATAATACCAAAACTTCCACCCTGGTGAGTATCGAACCACGACGCTAGAAAGGGTTTTACCCCATCGAAAAGAAGAAAAATCATTGCTCCCCAGGAGCCAGGCGAAACGATACCCAGGGGCAACTATAAGAGCTACAACAAGATATAAACGATGCACTGCACTATTTTTTAATGTTCAGGACCCCAGGATTTCGCAGATTTTCTTTTGTCGATAATCAAATATCCTGTCCAGAGTTTTTTTTATAAAAAGGCTGTGGAGAAGGCGACCAAAGATACCGTATGGGACGGCGTAATGGACGCGGTCGATAAGCTTGACACCTTTTGGGGCCGCAGTGAGTTCGTGATAGTGATACCAGAAGGTATACGGGCCAATTCGCTGTTCATCTACAAACGATTTTTTCTGACGAATATGCTTTATCTCGGCAAGCCATCTTTGAGCACCAAATATGGGGATGGAAATCCGATACTCGATAATCAAACCGTTAATAATGTTTTCCGGTACAGGAGAAATAATCAAGAAGTGCAGGTCTGCAGGGGTGATCAAGTTCAGGTTGGCAGGATTTTGGAGAAAATTCCAACTTTCTTCCAGGCTCGCAGTGACTAATTGTTCTTTTTCCAGGGTATACATTGATGCCAGTTCTCCATGATTCTGAATCGCTAGTTGGCCGGCTTGTTTCTTTGGACTCTTGCTCACGACGCAATCACTCCAGCATGAGGTTGCAAAGCTATGAAGGAAATGACTTTTAATCCGTTTCCTGAAACGTCACTAAAAACTGGAAACAATGATATTCCAAAATACTAATATAGGAATCATTTTTTTTTGCAATCTATAAGTCAATATGAATATTTCGTACTCGCCCTAAAATAATATTTCAAGGGTAGATGTGCGAATGACAGTGAGCATAATATCCAGTCTGAATGAGGCAAAATGGAAATCTTTCCATGCGGCACTTCGGGTAGCAAAACCGACCACGGAACTACCCGGTTGCGGCCTGTCTGTTTGGCGTGATAGAGGGCCTGGTCGGCGCGGTTCACAAGTTCCTCCATGGTGTCATCGGTCTGGTGTTCGGCCAGGCCGATCGAGATCGTGAAGGTGAAAGGGAGGTTCTGGCTGATGCCTAGTGCCACACCCGCCCTGACCCGTTCGGCAAACAGAATCGCTCCCCATTCGTCGGTGGAGCGAAGCAGAATGAGGAATTCCTCTCCGCCCCAGCGTACCGGAGTGTCGTAGGGGCGACATTGAATGTGCAAGTAGCTACCGAGTTTTTTCAGGACTACATCGCCGATGTGATGACCATGCTCGTCATTGATCCGCTTGTAATAGTCGAGAAAGAGCAGGCTGAGAGGCTCGTTTCTCCGATGCAATCTTGTGCACTCGTTTTGGAAATTGTGGGCGAAATATCTCCGGTTCTTGAGGCCGGTGAGGGGGTCGTGTACCGTCAGGTCGCGCAGTTGGCCGATGGTATCAACCAGTTTGAGTTCATTTTCCTGACGAACGGTGCCGAGGATGCCGAAGATGACACCAAACAGGACCGGATGGAGCAGGAAGAGCCATTGCATCGGAGAGTTGAGCAGCTCAAACGGGTTGTCGTCACTGCCTGAAAAAGTTAGGATTCGGTATTTATACAGCAGGGTCACCAGGGGAATTGGCACCCCCCAGAACACACCAAACCAGATATAGAGATTTATTTTGAGATTGTAACTGTGGGAGACAATACAGTCTGGAGATACTCCCTGATCTGGTTTGGTAGTGTAATCAATGTGTTCTCCCTTGGCAGTGAAGTCCTGACCGATTACGATGATTTGCTTAGACAATTGCAGATGACCTTTT
>NZ_BAAHYZ010000082.1:0-3314 GCF_054657295.1 Desulfocastanea catecholica
TGCCACATGTTCCATGGTCGGCCCCACGATCTATATGCGGATGAGGATACTTGTCGAACCAAAACTAATTATTACCGGGTGCTTTATTCTGATAGCTGTTTGCGGAATAGTTGTTTCCGTCTTTGGGCATATGTCTCCCTGGTTGTTTGCCTTGTCGGTCGGACCGGTTACAATGGCGGTAATCACGGTACGAGTTCCAGGTACTCATTTGATGCTGGAACAACAGGAGGAGGATTCAGGATCCGCATCAGCGCTTATTAATTTTTTTGCAATGTTCATGGGAAGCATGGGAATGCAACTGGTCACGCTTTGGCCTGGCAGCCTTGTAATGAATCTCGGTCATATTCAGATTGGTGTAGGTATGGCTTGTTGTGTATTGTGGCTGCTGTGCCACAACAGACCATTTATTATCCAACCTCCATCCTGATAAAGTAAAGGGAACCTTGAAAGTGATCGGATCCTCAAATTACAAATCATGGACAATGCCCAAGGTCCTGGATTTTATGGCAAGGACAGGAAATAAATATCCGTTCAATAAAATTATTTCGCATAAATTTAAACTTGAGCAGATTGAAGAAGCATACAAGCAGATGATGGAAGGTAAAGTCGTCAGGGCAGGGGTTGTTTTTGATTAACTGTAAAAGTCAAGAACCTCCCAAACAGTCAGCCTTCTCGGGCGGTATCCCCCTATGTCAGGATAGATGTTGCCTCAACTGAAAATTGAAATTGGGGCATTGAGGTGACTGACATGGGATATTCTATCCAAATCAAGAAGACTGTGTTACAAAAGCTTTATCGGGAGTTTTCAAAATTGTGTGTTGTCGTCGGTCATGTCAGTTCTCCTTTTCAAGCTGACTATATCAGCTTTCTGTTAACTGACACAGAATTTTGAACGTCCTCACAAACCCACCATCCGGAACTGGTTAAAACACTACAGGATCAGCGATGGTATCAATTTGAGATCAAAAGAAAAACGCCCTAAAGACCGGACCCCTGGAGAATGGATTTCGAGGACGTTCAAATAGGGCTGTTAAGTCAAAAAATATCAAGTCATCTGAAAGATACTATAATTAGAATTAGAAGGTGCGTTTCCCTGACCGCTTACTCATTACAGTCATCGTCGTCCAGACCGGTTCCCCATTCGTAAGAAGCCTTGATGCGCTCCAAGAGAAAAGAGGTCTGTGTATTGATAACACCGTCAATTTTGCTTATTTTGCCGTATAACAATTCACGAAGTTGCTGAAGTGACCTCACATGAAAAAGGATATCCAGATCGGACCCGCCTGAAAACAGTGTAATATACCAAAGTTCATCAAGTTTGACCAGTTCCTCAATGATTTTATCTGCTTTGTTTAGCTGTATGATGATTTTTATGTTTCCGACAATTTTAAATCCTAGCTTAAAAGGATTTCCAACCGCAACGATTCGAATTACTTCATCTTTTGTCAGGCGATTCAGGCGGTTCCTTACAGTGGCTTCTGTAATGCCTACCAGCTTAGCGATTTCAGTATTCGGCATTCTTCCGTCTTTTTGAAGGAGGCGGATGATTTTGGCGTCAATTTTGTCTATTTTTTTTTCAGTATTGCCATTTTCCATAGTTTCCATTTTTCTTCCATCTTTCCTTTTAACTTTTATGATGATTTCGAATTTCATTTATAATCACCATGCCCTTTTGTCAAACAATAATGCAATTATGTTTTTTTTACGAATAAGATCAAAATAATTAATTTATTGTGGTTCAGCAGTTCCCGTTTTAGCCCAGTAGCCAAGGCGTGTGGTTAACATATGAATCATCTAATATAAAATGACAGTCGATATTTGACGTGTTTCTCGATCACTCATTTTTTCAGCCGATTTTTCCGCTGACCTTTGGGCGAAAAAGTGATTTCTAACATTTTTTGGACATAAGAGTTCATTCACCCTGTCTATCCAACTTTTTCAGGGTACGATCTTGACAATACTGCGCAGCGGTCGTCTCTCATTCTCATTACGTTTGACAGATCCCCTTTAGTTCCCGACGATCAAAGCCGTGGGTTATTGCGCGTAAAATGGTTTCCATGGAATCAGCCCGGAAGTTGTAGAAAAGCCCTCGCATACTCTCCCACAGATAGCGTTTTTATTCCGCCTTTTGTAACGCTTCCTGGAAAAGTCAACAGCTCAATTGCTGCACCTGATCGATGAAAAAAGCAAGCGTCATCAAAATGGTCAACACCGCGCTCAGGTTTTTCTTGCCAAGACCATAATTGTGGTCGAGATTGTACCCCTGATTCCTTAGAGTATTAAAGGTCTCATGATGAGCAGGCCGGAGGAATCTCACCCCCAGCCTCTCGATTCACACCGCTCCCATCAATCAAAAGCGTCTATCATTCCCTTCTGCCAGTGTACAAAAAGATGAGGTTCTTTTTGAGCTATTTGCTCAACGAACCTGCATGCTCGTAACTTATGACCTTTCAGCTTCTTGTACTACCTCATCGCCCAGGCTACCAACGTTTTGTTGAAGTGCCTAAAAACCGGATACAGGGCCGATCGATAAAAATGTCCATAGTAAGTCAACCACCCCCGAAGGACCGGGTTGTAATACATGGAAATATCAGCAAGCTTAGTTCCGTCCGATTCCAGAAATTCAGCTTACGAGTCTTTTGCCGCATCGCTTTAACAGCCTTATTGCTGACCGCTGGCGTAAAATTGAGGAGTATACTTTTACGCTTGCGGTTCAACACCCACCGAGGTCGAAAAGTGTACCCCAGAAAATCAAATTCTGTGATCGGATAGTCCTTTCTTCGACTCTTATCTTTGCAATAAGCGATTTTTGTCTTGTCCGGATGCATCTCGAACGCACATTCTTTAAACCTTGCATCAAGCGCAGATCTAACTGCCTGTGCTTGATAAGACAGATCAAGATAAATGATGGAGAAACCCGGGAAAGTAAGAGTCTGCGAAACGCTATATCTAAACTTTGTGTATTTTCAGTTAGTTAGAGTTTTTAGTGGGAATTGCTGATTGCGGTTGACTAAATCCACGTTCTCTGTTACTTGATAATACACACCGAATTATTTTCGAAATATGTTGTTTATGTATCATATTATTTCGAATAATGGTATAAAAATGGTATTGATACAATTTTATTGCTTCAGGGGGCAGAATCAAAACATACTAAAACAGGGGAGAGGAGAATTCTAATGGAAGCACAATTAAACCTGCAGCACCTCTGTCGATACCAGATTGGCACCTATGCGGATGTGATCAATCGCAATGCTCTTCTTTATCCTCAAGACGAGGCCTTTATCTATAAATCTGAACGGATTACTTTCCGT
>NZ_BAAHYZ010000083.1:0-3148 GCF_054657295.1 Desulfocastanea catecholica
GAAGGTAACAGTAGTTGAGAACTTAAAAGTTTAATCAAGTTTTATGGATAAGCTATTAAGGGCTAACGGTGGATGCCTTGGCATCGGAAGGCGATGAAGGACGTGGTAAGCTGCGATAAGCTTCGGGGAGTCGTTAACAGGCTTTGATCCGGAGATTTCCGAATGGGGAAACCCGGCAGGAGTTATATCCTGTCATTTATTACTCAATACATAGGTAATAAAAGCGAACGCAGGGAATTGAAACATCTTAGTACCTGCAGGAATAGAAATCAATGTAGAGATTCCGTCAGTAGCGGCGAGCGAAAGCGGAAAAGCCCAAACCGGACGCAAGTCCGGGGTTGTAGGAGCCCGACATGGGATTGAAAATGTATAGCGGAACAGTATGGAAAGGCTGATCATAGACGGTGATAATCCGGTACGCGAAATACAGTTTCACCCTAGGGATATCCTGAGTACCACGGGACACGTGAAACCCTGTGGGAATCTGGGAGGACCATCTTCCAAGGCTAAATACTAACCGATGACCGATAGTGAACGAGTACCGTGAGGGAAAGGTGAAAAGAACCCCGGGAGGGGAGTGAAATAGAAACTGAAACCGTTAGCCTACAAGCAGTAGGAGCACTATGTATTTATACAGTGTGACTGCGTGCCTTTTGCATAATGAGTCAACGACTTACCCTATGCAGCGAGGTTAAGCCGAGAGGTGGAGCCGCAGCGAAAGCGAGTCTTAACTGGGCGATGAGTTGTATGGGGTAGACCCGAAGCCGGGTGATCTATCCATGGCCAGGGTGAAGTCTCGGTAACACGAGATGGAGGCCCGAACCGATATAGGTTGAAAACTGTTCGGATGAGCTGTGGATAGGAGTGAAAGGCTAATCAAACTCGGTGATAGCTGGTTTTCTCCGAAATATATTTAGGTATAGCCTCGCATGTTGACTGACGGAGGTAGAGCACTGACAAGACTAGGGGTCCCACCGGATTACCAACTCTTTTCAAACTCCGAATACCGTCAAGTTCGAGTGCGGGAGTCAGACTACGGGAGATAAGTTCCGTGGTCGAAAGGGAAAGAACCCAGACCGTCAGCTAAGGTCCCTAAATCTATGCTAAGTGGAAAAGGATGTGGAATTGTTTATACAACCAGGAGGTTGGCTTAGAAGCAGCAACCCTTTAAAGAAAGCGTAATAGCTCACTGGTCTAATGATACCGCGCCGAAAATTTAACGGGGCTAAGCATAGTACCGAAGCTACGGGTTCGATAAGCTGATTTAAGTGTATTAATATAAGCTGGAAGGATAGTTACATTAAGCGAGCGCTTTTTGCTCGCAACTCCCCTCCCCGGCTAAGCAAATTAATAGGTTTAAATCAGCTTATCGAGCGGTAGGAGAACATTGTGGCCGCCTGTGAAGGTACACCGAAAGGAGTGCTGGAGGTTCCACAAGAGCTTATGTTGACACGAGTAGCGAAAAACAAGGTGAGAAACCTTGTCGCCGAAAGCCTCAGGTTTCCTGTAGTCAAGTTAATCTGCTCAGGGTTAGTCGGCTCCTAAGGCGAGGCCGAGAGGCGTAGTCGATGGGAAACAGGTTAATATTCCTGTACCACTTTCATAGCGTTTGATGATAAGGGGGGACGGAGAAGGTAAGGCCATCCGGGCGTTGGTAGTCCCGGTTTAAGCGTGTAGGTGGAGGACTTAGGCAAATCCGGGTCCTTATTCAACACTGAGGCGTGATGACGATGTCTTTTAGACAACAAAGTGGCTGGTTCCATGCTTCCAGGAAAATCCTCGTATCTAGTTATGAATGTGACCGTACCGTAAACCGACACAGGTAGGCAGGTAGAAGATACCAAGGCGCTTGAGAGAACTCTGGTTAAGGAACTCGGCAAAATAGCACCGTAACTTCGGGAGAAGGTGTGCCTGCATGGTGAAATTATTTACTGATTGAGCCTAGTCAGGTTGCAGTGAAATGGGGGGAGCGACTGTTTACTAAAAACATAGGACTCTGCGAAGTCGAAAGACGAAGTATAGGGTCTGACGCCTGCCCGGTGCCGGAAGGTTAAGGGGACTTGTCAGCCGCAAGGTGAAGCAATGAACCGAAGCCCCGGTAAACGGCGGCCGTAACTATAACGGTCCTAAGGTAGCGAAATTCCTTGTCGGGTAAGTTCCGACCTGCACGAATGGCGTAACGATTTCCCCACTGTCTCAACCAGGGACTCAGCGAAACTGTAGTACCGGTGAAGATGCCGGTTACCCGCAACTAGACAGAAAGACCCCGTGAACCTTTACTATAGCTTGGCATTGGTTTTTGAGATAACATGTGTAGGATAGGTGGGAGACTTTGAAGTCGGCACGCCAGTGTCGATGGAGTCACCCTTGAAATACCACCCTTGTTATCTTAGGAATCTAACTGCGGTCCATTATCTGGATCCAGGACATTGTCTGGTGGGTAGTTTGACTGGGGCGGTCGCCTCCTAAAGAGTAACGGAGGCGCGCGATGGTTCCCTCAGGCTGATTGGAAACCAGCCGTAGAGTGTAAAGGCATAAGGGAGCTTGACTGCGAGAGGGACACCTCGAGCAGGTACGAAAGTAGGTCTTAGTGATCCGGCGATTCCGCATGGAAGGGTCGTCGCTCAACGGATAAAAGGTACTCCGGGGATAACAGGCTTATCTCCCCCAAGAGTCCATATCGACGGGGAGGTTTGGCACCTCGATGTCGGCTCATCACATCCTGGGGCTGAAGCAGGTCCCAAGGGTTTGGCTGTTCGCCAATTAAAGTGGTACGTGAGCTGGGTTTAAAACGTCGTGAGACAGTTTGGTCCTTATCTGTTGCGGGCGCAGGATATTTGAGGAGATCTTTCCCTAGTACGAGAGGACCGGGATGGACGAACCTATGGTGCACCAGTTGTTCCGCCAGGGGCATTGCTGGGTAGCTAAGTTCGGCAGGGATAACCGCTGAAAGCATCTAAGCGGGAAGCCCACTTCAAGATAAGATATCCCATGGTGTAAGCCATCTGAAGGCTCGTTGTAGACCACAACGTCGATAGGTCGGGTGTGGAAGTGTGGTAACACATGGAGCTTACCGATACTAATCAGCCGTGCGGCTTATCCATATCTTTTGATTTTTACTCTACTGACTACCCTACTATTCAATTAT
>NZ_BAAHYZ010000084.1:0-2810 GCF_054657295.1 Desulfocastanea catecholica
CTTCGACACCACCAATTACTACACCTACATGGCCAGTCAAACCGAATCGGAGCTTGCCCAGCAGGGCAAGAACAAGGCGGGCAAGCATCATCTGCGTCAAATTGGCCTGGGACTGCTGGTTGCCCGGGATTCACGGTTGCCGTTATATTACAGCGTCTATCCCGGCAATCTCCATGACAGCAAGCATTTCGCAACGGTGATGGATGAAATGTTCGGCATGGTCTGCGGCCTGAACAAAACGAAAGAGCGGCTCACCGTGGTCATTGACAAGGGCATGAACGCCGATGACAATTATGCCTGGATTGACGACCACTCCCGGATTCATTTTATCACCACCTATTCAACATATTTTGCCCAGGACCTGGCCGCAACATCGCTGGAGCGCTTTGAACCTGCCTATACAGCGGAAAATCGACGGCATATCGAGGAAGGCCGGGAGGATGAGTGCCTGCTCGCCTACCGGACCAAAGGTGAGTACTGGGGCAAAGAGCGAACCGTCATTGTTACCCATACCCCGGCGTCTGCCCGCAAACAGGCCTACACCTTTGCCGAAAAACTTGCGGCCATACGCCAGGAGTTGCTGGTCATGCGGGCCAAGGTGAAAGCTAAGGCGCCACACTGGCGGAATGAGGAAGCCGTTCGCGAGCGGTATATTCGATTTTGCGAACAACTCCATATGACGCCGCAACTGTACGAGCTGGAATTCGAGCAATCCCCTGACGGTCTGGCGCTGACCTTTCGCAAAAATGTCTCTCTGGTCAGCCGGAAAAAGGCGATGTTCGGGAAAAACATCATTATTACCGACAATACGGACTGGATGACGGGCGATATCATCGAAGCGAGCCTTGCCCGCTGGCAGGTTGAGGACCGGTTCCGTTGCAGCAAGGACGACGATCTGGTCGGCACCAGCCCGCTCCGCCACTGGACGGACAGCAAGATCAGGTGTCATCTTTTCACCTGTGTGGTGGCCATGACCTATTTGCGCCGAATCGAATTGAAGATGGCTGCTGCCGGTCGAAAACGTTCGATCGAGGAGGTCATGGACGACATGCGGCATCTGCACTATGTCCTGAGGGTAAAAAAAGGAAGCCGGACACCTGAGCGTCGCCTGGAGACACCCAGTAAGACCCAGAGTGAAGTCCTATCGGCCTTTGGCTACCACGTTGACGAGAGTGGGGTCTTACAGGGTCCCGCCAGCTAATCCCTTGTGCTGCGCGGGATTGCGGCCCGACATACCGATTATCCCCGAAACTCCTGTTAAAGTATTTGGACTTGGCTGATGATACAATTGAATTGAATCCCGCTTAAAGACAGGTGCGCGCTCTCTCCGGCTGGTCCCTTATGTATGTTTTTCCACTGCACCTCAAACCCCTAAATCCACTCTACGGTCAGGCTCAGCTGAAAACAGCCACGGAGTTCAACCGGAGCGTTCATTTTTTGTCAAAAATTGAACAAATATCGCGACCAAGACAGCCAGAGCTTCAAAATCGACAAATTGAGTTGCGTGAGCATCCAGCAACAGGGTTGCGCGGGCAGGGAATTCATCGTCTTTATCGTAGAAGATAAGTTGTAGTAATATGTTGGGTACTACATCAAAAATTAAGCTTACGGAACCCAATCCGGAAATTCCACCCTGTAGACCACCGATTGATCCTGCTATCGAGAGCAATTCAGGAACGCATCCCTGGAATCGCTTAATTATAGGCCCTTCCAAGGCACTTTGCGAAAAACTGCTATTTTTAAATAATGGCCCGGCCAACTCAGCCAGAGGAACAAATACACCTGCCGGCCTACTATTGCATCCAGTCAATACATAATGGATCAGGGCACTTGCCGTGACATATGAGCAGTTCCTCCGATCAGACCTCCGGGCACCTGTATTGGATATCAGGTAGGTTGTGCCCAAGAAAAGAACTTCAACTTCTCCGGCATTGTTTGTCGGAAGTTTGAGATGTCCAGCTAATGTGGCGATATCCGTATTTGCCAAACGCTTGACAAGATCTTCGTAGATTTTTCTGTGACCTCCAAAGCCTGAGACGTCTGTCATGACTTGCTCCTCTTATTTAAGATGTCTTCGAATGATTAACGAATATTTCTGGTATGATATCGGGGCCAGGCAATACTATTACAAAATCGACAGAAAGAGTCCGGTTCTTTGATGTGTTCTGTTTTTATGGCGTAGTAGCAGTGGTCGGCGGTGTCTTTGGGTGGATTGCTTTACAAATGCCGGACAGCAGGGAGATGAAGTGGCTTTTTAGCCACCATTGCCAAGTACTCGCAAATAATGAAAATATATTTTTAGTATCCATCATGGGCGGCACCGTTTTCTGTCATATAGGTGTAGCGACTTGCAAACAAGAACGCGTAGGCTCGCAAACAGATTGCTTATGGACTCTGATTAATTGCCAATAAAATAGCAGCTGGGCTCACAATAGTTGCCAACGGGCTCACATTGTTTGCAAATAGCGTTAAGCTTGGGCTCGACCGGCAGAAAGGAAATTATCGTTTCCCCATGTTGAAAATGGAGTATTTCTCTTGATTGATTCTCTGGAAAAATTAATAATTGAATCTGCTCCATCTGGAGCTGTTTTTTCGAAAATAACCTTGAATTTTGGAAGTACTGGAATGCTCCATTTCGATCGTGATATTTGGTCATGAGCAAGGTCAAAATGTCAGGAATAAGGTAAATCTCTGCTTGTGCAGATCAGATTAATACTGCCAGCAGCAAGCCTAATCTCTGCCGTTCTGGTCTGGTTTGGTTACATTGCCAGTTATATTCTCAATACAAGATGCGTTTGACATCCTCCCCC
>NZ_BAAHYZ010000085.1:0-2772 GCF_054657295.1 Desulfocastanea catecholica
CTATGATCACAATTTTCAGTTGGGTCGTTTAATATCAATATGTTAGACGATGCATTGTGCCATACTTGCCCATGATTTCCTAGGGTATTTTTTAGTGAGTCTTCAGCTGGTGACACCGAGAGAATCATGAACAACGAGCTGAATATAAAGAACAAATCGCTAAATTTCTCCAATTCGGTCATACTACCGCAACCCTTGCCATGTCTCCTATATTCTGATAAAGTATTGCATGTAGAGCCCAATTCCTGGACAAAATGCAATACTTTATCAGGAGGCAATTATGTCCGTCAGGGAAAAGCCGAACCAGCACCTTCTCTCTCTTTTTCACGAACAATCCTGCTGGATGATCGAACCCCTTGCAGCCGAGATGAAGTATTCGATTCCTTCGGTTCGTCGCTTTCTCGCCGAGGTCGGATACTTCAGCAGCTTCACCCACAACGGCAGCTGGTATACGCTTCGTTCTATCCCACGCTTCGACGGGGACGGACTGTGGTTTTACCGCGATATCGGCTTCTCGCGGTCCGGGAGTCTCACCAAGACATTAATCGATCTTGTCGTGCGAAGCCCGACGGGCATGACTGCGGAAACACTGGGCGCAAAACTTCGAGTAAGGTGCCATTCCGTCTTGGTTCAGCTGTGCCGCAACTGCAAAATGCAGCGTCAGAAGATAGCACGGTCCCATGTCTATTTCTCCATCGATCCGCCCATTGCCAACGTTCAGCGCCGGGCTATGTTCAGCCGGAAGCCGGCAGAGCTTCCCGCGGAGATCGCGGTTCTGATCCTGGTGGAGTTTATCCAGAATCCCGACTCCAGCTTCGAAGATCTGAAAAGAGCGATCTCGCGCAAGACACGTGTTGCCACCGATGCAAGGCAGATCCAATGGCTCTTCGAGCAGCACGGTCTAAAAAAAACAACTTCAACTCAGGCGCCGCCGCCTGGCGAGCCTTAAAAAGCTGTCTTACCCGACTGTCGATGGAAACATCGCCGGCTTCGTTATTTCCCCAGCCGCCGGTTATCCGGTTCTTCCCGAAACAGGAGGTGTGCGGCTGCGGCAGGAAGCTTGTTGTCCAGAAGACGCGGCGAAAGTCGGTTCTCAGCATGAACGGACCGTTCATCGCCCACGAGACGGTATATGAATGCCGCATTTGTTCCCGCGTCTTTGGCTCCGAGGAACTTCTCCGGCTTGCTCCCAGTCGCTGCAATGTGGCCTATGATATCCTGGTTTTCGTGGGAGAAGCCTTATTCCGTCGCCACCAAACCATCCTGGAGGTCCGCGCCGGGCTTATTGTCCGGAACGTACGTCTTTCCAACTCCGAGATCGCTTATCTGGGGCGTAAGTTCATCACTTTCCTGGCCGCCGGGCATCACCGGGCAACCCCGGGGATTCACCAGGCGATGAAGCTTTCCGGTGGTTACGTCCTTCATCTGGACGCGACCCATGAAGGAGATGCTCCGGCGCTGATGACGGGTGTGGACAGCCTGAGCAAGATCGTTCTCGCCAATGTCAAACTACCCAGCGAGCACGCCGACCACATTGTTCCCTTCCTGCGAAAGTTGCAGGCCGACTATGGGACCCCGAGCGCCTGTGTTCACGACATGGGAACCGGCATCATCAAGGCGGTGGCGGAGGTTTTTCCCAACACAAGGGACCTCATCTGCCATTTTCATTTTCTGCGCGACATCGGCAAGGACTTCCTCGATCCGGCTTACGGTGAACTAAGAAAGCGCCTTCGCAGCCATGCGATGACCTCACGGTTACGCACTCTGGTGCGCAATATGCGCGGCCGTATTTGCGAGTATGGCGAAGCTGCGCCTCTGCTTATGGCCGAGGCTATCAAGAACACTACTGCCCTTGAAGATACAAGCCGTATGCCCCTTGCCACAGCCTATTCCCTGGCTCTTTGGGCTCTTCAGGGCAAGCACTGCGGGGACGGCTACGGCTTTCCTTTCGATCGCCCGCTTCTCGTGTTCGCAGAGCGCTTGATCGAGTTGAGCACCTTTTTGTCGGACTTGATTCATCTTTTGCCTACCAGCGACCGACACAACAATCAGCCTCTCTTCAAGCTGGCCAGGATAGCTTCCCGTGCCAGAAAGGACATCGGTCTTCGTCAGGCGGTGGAGGAGCTTCGCCAGCGCTCCCAGACCTTCGATCTTTTGCGCAAGGCCATGCGCATCGCTTTGCCTGGTGGTGGTAACGGTCTCAACGATGACGGCACCCCTGAGGACATGGCCAGCATCCGTCAAGGCGTTGCCCGGTTCCGGGAAGAGCTCGAAAAGGATCCCAAATTTACAGCGGATCGACTCAGCCAAAAAATGGCCGAACAGATCGACAAATACGGCGATAAGCTCTTCGCCGAACCCATCGAAGTAATGACTCCCCAGGGCAAGGCTCTCATCTATCCCCAACGCACCAACAATATCCTCGAGCAGTTCTTTCGAGGTGTGCGCAGGGGGCACCGCCGGAAAACCGGCAACAATTCCATGCACCGGGTGCTGCAAACAATGCTCGCCGATACCCCTCTGGTCAAGAACCTCGACAACCCCGCATATATGGAAATCCTTCTTGACGGCAAAGAAAACCTTGTAGAGCTATTCGCTGAACTGGGACCATCTGAGCTCACCAACGCTGCGGCTGAATCGCATCCCGAAACCGATCGACTGCTGCCTGGCTTTCGCGCGCTCATCAACCACCCAACTCTGCCCAAAGAGGTGGCTCAATTATTCACCAGGCACTTGGAGCGGAGCAAATCCAACTGAATTTTGTTACAATAG
>NZ_BAAHYZ010000086.1:0-2559 GCF_054657295.1 Desulfocastanea catecholica
TACCCCAGGATATGAATGACTTCCTCCAGGCCGGTCTGACCGTCAGTGCCAACATCCCAAGGTCCAGAAATTGCCAATTCCATTGTATCACTTCCGGTGAGTCCATAGTCCGGCGAACTCCGAGATTGTCTGGAATGTAAAAATAAATATCCAAAACAACTCGATTTGGCGCAATATATTTGGGGAAATTCTTGATTTTTCGGAAGTACTGAAATGCTCCATTTTCGCCGTGATATTTGATCATGATCAAGATCAAAAGTTCAGGAAAAATAATTGAGATGAATCAAGCAAAGATACAACTCTTTTCACTTGTTATCACGAAGATGGGGGTGGTGTAAATTTTCCGGTCACGGGAGGCGACAAGAATACTCGTTTAAGAAGATCCAGAGAGAATGGCTCTTCTCTATTCCATGGCAGAAGATACAACATTCTTGCCAAAGGACAGTAGCCCCAAAACAGATTTGTGGCTAGCCCCAGAATGGTGATATACATCAATATTTCCATGAACGGGACATAAGTTCCTATTGCAACCCAGGCAAAATAAACCAGGCGAACCTGAACGGGAAATTCGGTAACACGCAAACCAAGCAGTAAGAGAATCAGCAGAGCATGTGTGGCCGAAAAGAAAACCACATATTCCCAGAAAACTCGTTCCAGCAAACCGGCAAGCAACCCTAGCCAGGTGATAAGCCATAGCCCCCACACCATCCGCTTCCTTGTTTTTACTGGCATCTTTTCCCAGAGTGTATCGTGGGGTGCCAACGACATCATAATACGGGCTCCGTTACTCTTTTTAAGTCGTTCTTTAAGACTCAGCTTCACTTCTGGTTAAGGTGATATATTACAGATTGTCTAATGGTAATTATGGTGTCCTCGGATTTCAATAGCCGGCTTGATTATGATATTACCAGCCTATCTGCATGATGAAATGATATTTTGTGTAGTTTGGTAAAATCTGGGAATAGTGAGCACAACCTGTTGAAACTGCAGGTGAAGTGCATGTCATATAATCGGATTATACATTTTTTAGCTTAAAGTGATAAAAATATAGCACTGATGATGTATACGTGATACAAAAAACAATTTAGTTGTCATGTCAATACTTGTCTTGACAGGCAAATAAAAAGGCCTATACTTTTGCAAAGGATTGAAAATGATTTTTGACATGGATAATTCATTGGGATTCGTGTTGAACAAAACGGCTTTGCTCTCAAAAGCCAACTTCAACTGTAGACTCAAAGCGTACGGTATATCACCAGAGCAGTGGTCCTTGTTGTTCAGGGTGGTAGAAAAAAGCGGGTTAACACAGAAAGAACTCTCAGACTCGACCTATAAAGACCAGGCAAATATTACACGCAGTATCGATAGATTGATACAAAAAGGTCTTATGAAACGGGTACCCAATGAACAGGACCGAAGATCATTTAACCTTTTCCCGACGGAAGAAGCTGCAGTGCTTGTTGGTAAGGTTATCCCCATATCCAAAGCACATAACGAGCATTTGACCGAAAGCTTAACATCCAAAGAGACGGAAATGCTAAAAGCATTACTTAAAAAAGTTTATCAAAATTTAGAAAAGGAAACAGAATAATGTTATTAGAAAACAAGAGTATTATGATCACAGGTGCCAACGGCGGTTTGGGAAAAGCTCTAGTGCGTGAGGCGCTTCAGCACAATGCAAAGAAAGTCTATTGCTGTGTACGCGATATCTCTAAAGCAGAAGCACTACAGAAATTAGATGCACGAGTAGAGCTCTGTGCACTGGACACGACCGACAAACAAAGTGTTGAGGCATTGGCATCCAAGATAGATGCCATCGACATACTAATCAACAACGCGGGTGTCAACAGTGAACAGAGGATTCTGCAGGACAATACAATCGATTTTGAGGTCAATGTATTTGGTACGCTCAACGTCTGTCGTGCTTTCAGTGATAAAATAGCCAAAGAAGGTGCCATTATCAATGTAACCTCTATACTGGCACTGGTGAATCTCCCTGTCATGGGACTTTACGCCGCATCAAAAAGTGCTTTACACTCTGCAACGCAAGCATTACGAGCGGAGTTTGCATTAAAAGGTGTAGAAGTCTATGAAGTACTTCCCGGTCCCATTGACACGGCTATGTCAGAAAATCAGCCTATGGAGAAAGCAAGTCCTGAAGATGTCGCCAAAGAAGTGTGGGCAGGATATGAGGCCAAAACGTTTGAGATATACCCAGACCCCTCAGCCAAAGGGATGAAAGAAGGTCTTACACATGCACCCGAAACTGTCATAGCCGAATGTGCCCAATCGATCAATGGCTAATATCTACACTTTTGTTCGCTCCCAAACTGTGTTTGGGAGCGAACACATCATTTCCTTACATATTTAACACTCCGCATAACCCTCTGTGACAATGTGATTGAGTTGAAGGTATGGTTTCAGCTCGCACACTTACCGAGGTCTGTTATGAACAAACACAACAATCACTACCGACAACTCACTCAAGAGCCAAGATTCCTGGAAAGGCTGATTATGTTATGGAGCAGATTGAAAAGGTATTCAACAGCCTATCTGAAA
>NZ_BAAHYZ010000087.1:0-2253 GCF_054657295.1 Desulfocastanea catecholica
CATACTGGCTCGCATATACAGCGTCATTATACATGGCCTCGCCATACATGCTCTGTCCATAGCTTCCGATGATTTTCTGGCCGGTTTCTGAACTGATAAAATCGATAAATCTGGAAGCAAGAGGCTGCCCCGGGGTCACGCCTTCCGGCTGACAAAGACCGTGGTAAGTATTGATGAGAAAAGGATCGCCCTTAAAAAGTACGGCTAGATTCTGTAATTCTTTTTTGCCTGCAACCCATGTTGAGGAATCGGTCATAAAATATCCGCCCATCTCATCTGCTTTCTTGAGAGTTGCCAACATGAAGTCCCTGGTGATGATATACCAGTCGCCCTCTGGAGCAACACCGGCTTTTTTCCAGATCGCAAGTTCTTTCTTGTTCGTTCCTGAATTATCGCCGCGAGAGAGAAATGGCGCCTTTGCTTCAGCGATACGCTTGTAGGCATTGGCGGCAGAACTCGCCTCACGGATATTCGCCGGATCGTTTTCCGGCCCGACGATATAAAATTCATTCGAACCGATCAGGGTGCGTTTAATCGCCCAACCATCTGCGACGGCCTGTTTCTCTGCAGCCGGCGCATGAACCAGAATCAGATCAACCTTTTTGTCTTTCAGAAGGGCGAGGGATTTACCCGATCCAGCTTTTATCCAGCACATTGTCGTACTCTGTTCCTTGTTGAAAATCTCCGCCAGCTTTTCAAGAAGACCAAGTTCCCCCGGGCTGCCGGTGGCAAGTGTAAAAAGATTTTCTCCATTGCCATAAGTTGCCTGGCACACGTCATCTGCCAACGCGTTACCTAGAATTAGAACACTTAATAAAAATGCCAGCACTACTGCCATAAATGTCTTATACATCGTCAATCCTCCCTGAAAAACTTCAGTCTTTCTAATTAATCTGGAATCTAGACAGGTCACAACACCTAGCATTGTCTAGTAGCGCTCATGAGGTAACAAGTCAATAAAGGGCAGCGATAAGGATACAGAACGACGAAAAAAAACAGATACAAACAGAGCAGGGTAAAACGGCGAGCAAGACAGAACCGACTCTCATTTGGTGACCTTACGTTATCTGGCTGCTCTGTTGCCGGACAAAATGCTATCCGACCTGAAGGAGTCACCTTCCCCACACCTCGGACCGCGACCGGAGCAAAAAAAAGACACCTACAGCATTTCTGCCATGGGTGTCTTATCCCAATGGTGCCGGGACCCAGCGGGACATACGAATTTTCAGTCCGTGCAGCCAGTATATTGTATCAAAGATTTGTACTGGCAATGGTATAAAGCTTACCAAATTTACATTTTGAGGTTTTTCCTGACACCCATTGCGTGGGTCACAAAATCAGGAAAAGAATGGTGAGGCAGACTACCCATTGGTTGTCAGCCGGGCTAGGTTAGATATGGCGTGCGGATGAAGCCCGGAATGACCATGGTCTATTGCTATCACGGCGGTATTGGTAAGGCTTCGGTGGCGGGTGACAGCGGCGTTGCGCTGACGGCGGATAAGCCTTTATCTGGCGCGGTCCGGGCCTCTTACGGGCAGTTTTATGCGAAATTCCGAACCGTTGCCCCGGCTGCTGTGCACCGTGATGGTGCCGTTGTGATGCCTGATGATGCCATAACTGACGGACAGGCCGAGTCCGGTCCCTTTGACCTCGGCATTGGTGGAAAAAAACGGCTCGAAGATACGGGCCTGGTGCAGCGGATTGATACCGACCCCGTTATCCTTGATGCTGAGCGTGATGCATGACTGCTCCGTTTCCGTGCTGATGCAGATAATGCCCCCGCCTTCACAGGCATCGACGGCGTTGGCGAGAATATTCATGACCACCTGTTTGATCTGGTCGGCGATGCCATACAGGATGGGTATATGCTCTCCATAGTGCTTCTCGACCCGGATATTTCTTGTGTCAAACTTCTTTTTGTAGAGCAGCAGGACGCTGTCCAGCGTGCTGTGCAGATCGAGAGGCGCACGGGTGCCGGATGTCGGCCGGTTGAAATCCTGCAGTGCCTTGAGCAGGTTGCGCATGCGTTGGCATTCATCGACCGCTATGTTCATCAGTTCGTTGTCTTCCGATTCGAGAGAAATCCGGCGTCTGACGCCCTTGAGGACATTGAGCACGCCCTGCAGCGGATTGTTCAGCTCATGGGCAATCGAGGCGGCGAGGGTGCCGATGGCGGCGAGGGTGCCGATGGCGGCGAGGGTGCCGATGGCGGCGAGGGTGCCGATGGCGGCGAGGGTGCCGATGGCGGCGAGC
>NZ_BAAHYZ010000088.1:0-1965 GCF_054657295.1 Desulfocastanea catecholica
TACTTGCGTTTGCGGCGTGTAAGCACAAAAAAGTCCGATTCCGCTGCTCCGTAAAATTTTTCATACGCAAAAACAGCGTCATACGTTTCGCCGTTGTTAGGTTTTGGTTCAAGTCTGTAGGCACACGAATTGAATTTTATAGCTTGTAATAAAGCAAGATAAATGCTAAATCGGTAAGCATGTACCTACGAATCACAAAACGCACCAACAAGGACGGCTCGGTCGTCGAGTACTTCCAGCTCGCCCACAACGAGCGGCATCCGGACACTCGCAAACCCGTTGCCAAAATCATCCACAACTTCGGCCGGGTCGACCAACTCGACCGCCAGGAGCTGGTACGTCTCTGCCAATCCATAGGCCGCGTTTGTGGTCTGCGGTTTGATGAACCTCTGGCTATCACCAAGGATTCGGCAGTTCCCGTCGGCTTGCCGGCCGACATGAAGATTAAGCAGACTCTCGCCCTGGGGTGTCCTTTGGTCATAGACGCCCTCTGGGAAAGGCTGGGTTTGAAAAAGTGCCTCGAGGCCATTGAACAAGCGGCAGGTGGTCGGGCACAGTTGGAGCGAGCCCTGCTGGCCATGGTTGCCAACCGGCTCTGCATGCCGGAATCCAAACTCGGCGTCTGGGACCGCTGGCTGTCTACCGTCTACCTGCCATCCTGCCAGGATCTCAAACTCCGGCATATGTACGAGGCCATGGACTTGCTCCACGCCAATATCGAAGAGGTAGAGAAGACGGTCTTTTTCAACACCGCCAACCTCTTCAACCTGGAAGTCGATCTTATCTTCTACGACACCACCACCGCCTCGTTCCATGTGGACTATGAGGACGACGACAGCGATCCCGACTCCAACACCACCCTACGCAAATTCGGACACGCCAAAGAGGGAAACTGGGCGCCGCAGGTGGTGGTCGCCTTGGCCGTCACCCGCGATGGTATCCCGGTACGGAGCTGGGTTCTGCCCGGCAATACCGCCGATGTCACGACCGTAACCAAAGTTCGCGCCGATCTTCGCGGTTGGAATCTCGGACGGGCGATGTTTGTCGCTGATGCGGGCATGAACTCGACGGATAATAGGGCTGAGCTGGCCAAGGCGTGTGGCAAATACCTTTTGGCCTGCCGCATGGCCTCCATTGCCGAGATCAAGGGGGAGGTGCTCGGCAAACGGGGACCTTACACCATTTTCAAGGA
Source organism: Desulfocastanea catecholica (assembly GCF_054657295.1). NCBI lineage: Bacteria > Pseudomonadati > Thermodesulfobacteriota > Desulfobulbia > Desulfobulbales > Desulfobulbaceae > Desulfocastanea > Desulfocastanea catecholica. The sequence goes on from NZ_BAAHYZ010000088.1 coordinate 1,193, forward strand.
CAACCTTCAGGCCAAGGAGGTTATCATCGGCGACGGTGAGAGACGGCGCCGGTACATCCTTTGTTACAATCCCGGGGAAGCCAACAGGCAGGCCAAACACCGGCAGATGATCGTCGAACACCTCGAGAGCGAACTGGCCAGCCACAAAGATCATTCGACCGATGCCCAATGGGCCATCGACCTGCTCGCTTCCCGTCGCTTCAAACGCTATTTGCGAACCACGAAAGGCGGTCAACTGCGTATCGACCGGGGAGCGGTGGCGGATGCCGCCAAATATGACGGCAAATGGGTGATCGAGACCAACGATGACACTATCAGCCTGGAAGATGCCGCCTGCGGTTATAAGAGCCTGATGGTCATCGAACGCTGCTTCCGCTCGCTCAAGCGAACGCAGATCAAGATGACGCCGATGTACCACTGGGCCTCGCGCCGGATAGAAACCCATGTCAAGATCTGTGTGCTTGCGCTGCAGATTGAGCGGGTGGCCGAGATCTCCTGTGGCAAGTCGTGGCATCATATCAAAAGGGCCCTGGAGTCACTCCAGGTTACAGAATTTTTTGATTTAAAATATCGTGTGCTCATGCGCAATGAGGTGACTAAAGATGTAGAAAACGTCCTTAAATCATTGAAGATAAAGCCACCGGCGCGGGTCATTCACATGTCCGAACAGGACAAAAATCCGTAGTAACACGACCAAAATGGCCACCCGGCGCAAATCCATGGCCAGCAAGGGTTTCAGCCGATTTGTAAACTTATTGGCCGCAAACGCAAGT
>NZ_BAAHYZ010000089.1:0-1925 GCF_054657295.1 Desulfocastanea catecholica
GTATCGAACTGGTCACGGTAACCCATACAACCGCTGCGGCGCAAACAACAAGAACCGTAATCCCTTTAGGATGCCTGACATCCAGAGTCTTCATCAAAGAACTCCTTTGGTTGACAAGTCAGTGCCCAGAAAATATTCTGACAGTATATTCAAAGCATGTTGTTTTACAGTAAAAATTCTACAAGATTAAGTTATAACCATCCACATCAAAAACCTGGTGCAGAGCAAGATTATAAGGATTTCTGGATTCAAAGCTAAAGGACAAAATATTATCTTAGATCTTACGACCATACCGAGTGTGCCTGATAATTCCAGCAGATGTCCAAATTTACGCTGCCACTTTCAATATGAGGAGTTGAAGAATCAATGAACTGTTGGTTTACAAGTAATCTTGGTGATGCCATGTTGGCAGGCGAATCAATAGAGTATCTCAAGGAGCTTTTCTTGTCAGAATATGAGACGGACAACAGCTCAAAAGAACAGGCCTTATTTATTCGTCATGAATCAGAGGGGCATCTTCACTGCGAAGTCAAGATCTACTTTTCTCCTGCGACAATAATTGTAGCAAAGATAGTCGATGCAACCCCTTGCAACAAGCCCTCTTCGAACGGTTTAGGTTTGTTAGCTGGTTCGCAGGAATCGTGGACAGTTCTCTTTCCAGAAAAATCAATTGCATGACAGCAAGTCGGTTGCACCAACTCTCTAAGGAGGATTTTAAGATGAATCATCCGGAAGTAGTTTTGCTTGTTCGGTTTAAAACGTCGTTATCTCCCGAGGAGATTTCAAGGTGGCCGAGGAACGTGCGCCAGAGTTCAAAGCTCTCAAGGGGTTGCAGCAGAAGTACTACATCCAGGACGTTGCGTCCGGGGAGTATGCAGGTCTCTACCTTTGGAAATCACCGGAAGCCATGGCAGAATACCGCGATTCCGAGCTAAGGGCCAGCATTGCGGCGGCATACCAAGTGCAAAGTGAGCCCAGAGTGGAAGTCTACAGGGTGGCCAAGACGCTACGGGACGACATTGCCTAAATGTGCCACGGCCTCTGAACCATAGGGGGCGAATCCTAAATATTCACAATAGGTAATATGCGCCCCTTATGGTTCTATTAAAAACGTTACTGACAAATCGCTTAAGCTGTCGTGGACAACATGCGAAGTTTTGCATAATGGTCTGTACCAATTCGGTGTAATTACCACTTTGCTGCTCGGCTCAAACATTACTCCATCTAGCATTTCCTTTTGTGATTGATTCTACTTTCGTAGCAAATTTGAGGTAGAGGCTTAAGATTGCAAGAAGAACCACAGCGTGATTGACTTTCCCCTCAGGTGTATATGTCTATTGTTAACCGAACAAGGATTTGACTCGAATTTCTAGCAAAATAAGAAGGTCGGCTTGAATTTTTTAAAAGCGTTATTTTCCTGACATGAAAAAGAAATTTTCTAATCCAAGATTGTTCCAGATAATCTTTGCGCTTTCTCTACATGATCCGCAACCTCAAAAACAATAACAAAGACAACCACTTCTGGTCTAAGTGGCTGCGGCTTATTCACGTTTTCAAGGCTCCATCTTGGAAAAAGGTGAACAGTAGTTAAGTAAAGTTGAAGCGATTAGCTAAGTATTAAACCTTAGATTTGGCAATCCAACAGTACGATATGTGGATCCCAGACAGCCACACTTTAATCAGGTCCAGATTCTGTTCGAAATTGAGAACATTTCTGTTTTGATGCCACCTTTCGATCCTGTACAGTTTTCCTCACCTACTTCTTTTCAAAGATTAGATTTCATGGAAACCAGGTTGGGTGATTAACCCGACTGGCTCCTGAACCGTTATAAGTTGAGGGATTGACTTATTTTAAAGATGGAATACAGTGATTACCGGTCTTTTTGCCGTTCCCAATAAAAAAGGAAAAATAACGTTGACTAGTC
>NZ_BAAHYZ010000090.1:0-1786 GCF_054657295.1 Desulfocastanea catecholica
GGCGCGGCAGCTTCTGGACCTGTCGAATCAGGATCGCGACAAGATCAGCAGCCTCGGCCGAGCGGCGACATCTACCCTACAGGTTCACCGGGCGCTGATGGAGCATCCCATCGCCACCTCGGGCTCACTAGTAGAGAAGACAGGCATCACTCCGGCGACTATCAACAAGGCACTCGGCCACCTTGAGCAGCTCGGCATCGTCAAGGAGCTGACCGCTCAGAAGCGTAACCGCCTGTTCAGCTACGCGGACTATATCGAGATTATGAATCGCGGTACAGAACTGCCGCGCAGGTAGATCAATTCGATTCCGGTTTCCTCGTAAAAAACTATATATTATATAAAATTATTTGATGTTTTTTGCATTCTTTTAATATCATATATCGAGGCGCTAGAAACCGAGCGACGGCAACTCATTGAGATCGCTGAAACATCCAGAACCGAAGCCGCAAAAGCCACGCTGCAAGTCGAACGGGCCGACCAGGCTACAGGAAAAGCGGAAGCTCGAGCGCAGGATTTAGATCTTCAGCTTGCAGAGGTCCAGAAAGAGAAGATGTCCGCAGAAAAGGCCGAAATCGTTAAATCCCTGGCTTTGGCCGAAGAAAGGATAAATAAAACACCAGCAAAATAGGGATAGAGAAACGACGAGAATTCTATACGATTCGGATAAGATACAGACTTACAGGCAGTAATAAAGTGGAGTCTATCCCCTTGGCATCAACGATTGCGACAGAGGAAAATCCATGGACAAACTGATTGAAGACCACCGTGAAGAGATAAGGCGGTTTGCAAGAACACCGGCCCTGACGGCAAATTAATAAACCTGCTTCAACTTGATATCTTCTAAGACCCCATTGCTGATCTAACCGTGGATGATCCTTTCGAGTGCGGCATTGACGAGAAAACCGCTTCTTGTCTCGCCATGGGCTGCGGCATAACGGTCTATTCTGGATAATATCCGGCGCGGCATGCTGATATTGACCCGCTCGGAGTGGTCGTCGATCAACGACCCATCAACTTCGACTATCGCCCATAACCAGCCTTTGTAATCAGGATTATTCACGTGATCGGCCAGAAGGCCAGGGGCGGGAACCGTGCCATTATCATCGAGCACGGTTTCTATCCACAAGGCAATAGCTTCCCGGCTATTTTCAACCGCCTCATCAAGAGTGTCTCCGCCTGAGAAACAACCGGGGAGATCGGGAACCGCCACTCCAAATGCGTGGGTATCATCACCGGGTTCGATGGCAATAGGATATCTTAATTTCATAGTGTCCTTCCTCTTTACTTAAGACCGGCTTGTTTCAGTAATTTGTGAACCAGTCCCACTCCTAAATCGCGTTTAGGATGGGGAACGCTGATATGACCGGGTTGGGTTGGGTGTGTGTAAATATGGTGCGAGCCCTTGACGCCTCTAAGCACCCACCCTTCGGCTTCAAGACGCCTTATAAGGTCTTTGCTATTCATATTGTGTATTATACACACTGCCCTTGTCTGGTGCAAGTTTTGTGGAATGTCGAAACGGCGATTACAGTATAATCTGGCATTAATCTGGGGACATACTTCAGATCGCCATAACAACTGTCCATTTCCCCTTCTGCAAACGCATCACAGACATCCTGCAGCACGTTCTACAGCTTCCCGGCTATTTTCAACCGCCTCATCAAACTTGACATCTTCGAAGCCTGACCCCAACCTGGTGCGATGCACGAAAAAAATGTTTTCCCACTCGGCAACATGGTTAATGTGCCGATGTCGGCATCATGCAGAAAAACCTGCAGCAAGTCGA
>NZ_BAAHYZ010000091.1:0-1738 GCF_054657295.1 Desulfocastanea catecholica
ATAATCTCAAGGGGTGTGCAGGATTCCCCGACTACCGATGAGCTGGAAAAAAGGAAAAGGAGGATACCATGACTGAAAATGATCGCATGCAATGTAAGCTGCTGTCCTTTCTGCTCGACTATCCGGCCCCCTCATGGAGTGGTGATCTGGTAAATCTGCACGAAGTCCTGGCTACGGTGAGTGATCAGCATCGGCTGGAACTGCTGCAGAGTTTTTTAAACTACGCCGAAACCACCCCGCCGCTAACATTGCAGGAAACCTATACTGCAGCTTTTGACCTCGATCCGGCCACCAGTCTCCATTTGACGTATCATCTCATGGGCGACAGCGAGGACCGTGGTAAGGCCCTTGCGAGACTCCTGTGGATGTACCACCGTGCGGGGTATGATGCCGCCATCGGCGAGCTGCCGGATTATCTCCCCATGATTCTCGAATTTCTATCTTTGTGTCCGGAACCAGAGGAGGCCACCCTGCTCTGGTCGTGCCTCGGCACCGTGGCCGCCCTGGCTGAACGGTTGGAAAAAAATCACCACCCCTATGCCGGCCTGCTGGAACTGGTGGCCGACATTGTCCAACCTTGTCTGGGCACTCACCCTGACAGTATGAGCAAGGAGGTCTGACATGGATTTAGCCAACATTCTGTTATTTCTTGTATTCCCCTATATCGCGCTGACAATTTTCACCATGGGCCATATCTCACGGTATGTGACTGATAGATACAGATGGAACGCAAAATCCAGCGAGTTCCTGGAAAAAAAGAGCCTGTTTTTCGGGGTGACGATCTTTCATTGGGGTATGCTCCTTGTCCTTTTCGGCCATGCCAGTGGACTGCTGATCCCCCAGCGTCTGCTCGACCTCATCGGTATAGACGGAGCAACCCACACTTTTATCGCGCATTACAACGGCATGGCGACAGGCATTGCGGCATTTATAGGCCTCGGGCTCCTCCTTTATCGTCGCATCTCGATACTGCGAATACAGCTCAGCACCAGTCAGAACGACTTCATCACCCTGGCCGGCCTGATTTTTGTCTCCGCTACCGGTCTCTACAATGTAATCTTCGGCCACTTTTATATTCTCGACACGATTGCCCCCTGGATTCGCGGAATCATCACCTTTTCACCTGATCCGGCGCTGATGCAGGATGTTCCATTGAGCTACAAAATCCACATTATAAGCGCTTTGGCACTCTTGGCATTTTCTCCCTTCAGCCGCCTTGTGCACATCTGGAGCGCGCCTGCAGGGTATTTTTTCCGAAGCTGGATACTGTTTCGGCGTAAGGTGGTGGAATAAAAGAGTGTCAAGGCTTTGATTCAATCGCCGGGACGACAGGTGTCAATCTATCACGAAAAAATACCACTATTTCAACGAGTAGCAGCAACAGAACAACCCTGGCAAAATAGTCGAGAATTCCATCATGGAGCAACTGCAGGAATGAGTTTGCAGCGGCGCTATTAGCCAAGTCGAAATTTACGGTAAAAGCATACAGCATACCGAAGGTAAAATTTCTCGACCACTGGGTTGGATTATAGATGAGCAGGCCATCGACGAATCCATAGAGCCTGGTTCGCTTGACGGCACGGGCGATCTCGACAAGCTCGACAACGACAAACCAGAAGATGACCCACAGCCAGATCAGCAGGATGAGATTGGCTGAAACCACCCCACAGACTGCACTCGCCAGACCGGTGATGGACATTGCTCCATGGATGATACAGTTGGTGTTAAACCAGCCCTT
>NZ_BAAHYZ010000092.1:0-1738 GCF_054657295.1 Desulfocastanea catecholica
GGATAAAACGACTGCAACCGCCAAATCTTCGTCGGGTGAAAAACTTTATGCGCAAAGTAATAGTACCACAAATGAAGTTGGGTGAACTGGCTATCGCCGACATAAAGCTGGATCCTAAATCACGCGACGATATCCCGCAAATCCTGCGCGGACTGCAGCATCTCTATTCCACGCCTGAACTGCGCGAACAGATCTTTGCCATTCTGGAAGAGGTATTGCCTGTGCGTCAAGTCGAAGGAAAGACCGTCAAGGTCGACCCCAACAATGGTCGTCCCGGCATGACACAATGGCAGATTCTGGTGCTGGGCGTGCTCAGATTGGGGCTCAACGCCGATTATGATCGTATCCATGAGTTGGCCAACGAACATAAGACCCTTCGGCAAATGCTTGGTCATAGCGATTGGGCGGACGAAAAGTATTACAATCTACAGACCCTCAAAGATAATCTGCGGCTGTTCACTCCGGAAATCCTGGATCGGCTCAACCAGGTAATAGTCCAAGCGGGACACCAGGCATTAAAAAAAAACTCGGAAGAAGGGGTCGTAGGCCGTTGTGATTCCTTCGTGGTGGAGACAGACGTCCATTTTCCAACCGACATCAACCTGCTCCTGGACGCCATCCGCAAGGTCATCGAAATCAGTGCTGAACTGTCCTCCACCTACAATCTACCGGGATGGCGGCAACACCTCTACCACCAGCGTCAATTCAAAAGGCAGTACCGTAAAGTACAGCGGCTCAAGCACTCCACGTCCAAAAATGAAAGTAAAAAACAGCAAAAAGAGCAGGAGATTAAAGATGCCCATCGTGCCTACCTGGACCTGGCCGAGGGGTATCTGACCCGAGCGGACCAAACCCGCAGCCAGATCGGCTCGTACGATCCTCTCACTGTGGCCTGGCTCAGCGCATTGAGTGATTTCATGGAACATGCCCGTCGGCAGATCGACCAGATTGATAGGCGGGTGCTCCGGGGTGAGCATATTCCTCACGACGAGAAGGTATTTTCCCTGTTTCAACCGCATACCGAATGGATCAGCAAAGGGAAGGCCGGCGTTCCAGTGGAATTGGGACTGCGTGTGTGCATTATGGAAGACCAGGACCGTTTTATTCTGCATCACCGAGTGATGGTAAAGACCACCGATGACAAGGTGGCCTTTGCCATGGTGGGCGAAACCAAACAGAAGTTCCCCACCTTACGAGCGGTGAGCATGGACAAAGGTTTCTATAGTCCCACCAATCAGGAAGTATTGAAACCGCGTCTTGAGTGTTTGGTGCTGCCGAAAAAGGGTAGGCTTTCGCAAGCCGACAAAGAGCGTGAAAGTGATTCTGAATTTGCCAATCTGCGCAAACAACACTCGGCGGTGGAATCGGCAATCAACGCCCTTGAAGTCCACGGACTGGATAAATGCCCCGATCACGGTCTCCACGGATTTAAACGCTACATTGCCATGGCGGTGGTGGCCCGTAACATACAGCGTCTGGGGGCGGTGTTGCGTCAGCAGGAAAAAGAGGCCGCTCAACGCAAACGCGGATCTTACAAAAAAGCAGCCTGAGAAGAGCGGGCTTATCCGGCTGCAAAGTTGATGGCAGAGCTATGCCCGGATAGTGTGGCGGATGAGAATGATTGTCATCTTTTGGCCGGTGAAGACAAAAAATTCTCCAGGAAAGAAAGCCATCCGCATTATCCGTGTCTGCGCTGGTACGAGTTTTTTGAAAATTGGGAGTTTTCTGCCAGGCACTA
>NZ_BAAHYZ010000093.1:0-1701 GCF_054657295.1 Desulfocastanea catecholica
AACAAAATCAATAAATATTTTCCCAAAACGTAACGGAAAAGAGCAACTTGAGATCCTTGATTTTTCCAGAATCTCTTCTGGAGAGGGTAGAATCATCTGGCCATAAAGATGCCACCAACTCAGATCTCAAAAGTCAACATAACTCAACATAGCTATATTCGATCTGAACAGCGGTCGGAGTTCATATAGATCCTATGGATGATTTAAAATATTAAATATTATTTTAATATATCATTATATGTAATTTAATATAAATATATATCATTGCATTTTTTTCATATTTTCTAGAGACTTAGCCCGCAGCCATCCAGCAAGCGCCTTTGCTTACCACTCTGTCAGTCAATGCAGTTGCATTTCCCCCTTGCTGCTTTTGTGGGCTATAACCGCCCGAAGGAAGGGCATCGCGCACCTAGCTGAAAACGACAGTCATCATACTAACAGATTTTTCTGCGTGGGGTATGCACCCTCGAGAACTGTTGTGCGGTTCCGGAGGGTAAATTCCACAACGCAATTTTGAAAGATGGAAGGGCAGTAGGAAAAGAAGAGATCTAAGGGTAGGTGATATTTCGCAGTTGCAAGGATGGAGGATCGCGCCGGTCAACGCACCCTTTGTAATTTGTTGACAGTGGTTGTAGCGCAGCGGAAATCTCCGGGAACAAAATCAGAGAGGAGGGTGATTGCCGGGGAAGCCGGAAGCCGATCTATCTCCCGAATAATAAAAATGAAACATTGTCTGGAAGATTTTTTTGATATAAGACTTAAAGACAACGTTAGGATCTATTGGAAATATCTTTACTTTGAAGGACCTCGATCAAGGTCTCAAAACCGATGCCATATTTCTGTATAGCACCCAATTCGGGGTGATATGCAGATCAGCTGAATTACTTGTAGCCACGCAAATATTTAATGCAATACGGAGAGATTATGGATTTTGCAACCTTACTTGGTTCAAGTGTTCTGGCTGCCCTTGTCGCGGCCTTGGTCTCGCTTCGAAACAACGAGAGAAAGCTATCACTCCAGTACATAACTGGAGAGCGTGCAACATGGCGCGACAAGATAAGGGAAATTGCATTAGCGGTATTTGATGCATCTATCAAGCGGGATGGAGAAACTATCAGGCGATACCGCTTTGAGTTTAGTCACTTGCTTCATCTTGGGGACCTTCCCGATGACGAAATCCTTAGCAACTTGGTGGAGTTGGAGGCGCGTCCAGATGATGCCGAGGCTTTGAATGACTTTCGAATCAGAATTTCGCTTCTGCTCAAGTATGAATGGGAGAAAGCGAAGCTGGAGGCGAAGCCGGTGGCTCCGGTGGAACAAGGGCGCAAGCTCCTTTCAAAGATGGCACCAAAATGGTTTGAGAGAGAAACCGCCAATAGGACTTCGCTCGAAGCATTCAAGCAATCGGCTAACAAGGCAAATGCAGCCGACGCTTGGTCCTCCCACGGCTGATTTGCGGCGTTGAACCATTCAATTGGAAAGAAATACTTTACCGGACACAACAATATTGCAATATTGGTAGCTGGATGATGCAGGACATAGCCAATTCGGAAAATTAAAACATCGATGATGGATTTATCCCGTGATGTTCTTCCTGAAGTCAACAAAAATGCTATTCCTTTTGATATGCAATCTTTCAACTTGAAATCATTGATATTATTGTTACCAAAATTATGATATGGATGTGCCATCCATCTTGAC
>NZ_BAAHYZ010000094.1:0-1663 GCF_054657295.1 Desulfocastanea catecholica
CTGGGTGAAATCAAGCATCTGGCCGCATCCATGCGGGCTACCCATAAAAAACCCGTTCAACCATAATCCTAAATATTTTTCGGACGGTTGCAGTACAAAAAAGGGGAAGGGCTTTGACAAAAAACCCTTCTTTCCTGCAATTAAGAACAACTCAATCGCAGCGACTGGGGTTCAGTGACTGTCTGTCCCGGTTCAACTTTGTGTCATATATAGTTTCAACTGCATACTCGGTTACCATTTTTAAAAGCATCATAAAAGGAAAAGAAACGTATGAAAGAAACGCCTGCTGGGGACTTCGTTCCTGTGGATATTTCGGAGCATGATGTCGTCGAGGCAATGAAAAGCATCGAAGGCTATATCGACATCACTCCCGGTGACTTCAAGGAAGTGTATCAAGTCGCCTATTCTCTTGCGATTAGACGACTCTTTGACAGCCTGACCGCCGGTAACATCATGAGTAAAACAGTGGTGTTTGTTAAGCAGGAACTGCCGCTTGTCGAGGCTGCACATCTGCTTGCCGAAAAAAAGATATCAGGTGGACCTGTTATCGATCAGGATGGACGCGTGATCGGCGTCGTTTCCGAAAAAGATTTCCTCAAGGAAATGGGCTTTGGTGCGACCCCGTCCTTTATGCAGATAGCTACCCATTGTCTCAACAGTAAGAGCTGCATGATCGGCAAATTACGTAACAGGACCGTTGGCGATATCATGACCAAACCACCGATAACCGCCGGTACTGAAATGACCATCGGCACCATTTCCACTCTCTTTGCCGAACGACAGATCAACCGATTGCCAATTGTTGATGCTGATGGACGACCAATTGGCATCGTCACCCGTACTGATCTGGCACATTCTTTTCATGCTCTGCAAGAGAGGCCGAAACCATGAACTATCTACAAAAAATGAAAGGCGGCGGACAAAGTCCTCCTAAGGTTGGCTTGTTTGAAGTTCTCTGGTCTTGGATAGGCAGTTTCTTCGGCATTGCCGTAGTTGCCCTTACCCACTACAAAATACTTGATCAGACCGGCTTGATGATGATCATCGGTTCTTTTGGCGCCTCAGCGGTACTCATCTACGGTGCTATTCGCAGCCCTTTAGCCCAACCGAGGAATCTCCTTGGAGGTCATATTCTGTCTGCTGTTATCGGGGTTACAGCCTTTCAAGTGTTCGGAGGGCAACCCTGGTAGGCAGCGGCTTTGGCGGTTTCTATTTCAATTGCTGTGATGCACCTCACAAAGACTCTCCATCCACCGGGAGGAGCAACAGCTCTAATCGCGGTTATCGGTGGTGACAACGTTCACAATCTCGGCTACCTCTACGTGGTGATGCCTGCCGCTTTAGGGGCAATGGTCATGCTCATTATTGCTCTTATCGTCAACAATATCCCAAAGAATCGGAGATATCCGGAGTTTTGGTTGTAGTGTCTTACAGATTATTGTTAGTTTTTAATGGCCAGCCATCATGGCTGCCACATCTTCTTCATCGTCCAAATACAGAGATTCTGAAGGTTGGCGACTTCCTCTTTTTTGCCGTAAACGCCTTGGATGGTGCAGCCGGTATTTCTAGTCGTTTTTCTAGCCGTTTCCTGGCACTCACGACAGAACATAGGCATGATTTTCCATCCTTGATGGTAAAAGAACACGTCCAATAAATTGTCGAT
>NZ_BAAHYZ010000095.1:0-1654 GCF_054657295.1 Desulfocastanea catecholica
CAGATCAATATCCCGGTCGATCTGGTGCGCCAGCCAGAGAGAGCCGAATTCTTCGACCTTCAAACTGATGACATCCGCCTCTTTGCCGCTCAGCAAGCCGGCTACCTTTTCGGGCGAGCCGATGTAGATTTGGGAGATGACCTTGGGCTTGCCATCGACCCTGGCAATCTCCCGGACGTAGAGGTAGGGTCTTCCTTTTTTAGTTTTTACGTGAAAATGTGCCATGCAGGCATAATAGCAGTAGGGTCTTACATATCAAGCAAAATATTCCGAAATCCCAATATTTATGGGCGATTCCACCGGAGATCGTGTTTTTTTGGAGGGTCTTGCAGAGGTGAGATAATCAACTCGCTGATTTCACAGAGATTTGCCAGGCGGGGAGAGATTATCTCCGAAACTCCTGTTTAAATTGTCTCGGCAAACCCAATTCAACATTGTCCCTGCGGGCTGAGGCTGAGGGTTCTCGATAAAACTGGCTATTGCTTTTGTATATTGACGGTCTGTCGTTTTCGAAATATTGATACGTGTAGCGGCGCGCACTCATAAACGCTGACACACGCAATCGTGTCACGTTTTGGGCCCAAATTAAGTGATTCTATCCAACCCCTCCGACCCAAATTAAATGACACTGAGCCCACTTTATTTGCAACTGGGCGCGCAATCGCGTCACCGGGCTCACTTTATTTGACACTGGTAAGCGTAAGGGTTGGCGTCAACCAGCAATCCCCAATTTTAGCAATTCCTTCTGGATCTCCTGTGACCTCCCTTGTGCCAGGTGCCCATGCAAGTAGGAGCGGATTTCTGAAGGGCGAGCGTCGATCGCTTCGCTCAGACTTTTTATGTTATACCCGTAACGGTGCAGGTTCGCTTCCTTGCCGTTCAGATCCTGGGTGATAACCTGTTGCAAGGTTTCGACATCCACAGGTTTTTGGCCGATCTGGTGACCCCTACTAGATGTAGCGGCGTGCACTCATAAACAATCAACAAAGAAACCAGTTGTCGCTTCAAGATCGGAAACGGCAAGACCAAGATGATGAATGCCAAGTGTCGCCATTACATTCCCTTCCTCCTGCGATGGGTAACCTGCTCGCCAGCAATTCCCCAGTTATCGGTTTCCACCTCGTCAATCACTACCACCGTGGTGGCTGGGTTTTTATTCAACACCTTCTTAAGTAATTCAGTAACCCCGGAAATCAGCTCTCCCTTCTGCTCAGCGGTTGCACCTTCTTTCGTAATCTTAATATTGACGTATGGCATAAATGCCTCCCTTGAGATATCGCTTCCAAGTAATTCTACAGTTCTGTATATCTCCTCGGCTTGAGCAGGGTTCCATGTACAGTTCGGATTCTGCAAAAGCTGCCTACTTAGTTCCTTTTACCAAAAAGATCTCGTAATGCACCAATATTTTGTGAAATATTTTCGTTCTTGTTTGCAAGCCGCTACACCTACCTTTCATCTAAAATCCGCTTCAGCTCATCGTTGGTTATTCGGGAATACTGCAGAGAAAAAGAGGCGTTCTTATGCCCCAGCTGCCTTTGCACTGCCGCCACATTGCCGGTTTTCTCCATAATGAACACTCCCATACCGTGTCTGGCCGAGTGGGGAGTTTTATCTTTATCCACCCCGGCAAAATCCCGCACCTGATTCCACACGA
>NZ_BAAHYZ010000097.1:0-1533 GCF_054657295.1 Desulfocastanea catecholica
CCTGGATGGACTGGCCGAAGCCGAGAGACGCATCGAAGACCTGGCCGCCGAACTGGCCAAGATCCAACAACAGGCCAGCGACGATCGGCAGGCCGCCGAAACAGCTGCCGCTGTTGCAACAGAAAAACTAGAATCTATGGGAACTCGGATCGAGGCGCTGGAAACGGAGCGACGGCAACTCATTGAGACCGCTGAAACATCCAGAACCGAAGCCGCAAAAGCCATGCTGCAAGTCGAACGGGCCGACCAGGCTACAGGAAAAGCGGAAGCTCGAGCCCAGGACTTAGGTGTTCAACTGGCAGAAGTTCAGAAAGAGAAGGTGTCCGCAGAAAAGGCCGCAGCTGTAGCAGAACAGAAAAACCAAGATCAAGCTGAGATCCTGGCTGAAACCCGGGCCAGCCTGGCCGAACTTAAAAAGGAAACTCGAGAGACAGTCACAGAACAAAAACAAGAGATCCAGGAGCTCAGAAAAACAATCACGGATCTGGAAAAAAAGATCGCTGTTTTGTTGGTTGAAAAGGCCGAAATCGTTAAATCCCTGGCTTTGACCGAAGAAAGGATAAATAAAACACCAGAAAGATAGGGATAGAGAACTGAAACGGGTGCGGCCGGTTCCACAACCGTCATCCCGGGCTCGACCCGGAATCCACTACCAACTTTGGTAATCAGGAGTATTCACATGATCGGCCAGAAGGCCAGGGGCGGGAACCGTACCATTATCATCGAGCACGGTTTCTATCCACAAGGCAGTAGCTTTCGGGGCTATTTTCAACCGCCTCATCAAAAGGGATAGCTTGGTCCGACCCCGAATTTCAAATTTCAACTTAACATCTTCGAAGCCTGGTGAATATGTTTATCAATGCAAAATTTTTGCGATTTTCCTTCCACAATGTAATAGTTGCATCCACTGTTTCACGTACGACCTGCAACACCATATGCTGTGGTATTTGTGATTTTTGAGTCAATTTCCTGAAATGTTCCAGGGTAATGTTCTGCATATCTCTGGTGTTGTAGAGCTTCAACGCCAGTTTATCATTGGCAAGGTAAGGGATAGTCGAGAGCAGATCATACGCCCATTTCCGGCAGGCCATCAATCTCTCCCATGGAAACCAGTCGATTTTCAGGAGTAGGAATGCCGATCATCGCAGCCAGCTGCATCATGGCACATTCATTTTCCGGGACATGCATGTAGTTCTGCGCGGGCAGTTTGATGATCCAGTCTCCCCCCACCCCTTTTGTTGGGATCGTCATACCGCCACGACGTTCCGCGATAGCAGAGAATTTCAACTGAACCCCGGCAAGTGAGAAACGATAAGCGGGTTTACTCTCACCCTGTTTTGCCTCAGCCGGCTCCTGTGACAATCCACTGGTGCCTCCCATTGGCACTACGGACACGGCACCCGGCAGATCTTCTCCCAAGAGCTCGATCAGCTTGAATTAAATTTTCATTGAACGAAAAAAATGTTTTCCCACTCGGCAACATGGTTAATGTGCCGATGTCGGCATCATGCAGAAAAACCTGCAGCAAGTCGG
>NZ_BAAHYZ010000098.1:0-1313 GCF_054657295.1 Desulfocastanea catecholica
TCAGTAATGTCCGGTTAGAAAATTGCAGTTAAAAAAATACGAAAAATATAAATAAAACGAATATTTAACTTGACAAATCAATGAAAGCAGGTCGCGATTTTTTTCATAGTTATCCTATTAATTCAAGGAGTTATGAAAATGCCGCGATTACTGACAACGAAAGCAAAATATTCGACCGTCTCCTTCAAAAAACTGAAGCGCCCTTTAAAAAAGATCCTGGAAAAAGCCCCACAGCTTGAATCCAGGTGCAACAGGCCTCTACAAATGGATTTTAACGACCAACTCAATGCTCTCATCTTCTTTCATCTGGAAGAGCATACCTCCGGTAGGCATCTCATCCAGAATCTGAAGGAGGATGACCTTGCAAGAGAACATATTGCCCCGGAAAAAGGTATTTCCAAAAGTTCATTCTTTGAGGCTATGAATGACAGAGGTCTTGAACAATTTCTTTATGTCTTCAATGCGCTGCAAGAACAGGCGCGTACAGTCTTGCCGCAAAAATTCCCCGAACTCGGCCAATTGGTGGCAATCGATGGCTCTTTGATCGACTCAGTCCTTTCTATGACCTGGGCCGATTATCGAGGTGGTGCCAAAAAAGCAAAAACCCACATCGGGTTTGACATCAATCGTGGCATCCCGCGGAAAATATTCCTTACCGCCGGCAACGACGGTGAGCGGCCATTTGTCAGCAGAATCCTGCTGCCGGGCGAAACCGGAGTCCTTGATCGAGGATATCAGCAGCACAAAAATTTCGACCTTCTCCAGTCAGAAGGAAAGCACTTCGTTTGTCGCATCAAAGCAAATACCACAAAAACATGCTTGGAAAAGATCCCTCTACTAAAAGATTCTATTGTTTTCTATGACGCAAAGGTTCTTCTCGGCCAGCAAGGTATCAGTCGGACTGAAAAACCATTACGACTCGTCGGGTATGAGATTGACGGCATACGGTACTGGGTTGCCTCAGATCGTTTTGATCTGACCGCTGAGCAAATTGCCTTCATATACAAGCTTCGTTGGGATATTGAGACATTCTTTGCCTGGTGGAAACGACATCTCAAAGTGTATCATCTTATTTCAAGAAGCCCGCATGGATTGATGATCCAGATGCTGGCCGGGCTGATCACCTATCTTTTGCTCGCCATCTATTGTTATGAGGAACATGGAGAATCAGTCAGCATCAAAAGAGTTCGGCAGCTGCGAAACAAAATCCACAATGAATCCAGGACCGTTGAATTGCACGACTCTGATATGGAAAGCCAAGGCAACGCTTCAACCCAAAAAACCTATGCAAGTCCTTAACCGGACATTAATGA
>NZ_BAAHYZ010000099.1:0-1249 GCF_054657295.1 Desulfocastanea catecholica
CCCACCAGGACAACTACTCAGAAGCTTATGCTTTTGCGTAGTTTGTTGTTGGAATCCCTTCAGGTGGGGGGAGGATGTCAAGGCCCCAGATTAACAAAATCACAAAATTGCCTCCAAGCCTTTTCTTTCAATCACATCTAAGAGCCTTTTGCTTGCTCCGCTTGGTTTTTTGTCTCCTCTTTCCCATTTCTGCTGGGTGGATGTGGATACATTCACTACGGCAGCAAACGCTGCTTGGCTTAACTTTGTGCTTTTGCGCAATTTTACAATATCCGCGGCATTGTAGTCCTTTACATCCGGCAAGCAAAGACTCTCGATGTTGCGCATTGTTATGTCTTTCACCAGGCCGATTTCCTTTAGGTCAACCATAGTGCCCATTATTGATTTTCTGACTGATTTTCTCATACCATCACCTCAATGAAGACGCCTTTATCTATAGCTTTTTGAATTTCGTTTTCATCATACGAAAAGACAAGAGTGCAAAACTCTTTGAAAGCTTTCAGCTCGTTGTGTGAGAGAGTTGTTTTTTCGTTTTTGGCGAACCCATGAACGAAGATAGCCATGTTCCCTTTCTTGTAAAAAAGTATGGTTCTGCCGCTGCCACTTTTTCCTCTTCCTGGAAAGGATATGCGTTTTTTGTACACGTTACTGCCCAGGTTAGCATCAATGATGCCTTCTTCGATTTCGTTGAGCGCGTTGTTTAGTCCCGCAACGGTTACTCCGTGCTTCCCGGCCCACTTTGAAAACTCTCTGGTCATTAACCTTTTCATGATCTAAAGATAGCACTTAGTGCTATATATTACAAATTGAAACTTGTGAAACTTGGGGCTTCGAAGATGTCAAGTTTGATGAGGCGGTTCAAAACAGCCGGGAAGCTGTAGAACGTGCTGCAGGATGTCTGTGATGCGTTTGCAGAAGGGGAAATGGACAGTTGTTATGGCGATCTGAAGTATGTCGATTTTGCCGATACATCGAAAACTGTTCGCCTGTGGAAATCCGGCAGTTTTGATGCCGGGAAATTCAAGTGGGGCTGGATGCCGCCGCATCCAACATTTTTCGTCAGAAAAACTGCATATGAGAGATTTGGCGCCTTCAATCTCGATTTCGGAACTGCCGCGGATTATGAGCTGATGCTCCGATTTTTGGTCCGGCATCATTTGCATGCAGTCTACATTCCGAAGGTGTTGGTTAAAATGCGCACCGGTGGTGTAAGCAATGCTGGGCTGAAAAACCGGGCAGTGGTTTTCTA
>NZ_BAAHYZ010000100.1:0-1194 GCF_054657295.1 Desulfocastanea catecholica
AAATTTTTGGTCAGGCGAGGATCTTTTTCTCCAATTTGTCGATAGCCATGTCACCGGCGGTGGCGTGAAAATGCTTAAAAATGGCGGTTTTAAAATGCTGTTTTCTGGCCGGGAGTATTCTGGGGGGCGCTTCAGAAAACGGAAAAAATCGTACGCTAAGCTACGCCCTGGTAGCAAACGTGGCATATCCGCGAATTGCAACAGAAGCCCCCCCTTTACTCTCCGATCCAACATAACAGGAAGAAGGTCAATCAAGGGGTGTGCTTTTATGTCAAGGATTGCCATCGCAAACCTTAATCGTGCGATTACCGATACTGCACTGCCGTTTAATTGCGATATGGACGATCTCCAATACTTGACAAATCGTCCGTGAAAGCGTACGTTGTCCGCATGGAGGTACTATTATGAATATTCTTAATGTGACAGAAGCCAGAGCAAAACTATATACCCTTATAGATGAAACGGCAGCTTCTCATCAGCCCGTCATAATCACCGGCAAAAGAGGGAATGCTGTACTTGTGTCTGAAGAAGACTGGAATGCGATATCCGAAACACTCTACCTGCTTTCAGTACCAGGAATGCGGGAATCCATCAAAGAGGGAATGAAACAGGATTTATCGGAATGCTCACAGGAGCTTGATTGGTGACTTGGGACATCGTTTTCACAAAACAAGCTCAGAAAGATGCAAAAAAGCTGACAACTGCCGGATTAAAAACCAAAGCACAAAAGCTTCTTGAGATAATCCGAGAAAACCCTTTCCAAAAGCCACCACCTTACGAAAAACTGATTGGTGATCTTGTCGGGGCTTATTCCCGCAGAATAAATATCCAACACCGGCTCGTTTACCAGGTTTATCAACAAGAGCATATCATTAAAATACTTCGATTATGGACGCACTACGAATAACCGATATTGCGCCTGTTTCTGAGGGGGATTTTTGCCTGTGAAGTATTTCTGCCTTCTCAGGAAACATCTCTGTACTCGAGTCATACATTGACAGCTCGGGAAGTTCGTTGCAATGTGTCGCTTACGGCGAAACACGAATGGCACCCTGGTTCGGGGGAGATGCCGCCAAAAAGCAAACACGGCGACTTGAAATCGAGCCGGTTTCGTGTAATGCTTTCCAAAATGCTCGCACTAGGACCGTCGATGGCAAGTGGTATGGTTGACAGAGCTGCCCATTACCGAACCAG
>NZ_BAAHYZ010000101.1:0-1156 GCF_054657295.1 Desulfocastanea catecholica
TATCAATATAGAATTCCTTGACGATTACATGGGTCATGGCCATGGCCAAAGCCGCGTCGCTGCCCGCCCGGGCCGGCAGCCAAGTGTCGGCGAACTTGACATATTCAGCATAATCCGGAGCCACCGCCGTCACTTTCGCCCCGCGGTATCTGGCTTCGGTGAAGAAATGGGCGTCCGGAGTTCTGGTCATCGGCAGGTTGGTTCCCCAGACGATCATATACGTTGACTCATACCAGTCGGCGCTCTCCGGTACGTCTGTCTGCTCACCCCAGATCTGTGGCGAGGCTGGAGGGAGGTCTGCATACCAGTCATAAAAACTGATGACGGAGCCGCCAATCAAGGAGAGAAATCGAGTCCCTGCTGCATAGGCAACCATGGACATGGCCGGGATGGGGGTGAAACCGAAAATCCGGTCAGGACCGTATCGCTGGATGGTATGGACCAGAGAAGCGGCGGTGAGCGTCGCGGCTTCTTCCCATGACAGGCGGACCAACCCGCCTTTGCCCCGGTCGCGCTGGTACCGGCTGCGTTTTTCGGGATTGCCTGCGATATCGCGCCAGGCCTTGACGGGATCGCCATGGGCAGCCAGGCTGTCCCGCCAGAGTTCCAGCAGCGACGAGCGGATAAGGGGGTATTTGATGCGGACAGGACTATAGGTGTACCAGGAAAAGGTGGAGCCACGGGGGCAGCCTCTGGGCTCATGGTCAGGAAAACCCTCGCCGCAGGCAGGATAGTCGGTGGCCTGGGTTTCCCAGACGATGATCCCGTTTTTAACATAAACATCCCACGAGCAGGAGCCGGTGCAGTTGACGCCGTGGGTGGACCTCACCTTTTTGTCATACTGCCAGCGATCACGATAAAAATGTTCCCACTCCCGCTGGCCGCAGCGATTTTCCGCCCAACCTTCAGAAATTTTCTCTTCCCGGCAGCCATCCTCGGTGCTGCGGGGGCGAAAAAAACGAAACCGCTTCATGAAATCTTTGCCGGACATCACAACCTCCCTGAGAGAAGGCAAAACGTTCAGACACGAAAACTATACAACCATGTACTTTTTAAAGCGGCAGGCAGTGTCTGTGTTTCACGGTGAACGATCTTGATTAAGTCGGTTGTCTTTACTTGTAAAATATCTGTAGGATTATATCAATGCAATTGATTT
>NZ_BAAHYZ010000102.1:0-1110 GCF_054657295.1 Desulfocastanea catecholica
TATGCCTATCCGGTTAGCACAGGCTCGTCTGGTTCCACTGGATTCGACGATGGCTGTGCGCTTTTGTAAAAGTCCCTGTTGGTCTGCGATTCCACTCGGGCGGCTATTTTTAGAACACTATCGAAACCCACCATTGGCCAAAACCTCCGGTTAAATCGGAAAACGAATTCATTGAGATAGCCCTGCAAGTGCGCCGGGCTGACTCCGTGGTGCGTTCCCAATAGCCAAGCATCAAGATTTCCAAATACAATGTGGATCATTGGGAGATGCTGTGCCGTCTTGGCTTGATCACCTTGGACTGGCACGGCTGTGTGGTTGTACCCCAGATTGTGCAAGTTATCGTAGCCAGTCCATCCATCGGTTCGTACTTCGGCTTTTTTCTGGACGTTGGCCAGAACCATCGGTTCCAGGGTTTCCTGCTTGCGGTTTGGAATCGTCTGGAGGCGCAACCTGCCCGCGATAAAACTGCGACCATGTCCTCCTCGGTGCTGCGGACGCTGTCCAGATGGCAGATTTGGATCAGAGCCTAAAGCTTTCTTCCGCGGGAGCACTTCTACCATGCCGACAACAAGCGTCTTGTGGTGCCGCCCTCGTCCTTCCCCCTGTGTTGCTCCACCAACGTATGTCTCGTCAACCTCGACTGGCCATTCAGCACCGATTCGATCTCGCTCTGGCCGAACCATAGCAGCACGCAACTTGTGTAGCATCAGAAACGCAGTCTCGTAGCGTTTGATGCCGAGTTGCCGTTGAAACTGCAAGGCACTCATACCAGGTGTCTGTGTCGTCACCAAGTACGCAGCCCAAAACCAGATCGGCAGGGACTGCCGCGTTTGGTGCATGACAGTGCCAGCTGTAAGACTAACCTGGTACCCGCACTCACGACATTCCAGCACGCGTGGTCTGACCTTGAGACGCCACGGTTCACCAACCTTACTACAGGAGGGGCATTCAAAACCTTCTGGCCACCGGATACGCTCCAGGTGGCGAGCGCAGGCCACCTCATCAGGGAAGAGATGCTGAAACTCCAACAGTGTCCGAGGGTAATTTGACATGCCCCGGATTCTAACCCAAATCGCAAACCTGTGTCAACCGGATAGGCATAGGACTAAC
>NZ_BAAHYZ010000103.1:0-1062 GCF_054657295.1 Desulfocastanea catecholica
GGCCAGGAGTAGTTTTTCATCAGTTCCAAAGCCTCTTCGGATATCCCGGAAGGGCCCCAGGAAATTTCCGATTTGAGTTGCGATAACAGATAATTGGCAATGAGAGAAATGTCCTCCGGCATCTGCCTCAGGCTTGGTGCCTGGATATTAAAAACGTTGATACGGAAATAGAGGTCTATCCTGAATTTATCCTCTTTGATAAGCTCACTGAGGTCACGGTTGGTAGCCGCTATGAGTCGAAAATCCACCGGGATGGTTTTTGTCCCGCCAAGTCGATCCACCGTTCGCTCCTGAAGAACTCGCAGGAGTTTGGCCTGCATCGATAATGGCAGTTCGCCGATCTCATCGAGTAAGATCGTCCCGCCATGAGCCATTTCGAATTTGCCTATTTTCCCCTTTGATCGTGCGCCTGTGAACGCCCCGTGTTCATAGCCGAAGAGTTCGCTTTCGAAAAGTTCCGGCGGGATCGAAGCGCAGTTGACTTTGATAAAGGGTTTATCAGCCCGCTGACTCGACTGATGAATATAATAGGCAATAACCTCCTTCCCCGTCCCGGATTCGCCGGTAATCAAAATGGTCGAGGTCGTTTTCGCCGCCAACAGACATTTTTCCTTGATGTCTCGGATGGGGGCGGATTGGCCGATGATAATATTCCCCCCCTTGAGCTGGCTGACCTGATTTTGATAATATCGCAGTTGTCCGTCGAGGAGTTCGACCTTTTTCTGCAGGTCCCAGAGTCGAGTGACCTCATTCAGCATGCCTTTGCCGACAGCACCGATCAGTTTCCCGTCAAAATCTTTAAGGGGGATCCTGGAGATAAGCTGTTGACGCCCACCGATGTACAGCATATCGCCGATTCTGGCTTTGCCGTCCTTGAGTATTTCATGTAAATGAGTGCCTTCGACTATCTCGGTGACATGTTTGCCGACGGCTTCATCAGCATCGATCCCCAAAAGTGTCTCGCTGTACCGACTTATGAAAATAATTACCCCATCCGGGCCTATGACAATGGGGCACTCGTAGGGGTTGTCTATAAGCGCGTAGATGCATTCTTCTCCGAGG
>NZ_BAAHYZ010000104.1:0-1025 GCF_054657295.1 Desulfocastanea catecholica
ACATCTTCGAAGCCTGATAATCATCTAAAAGGCACCTCCCTCAGTATGTCATTGGAACACTCCTCTGCTATACTGAAAGAAAGCGACCAAACTTTCAACAAAGGAGGTGCCATATGGGATTATACGCCGGAATAGATCTGCATTCAAACAACAATTATTTAGCGATCACTGACGACCAGGATAAACATATCTATGAGAAACGGCTACCAAATGAGCCGGATGTCATACTGGCGGAATTGACGCCATTTCAAAAAGATCTCGTAGGTATCACCGTGGAATCGACATTCAACTGGTATTGGTTGGTGGATGCCCTGATGGACAACGGTTACCGGACACATCTGGCAAATCCTGCCGGGATCCAGAAATATAAAGGTTTGAAATACAGCAATGACCGTCACGATGCTTTCTGGTTGGCTCATCTTCTTCGTTTGGGAATATTACCGGAAGGATACATTTACCCGAAAGAGGACCGACCGATGCGGGACCTGTTGCGGAAAAGGGGACATCTGGTGCAACTGAGGACCTCACTCATCAACAGTCTGCAAGGGATAATCAGCCGAAACTGTGGCTGCAGACTCAGTGGCAATAAAATCAAGAGGTTCAAGGAAAATCACATTGCTCCACTGCTGGCCGACCAAGAAGATTTAGCACTGAGCGGCGAGGTAAGCAAGAATGCTATTGATTTCTTGTCAAAACAGATAACTGCAATAGAAAATGTCGTTCTGAGCAAAGTGAAACTGAAAAACCAATTTCTCGGATTGCAAACCATCCCAGGCCTCGGAAAGATTCTCGCCATGACGATCATGCTGGAAACAGGAAAGATTGAACGATTCACCAAGGTTGGTAATTTTTCATCATATTGCCGAAAGGTGCCGAGCAAATGGACAAGCAATGATGTGAAAAAAGGGAAAGGAAACGTAAAAAACGGCAACAAGTATCTGGCGTGGGCCTTTTCTGAGGTAGCGGAATTCGCCCGTCGTTACGATGAGAGTGCCAAGGCGTTTTTCAACCGTAAAGCCGGAAAG
>NZ_BAAHYZ010000105.1:0-990 GCF_054657295.1 Desulfocastanea catecholica
TGATTGTTTTGAAGAAACCGGGAAGAGATCGCATTTGTTCGGCGGTAAGTTTCATTCTTGGTACTCCTGTCACATAGTGTTGGGGAAGTGGTGAAGCGGATAACAATGAACGGGCGTTGCGCTGGAGAAGCTGCACGAAGACAAGCTTTGATGTTTGTCGCGTGTTGCTGTAGCCGCTTCGAGTTCGTTGATATCCTTTGGTTTTGCCGATTAATTGCCAGTTTGCAGCGTGATAGATCGTGCCGATAAAACGCGAAGGATCGACAAAGGTTTCCATCATCAGGAGGGGAAACCCGAATCGATCTTGCCAGTCTTGTTGGATTCTTCGCCGACACAAGGAGAGAACTTTTGACGCAAGATTTTTGTAGTGACAGGTTGGCAGTATCAAAAATCGTGAATTATTTGCCACCAGATGCAGCCGATCATACTGCAGACGATGCCCCCAGCCGATCCAGCGATCACGGGCGCCGCACTTCAAAGCGGCAGCGGAAAAGCTGAGGAGGCCAAGCCATTCATTGTTGCAGATGACGACATACCAGATGGTATTGCCGATTTTCGGCAAAGCACCAAGATAATGATGCTGTTGCATCAATTCTAGAAATCTGGGTTCTTCTGAAGGTTCTACAGGACGGACGATAACCTGGGATAAGTTCAACATGGCCCTCTCTCATATGATACAATTTCGGGGATTGTAGCTGACTTGAGAAAGGTTGTCCAGATTTAATTGTAAGTAGTTTGAATTTTATTAAGAAGTGGATTGGATAAATTCATCCTGGGGCGATATCAGCAGCTGAAAATTTTGCATACTTTAATACAGAAAATGACACCTTGAGACTGTTATCTCAGTCAATCACCTGTTTTCACTCCCATTGGCAGCGGTTTTTCCTTTATTGAGTTTATCGTACAATGATGTCCGATGAATCCCCAGGATTTCTGCCGCTTTCGTTTTATTGCCCTGAACAGATCGCATGACATCGGCAATCACCTTCT
>NZ_BAAHYZ010000106.1:0-979 GCF_054657295.1 Desulfocastanea catecholica
TATGGCTCTAAACAATTCTCAGTAAATGGTTATATTTATAACGAAACCATATAGTTAATAAAAAAATGGAGGTCTCGTTATGAAAATGCCAAAAGTATCTCTTCTGGAATGGCAAAAACGATTTGATACCGAAAAAGCCTGCATTGAAACATTGATCAAAGTGCGATGGCCGGACGGATTTGTTTGTCCGGAATGCGCCAGCCGGAATTGCAGTTTTATAATCACGAGGAACTCTTATCAATGTAGCCACTGCCATCATCAAACAAGCGCTACTGCAGGAACGATTTTTCACTCGACCAATTTGCCTTTGATCAAGTGGTTCTGGGCTATTTACCTGACAGCTACGGATAAAGGTGGGATCTCGGCGCTTCGTCTGAGCAAAAATATCGGTGTTTCCTGGATAACGGCTCACCGCATGCTGAGGAAAATCCGCATGGTCATGGCACATCGCGATAGTATATACCGTCTTGAGAATCTGATTGAATGCGATGATGCCTTTGTTGGAGGAAAAAAAGCCGGCAAGCGGGGCAGAGGTGCTGCCGGGAAGAAACCGGTTCTGCTTGCAGTAGAAAGACGGGGAAATCATGCAGGGTTTATGGCAGCTGAAGCGGTAGAGGCAATCACGAAAAACAGTGTGCAAGCATTTCTTCATCGCCGTATAAAGCCGGGCCAAAACATAAGAACTGATGCTTTTCCTGCTCTGAACGTTGTGGCCAAAGATCATAGTCACGAGAAAAAAATAACTCCACCGGAAGAAGCTGCTGAATGGTTGCCGTTGGTCCATACAGTAATTGGTAATCTGAAAACATTTCTGAATGGAACTTTTCATGGTGTGACTCATAAATATCTACAAGAATACGTGGATGAATTTTGCTATCGGTTTAATCGTCGGTTCTGGGAAGACGAGCTTCCGATGCGTCTATTAAATGCTTGCCTATCCCATTGTCCAGCTTAAAACTGAAGATTGTTTAGAGCCATA
>NZ_BAAHYZ010000107.1:0-814 GCF_054657295.1 Desulfocastanea catecholica
GCCCTCCTCCAGTGATAATGACTTTGTGAGAGAAACCAGCATCATCAAGGCCTTCAAAACCGAGAAGGCCATCGGTGATAATTTCGCTACCATTACAAAGATGTTTGGATGCCCAATCAATGATAGCTTTCTTGGTAAAGGATGTAACTTGGCTGAAACGCATATGGATTGGATGACCGTGGTCATTGGTTGAAACTGCAGCAACAAAAGGAGTTTTACCGGTTGCTCCGCGGCCTCTCCGACCATCACGTTTTTTGCCGCCCCAATAGGCGTCGTCAACTTGCACGTATGTGGCTGAGATGGGTTTGGAGTCGTCTCGTTCTTTCATAACCTGTTGGATTTTATGCTTGATCAATAAGGCTGTATTATAAGATACACCAACAGTTCGTTTCAAACTTAGAGCGGAGATGCTAATTTTAGATTGTGTAACGAGATAAATACTGAGAAACCAGGTTGTCAGCGGCAGCTTGGTCGAGTCAAATATCGTCCTGGCAGTAACTGAAATTTGAGAGCGGCATCTGTTGCATTGCATGAGTTTTCGTGATTTCAAGTTGCAATAGCGATCGTGGCCACATTCTGGACATTTAAATCCATTAGGCCATCGCCATCTGAAAAGTGCCTGATAACACTGCTCTTCACAACCGTATTGTGAGATAAACTCTTGCAAACTGATACTTGGTTGGAACTGGATTGAATTTTTCGACATATTTACCTCCTTTTGTTTAATGGAATGGAGGTAGTTTAACATGGCAGGGTACTCATATAGTGATACCCCTCCAAAAAAAAATAGTAGCTGAGGTTTGTACGTAATCAG
>NZ_BAAHYZ010000108.1:0-799 GCF_054657295.1 Desulfocastanea catecholica
CAAAGCATTTATACCCTATAAAGGTTACTGGAGTTCACCTTTCAGTCGATGGCAGGGTATCCTGCAAAATCAGGATTCGGTCAAAATGGTTGCGGCTGCAACGAAACAATTTTTCAAATTACGGGGATATACGCCTGACATCTTCGACGGGATTGTACTGGGTGCCACGATACCCCAGCCCCAGTGGTTTTATAATAGCCCCCACTATGCCTCTTTAATGGGAAATCCTTCTGTCAGCGGCCCTCACATGGCTCAGGCCTGCGCAACATCCACAGTGTCGGTGAACTATGCGGCCAACAATATCGAGTCTGGCACCAATGAAGTCATGCTGGTGGCGACCACCGACCGAATGTCCAACGGTCCCAATATCCTGTGGCCCAATCAGACCGGACCGGGAGGAAAGCCCGATTTTGAAAGTTGGGTTATGGACGGATTCACTTGGGATCCCATGGCTGAAACCAGCCCGACAGGAACTGCTGAAAATGTGGCTAAAAAACATGGTTTCACCAGGGAAGAATCGGATGATATGGCCATTGCCCGCTATGAGAAATACACTGACGCCCTGAAAAACGATCGCGAATTCCAGAAACGTTACATGCTGCCGCTGGAAGTTTCCCTATCGAAGAAAAAGACTGTGGTCTTTGAAGAGGATGAAGGGATTACTCCCTGTACCCAGGAAGGCATGGCCAAATTGAAGACCAAACCTGACAGTGTATTGACTTTCGGTGCTCAGACCCACCCCGCCGACGGCAACGCCGGTATGATTGTCACAACCCGGGAGAAAGCCGCCGAACTGTCT
>NZ_BAAHYZ010000109.1:0-797 GCF_054657295.1 Desulfocastanea catecholica
TGTTGCGATTGAGCATGATTTCATGCAATGATGTTATGAATATATCATTAAATACTATATTCATTATATAATGAAGCTAAGGTAATGTTTTGTTTTTATTTGTTATTTTCTTTGTATTCTTTAAACATTAACTTAAAAAGGTCCACCATTTTTAACCCTCTCACTACTGCATACGTCTTGAATTCTCTATGCAAACTGGGTGTGATTTTGAATTGAAGAGGCTTTGATTCTTCTTCTACAGCCTGAGGGATTCCCGGTTCATCATAAGTTTTGTCGGCTAACTCTTGGGCGAGTTTCTCTGCAGCAACCGGGTCTACTTTTTTTTCTGATTTTGGTTTTTTAAATGAAGTGGCCATTATCCAATTATCCTCAAAATCTCATCAATTAGGTTATTTATTTCTGCTTTTGCCTGTAAGTTATTGCTTTCCAAAACAGACAAACCTAGTGGGATCACGTCACGGTATACCTTGCGGTAATAATTCATGGATTCCATCTGCTTAAGTTCTGAAAACTCAGAAGTAAAACCTATAAACTCTTCTCGTTCACTTTCTTTTACGCTCGGATTAGTATGAGCCATTGAATGGTAAACATAAGCCTCTAATCGTGGGTTAAGGTCCCTGATTCTGACTAACTGCTCCTGCAATTCATTGAGAGTGTCAAGGTCAAGCTGTGATGCTTGGTGCGGTGCAATCAATAAGTCAGCAACTGTTGCTCCTGTGATTAACTCACGGGAGTTTCGGCCTGCGACGTCAACAATGACAAACTCATATTTTTCATCTAATTTGGAGAGATCTGCT
>NZ_BAAHYZ010000110.1:0-790 GCF_054657295.1 Desulfocastanea catecholica
GTTTTCAATGGAGATGACATCCGGAATATTACCGGGTTGCTTAGCGAAGGCTATGGGTTCGCGAGCCTCCACGGAATATAAGGTCAAAAGCTTGATCGTATTGAGTCCGTCGCCATCCTTATTGAACCCCTGCCGTGCCTCCGACTGATTTTCAGAGTAGGTCGAGATAGTGGTAGAGTCAAACGCCAGCACAGGAGACTCTCCCAGGCGTGCCGCCCGAGCTGAAAAATAGCACTGAACGCCTTCTTCATTGCGACCAACATCCTTAAACAGCTTGCCATACACGTCTTCAGTGATCGTTTCACGATATGGAAGGGGGTGCATCACCTGCCAACTCTCAAGGCGCGGCAGCGTGTTGCCACCGGAACCGATCCAGTAGCGTGCGATAGAAAGCATCTTTGCCGAATCACCTTCGCTGAATGAAGCACGCACATCATCATCAATGCCGGAAACCTTGCCAACCCATTCCAGGATGTCCGTGAGGCCGGTATGCTGACGTGTTGCATCGGCAATACCTCCTTCGCCTTGGTGTTTTTTCGGACGAGTCGGCACAATTTCTTGCGTTCCCGACTTGATTTTCCCCTTGAGCCTCTGACTGACCGTATAGGTCTTTCTGGTCTTTTCGTCGTAGGCCGTAATCCGTTCATAGATGTAAATATCGCCATTCGGACGCTTCTCACGCCGTTCGCCGACGTGAGTTTTTCCTGTTATTGGTTTAGCCATGAATAAACTCCCCTTTAAAATGCACGTATAAAATTAATACGTGCACGCGAAAAAGGCAAGAAAAAAG
>NZ_BAAHYZ010000111.1:0-786 GCF_054657295.1 Desulfocastanea catecholica
TTTTGATTACCCATGAGACTCAGCCAACTTCAGGAGTCGCTGTGGCATCGGCGGAGTCCTGACCGCAACGTATCCAAATCGTGGCACCATCTGTTTCAGATCGAAGCGACGGTTGAAGCGGTAGCAGAATTCGGCCAAGTATCTTGAAAAATGCTTCTCACTCAATGCATGAAAGACACCATGAAGAGCTGTCTTAACATTTCCTATAATAGTGTTGACCCACTTAAACTCTGGAATTTTAACGCTCTCGGGGCCACCGCCGGTAACAATGGAAAAATGGTTAAATCCAGCTTCGCTAAAAGCTCGGAAACATCCCAGTCCGTCAGAGACGATATTGCAGCATGGGGCGAGATGTTTTTCAGCCCAGGCTTTAATAGCATCTTTGGTAAAAGCCTCTATTTGGCTTAATCGGATTTGCAAAGGATGCCCTTCCTTATTACACGATACAGCGGCTATGAAGGGGATTTTTCCCGTAGCCCCACGGCCACGAATACCATCATTCTTCTTGCCGCCCCAATAGGCGTCATCAACCTGGATGAACTGTGTAAGTGGTTTGCTGTCGTCTCGCTCCTTCATAACCTGCTGGATCTTATGTTTCATCAAGAGGGCCGTATTGTAAGAGACGCCAATGGTTCGTTTGAGGCTCAGCGCGGAAACACTGACTTTAGATTGAGTGATGAAATAAATACCAAGAAACCAAACCGACAGCGGCAACTTGGTGTACGCAAAAATGGTTCCCGCTGTAAGAGATATCTGGCAATGACATCTATTGCATTGAAACAATCG
>NZ_BAAHYZ010000112.1:0-755 GCF_054657295.1 Desulfocastanea catecholica
GTCCATGTGCAAACTTGACAAAATGTATGGCATGAGTATATACACTACATATGGATAAAATTTACAATAAAATATTTAATGAGTGCCTCGGCTTTGATTGGGATACTTCAAATGTTGATAAAAACTGGCTAAAACACAGTGTCAGCCCTGCAGAATGTGAGCAGATTTTTTTCAATCGTCCCTTGGTAATCGGAGAGGATATTGCACATTCAAAACTTGAGTTGAGATTTTACACTCTAGGCAAAACAGACTCGAAAAGACTGCTGTTTATTGTTTTTACAGTAAGAAACAATCTCATTCGTGTGATTTCCGCCAGGGACATGAGCCGTAAAGAAAAGAAGGTGTACAACAATGGCTAAACAACTACCTGTATTCAAAAACGAAGACGAAGAGAAAGAGTTTTGGAACACACACGACTCAACGGAATATATCAATTGGGATCAAGCAGAAAGAGTGATCTTTTCAAATCTTAAACCTTCCGTGAAAAAAATATCTCTCCGTCTTCCTGAATCAATGCTCGAAGAACTCAAGCTTCTGGCAAACAAAAAAGATGTGCCATATCAATCTCTTATGAAAATTTTCCTTGCTGAACGCATAAAAAAAGAACTTATGTAGTTCATCACCTCTAGCTCCCATGCTCCAGCATCACCTCTGACCCCATTGCTATCCACAAGGCAATAGCTTCTCGGCTATTTTCAACCGCCTTATCAAAAGGGTTAGCTTGGTCAGACCTCGAATTTAAAATTTCAATCTTG
>NZ_BAAHYZ010000113.1:0-719 GCF_054657295.1 Desulfocastanea catecholica
CGGTCAGCCTTCATCATGATGGCATCGCCCATGTCAAGCTGTTCTTTGGCATAGGTTGGGGAGTGGCATTGGCCGCAGACCTTGAGCATCTTATCGCGCTCTACCTGCCAGGATTCCTGATCGAGTTTGGCCATTCGCAAGGCCTTGACCGCGTCCAGGATCGGGGTAGGATTGCCGGTCTTGGGGTCGAGAACACCAAGGGCTTTCAGGATGGTAACCCTGTCCGCGGCAGCCTGTTCGTCATCGGGAAGCGGTAAACGCACACCAAGAAAACCCCAGGCTGTTTCGTTGTGATGGGTACCATCGGGCAGATGACAGGTCTGGCAGCTAGGGGCGGCGGCACCTTCAGGCAGGTCGCCATTTTTCTTGGCAAACCAGCGTTCGCCGTGTTTCGAGCTCGACCACATTTCCCATTGGGGATGATCGTAGCCCATATGGCATTGTTGACAGGCGTAGGGACTTTGCGCCTCTTTTTTCGAGAAGGCATGCCGGGTATGGCATTCATCGCAGGAGTTGGTCTGGTAGCGGTAGCCTTTGGCCAGCTGGTCTTTTTTCTGCTCTTCGGTCTTAATGCCCATGTTATGGCAGCCGCCGCATCCGCGTCCGCCTTCAATAAGTTCGTCAGGGGCGGAATGGGTTGCCGGGAGAGCATTGAGGACGGTCCATCCAAAATTGTGTTTACCAGCGGCAAATTCGCTGAACTGTTTTTCGTGGCATTC
>NZ_BAAHYZ010000114.1:0-706 GCF_054657295.1 Desulfocastanea catecholica
ATCAACGCCCGGTGCTGCCTTCCGATTGAGCTGCGGAAAGCACCAGCGTAAGTTTGTCTCATTTAAGAGACTGTAAAGATTCCCGAATCTGTGTTTTGGATCTTCCTTTGCCTTCTTTGCTATTCCCCGCAGTGAGGTTGGCATATGTTGGTCAGCCTGTCGAATCTGCATATGTTTCCTTTGCGGACTACACAATACCGTCATCCCCTTCCCCATGTGATCGGCGTTACCGTCTCAGAGTACTATGAGATGATCTGACTCCCTTCGCTTAATACCCGTCGCGACAGCCTTTTTGTGATTGTACTGTCCTACCCCTAATCGGTAAATCGGGGGAGGTGGAAGGGTCTCCCAAGTTCCTGATGCCTCTCTCACTACATGCCACGCTCTTGGACCCCGGCAGCCCCTCGGGAATCTCACCATAGCGATTCCTCTGTACTGGCTTCCGACACGTTAAAACCGTCGCCGACTGCATTGATACTCTGACGAGGCTGAATTGCTTAGGGGAGGTACGTCTCCCCTGCGGCCTGCAGTGTTCCCTGTGTACGCTTCACGATCTTTGTTCACCGGCTAATCGCTCCGGCTCCGCCGACCGCGCAACACTCGGTACGGGCCGCTGGTTAAGCTTTGCCCGATCGGGACTTCCTGCCCAGGAACCTAAGCAGGGCACCCTATAAGAAGCACCAAGCTGCGCTTGGCGCACTA
This sequence comes from Desulfocastanea catecholica, assembly GCF_054657295.1. Classification (NCBI taxonomy): domain Bacteria; kingdom Pseudomonadati; phylum Thermodesulfobacteriota; class Desulfobulbia; order Desulfobulbales; family Desulfobulbaceae; genus Desulfocastanea; species Desulfocastanea catecholica. The sequence continues at coordinate 703 of NZ_BAAHYZ010000114.1, forward strand.
ACGT
>NZ_BAAHYZ010000115.1:0-700 GCF_054657295.1 Desulfocastanea catecholica
AAAACAAATATTTGTAGATCATTTCTATGTTTTTCAATCAATTTTTCGACTTCTTCTGAATACACCCACTTTCTAGGCGCGTCCCATAAAACTGCGCGTTTTATTGCTTCATAATCTGCATCCTACTTTATCGTCGATAAATCGATTTCAATAGAATTTTGTTTTATTTTCGAATACTTGTATTGATCGTACTTATTTTTTTTGTGAGTTACGTAGATCTCTACCGCAAGAGCTTGATTCCCCTCACCAGTAAGAAAAACATCAGTCTGTATGTTTCCACAAATTTTGATCTCACCTTTACCGTCCAACATTAAAAAAAAAATTCATTTTCATTACTTACTGGTGTTATGGAGTAAGATTTCCCTAAAACATCTTTTTCTGTCATTTCAAACGATTGATTGGCCGGGAGTTGTAATTCATTATTAAGCATTGCTTCTTGAATTAGAATTTGTTTAGCAGCTCTGTGCAGTGCCGTCTCACCACTACAATCAACATCAATTGAATGAGCGAAATGCTTTTTATTTATTTGACCTTTCTTTGCTATTAACGGTGTTCCACATTCAGGACAATCACATTGACAAGCAAGGCCCTTTGGAACCTCCAGGATATATTTCATTAATCCTGACTTTCTATCAAGGCCCCATGATATTTTGACGTTCGCCACTGACTTCATCCGGTCATTGCTACCATAACAACAAAG
>NZ_BAAHYZ010000116.1:0-696 GCF_054657295.1 Desulfocastanea catecholica
GAGAAAATATTCCTGATTTCTTTACCATTGACCAGGCAGCAACATACGAGAATGGGAAAACTTGACTTCTTGACGATATCATTGGCTTTTGCGTAGTGGTTAACCTTACTAATATTTTTCTAATATTTTTCGTGGAACATAAACTGTCTCCTCCGCTCGACCACTTTTCGGATTCTTGATGACCAACCAGGATTCTCTCTTGAATATCCACTGGCGTCAAATTGCAGACGAAAATCGACGGCCTATGATACTTTCGTGGTATTTTTGTCATCGAGGTGGCGAAAAACGCTTTGGTTCAAGATAACCTCATCGTACGGTTGTTATCATGCTTGGCTAAACGGGCTCAGGAAGGTTATGTTCAGCATTTCATCCTATGTTTAGGATTACCTGAGATAATCTTTCGTCGAATTGAGGGACTGTATCTCTTCTCTCAAGAAAGTTACATATGGTCTAAGGTATCCAGATTACCTCTTATCTCAAACAAATCCGTGGATGTCCCCGAATTGTCTTTCGTGAAAAGCCACAGGAATAGAACTCCTCACGTGTTGTATTCATTGGAGAATTATCACATCTTCCGCTTATCGCTCAGTACCTTTCTGAAGATTTCAAGGGGTTCCTCGGTATCAACTCTGTCAGTGTGATCTACGCTGACCAAGCTATATTGGATGATTCCCTCCTGATCAATTATATGACGCG
>NZ_BAAHYZ010000117.1:0-695 GCF_054657295.1 Desulfocastanea catecholica
CGGCCTGGCTGGATCCAGGTACCGATCAAGAGAGGGTGCTGTCGATGCTCAAGCCGTGTCCGGACTCGTGGATAGAAACGTATCCGGTGAGCAGCAGGGTTAATAGTGTGAAAAACAACGGACCGGCATGTTTGGATAAAATGGCCGAGCCGTTGAGCTGAGCACGATGAACCAGCCAATTCAACTGCTACCAAAGAGAGGGAAGGGTGGGAGCGACAACCAGACTTACCTCGGCAACCGGACCGATTGCTGTCCGTCTCCTCTTTCCCTACTGCCCGCTTGTTCTTCTTTTTATTTGCCCCGAGATGACTCCTCACCTTCATGCCTTGAGCATTTTATTGGTGCTCTATTTTTCTTCTTCACAAAACACTACCCAAAAGGTATCTTAGGTGTAGTGAAATGTCATGAAACCCAGGCTGGAGATACTCATCATGGACGAAAAAGCTGTACAAACAGCTACACCTAAGAATATACCGGTGCTGCTCACCGAAACCGAGGACGATTTGCACCGCTGGGCGGCGATCTATTTCGCCACCCAGGTGACCACCTCGCCTCGCTCACAAAAGGAGCAAAGACGGGATTTGGCCCTGTTCCTGGGCTTCATGGCGCAGCAAACCGGCCATACCCTTCGCTCGGGCTGGTCGCCCAGGGTCAGCAAAGATTTTCTCACCGGTCTTCAGAACACCTTCAAGGAG
>NZ_BAAHYZ010000118.1:0-690 GCF_054657295.1 Desulfocastanea catecholica
TAATATTTTTCACATCACATGTTGAAAATGGAGCAACTTTCCAGTCCAATAGGCTAGGACCTTAACAGTTGATCCCTAAAGCCTGACAATTGACAGAAGGGTAGTACCTTCGAAGCAGCAATGTTAAAAAAAATATCTGCAGCTTGTTCGCAGAACGTTTTGGTTGAAAAGGAGTAAACTGCCTCCGGATCTCCAGGAATATGACAATAATCAGTTCTGTCCTCTTTTCATGCTTAATGCGACCTCCTCGGTCTTGACCGCACGTCCCAAACGGACGCTGATCATGGGCGTCCGTTACAATCCCTTGCATGGCAATGCCCTTCCCGGGGGCCCCTGCCGTTCGGCCTGAGGCCCCTATGACGGGGGGAGGCAATGCCTGCTTCAGAATGCGCTTTTCAGGATGGTGTTGATCTCCTCGGGAAAGGCCATGCACACGGTCTCGTTGAAAAGCATCTGGAGAGCCCCCACATCGGGTGTCCCCAGTTTCTGGCTGAAAAAGGTCCTGGGCGAAAAAAGGAGGTGGAGGCGGAAGTGCTCATCGTTCTCCGCAGCCGTGAAGAAATTCATGTTAAAACTGTAAATCCCCATTTTGTCATACTCGGCCATGACCCTTGTCAGGCCTGTTGCCAGATCTCTCAAGTCGGCGTCGGTCAGCCCCAGAGTCCAGCAGACATCCTCGACCACGGCAAC
>NZ_BAAHYZ010000119.1:0-682 GCF_054657295.1 Desulfocastanea catecholica
CGAGTCTCAAATCTTTCAATCATTTTTGTTGATCTTGGCGTGGGCGATCTGTCACAAACATCGCTCCGGAAATCAACAAAAAAGCCTGGTAAAAACAACAGAGGACAGACAGAAGGGCAATTTTATTTGGTGAAATAAGTAAATAATGAAATAATGATGAGGTTGTCTTGCCTGCTCATCAAAGTGAAATTGGGTAAATTTGTTGTTGGAACGAAGAAGACAAATATATCGTGGCAATCGAGTAGAGGAATTGACATCCTCCCCCCACCTGAAGGAAGGGGGGTTACTGCGCGTTTGATAAATGGCGTTAGGCCCACCCATTTGACGATGCACACTGAAATAGCCAATACAAAATGGAGAGCACGAGGAAACCGGAATCGAATTGATCTACCTGCTCGGCAGTTCCGTGCCGCGATTCATGATCTCGATATAGTCCGCGTAGCTGAACAGGCGGTTACGCTTCTGAGCGGTCAGCTCCTTTACGATGCCGAGCTGCTCAAGGTGGCCGAGCGCCTTGTTGACAGTCGCCGGAGTGATGCCAGTCTTCTCTACTAGTGAGCCCGAGGTGGCGATGGGATGCTCCATCAGCGCTCGGTGAACCTGTAAGGTTGATGCCGCCGCTCGGCCGAGGCCGCTGATCTTGTCGCGATCCTGATTCGACAGATCCAGAAGCTGCCGTGCT
>NZ_BAAHYZ010000120.1:0-657 GCF_054657295.1 Desulfocastanea catecholica
ACTGGATGGACTGGCCGAAGCCGAGAGACGCATCGAAGACCTGGCCGCCGAACTGGCCAAGATCCAGCAACAGGCCATCGACGATCGACAGGCCGCCGAAACAGCTGCCGCAGTTGCAACAGAAAAACTAGAATCTATGGGAACTCGGATCGAGACGCTGGAAACGGAGCGACGGCAACTCATTGAGACCGCCGAAACATCCAGAACCGAAGCCGCAAAAGCCATGCTGCAAGTCGAACGGGCCGACCAGGCTACAGGAAAAGCGGAAGCTCGAGCCCAGGACTTAGATGTTCAGCTTGCAGAGGTCCAGAAAGAGAAGGTGTCCGCAGAAAAGGCCGCAGCTGTAGCAGAACAGAAAAACCAAGATCAAGCCGAGATCCTGGCTGAAACTCGGGCCAGCCTCGCCGAGCTTAAAAAGGAAACTCGAGAGACAGTCACAGAACAAAAACAAGAGATCCAGGAGCTCAGAAAAACAATCACGGATCTGGAGAAAAAGATTGCTGTTTTGTTGGTTGAAAAGGCCGAAATCGTTAAATCCCTGGCTTTGGCCGAAGAAAGGATAAATAAAACACCAGCAAAACAGGGATAGAGAACTGAAACGGGTGCGGCCGGTTCCACAACCGTCATCCCGGGCTCGATCCGGAATCCGGTGCTTTA
>NZ_BAAHYZ010000121.1:0-652 GCF_054657295.1 Desulfocastanea catecholica
CCGTGCTGCTTTCTCCGAATTTGCTCCACCGATGCACAACAGGTGATGCGTTGATTTCAGCAATCCCTCGCATGATTCGCTCTTTCAATTCAGCTTTCGAGTCCACCCGAATGTGACGCAGGAAGGTGCGCGCCATTTTACCAAAGAGAGTTTCAACAAGATTGAGCCACGAACCATGTTTGGGTGTATGGACATAGACAAATCGGTTTGGCCTTGTCTTAAGGTATGCCATGGTTTCTTTTGAAATATGGGCAGAGTGGTTATCCAGAACCACCCGAATGATGCTCTCCGGCGGATAATACTCGTCAAGTTCCTTAAGCAACGAAATAAACTCACGGCTTCGGTGACGATCATGCACTTGAGCTGTCACGTGTCCGGTATGAAGATCGAGAGCAGCCAAAATGGAAACTGTACCCAAGCGTTTGTATTCGTAGTCTCTGCCAATGGATGAATGTTTGGAGGCCACCGGTGCCAGATCCTTGGCTATATTTTTTATAGCTTGAACCCCCGGTTTTTCATCCACTGACACCGTTACCATCTCGGGCACCCCGGAAGATGTCGCTTCTTCGTCATTTTGGAAATTTACGTCCTGGTACACGCAGAGGATGTCTTGCATTTTTCGCTCAAATTCCGGATCGCGACGCTCGAGGTA
>NZ_BAAHYZ010000122.1:0-615 GCF_054657295.1 Desulfocastanea catecholica
GGTGGGGGCTCGCTATCCGGTGCCGAATTTTCTGAATTATCAGCCAGAATTTCCGAGTATGTATGGAGAGATGGCGGAGAGATTGAAGTTGTTTTAAACGGGTGGAGCCTGACCGTTCAGAGCCCTCCAAAAAGAATATCAGTCAAAGTTTGCCATAAGAAAGCATCAGCCTGATGGTAGCGAAACAAGGATTTAGCCCTGCAAGCTTTGACTGATATTTCGGGAATTTTGCACCAAACAATGAGGACGCATAGAATAATGTGTGGACGTTTCGCCTATTTTGGTAAAGGTACCTTCGGCTACGAGACGCTTCTCCTGCCGGATCCTCTTCCTATAGAGGACTACAACATTCCTCCGTCCCGAAACATCCTGACGATCCGCAACTCTCCCGAGACCGGCAATCCTGCCTATGCCATGCTCCATTGGGGCCTGGTCCCGTTCTGGTCTAAAATTGCAAAAACTAAATATATTCTCAACAACGCCAGGGCCGAAGGAATTGAGAAAAAGCCTTCCTTCCGTGAACCGTTGCAACGCCGGCGCTGTATCATCCCCGCTAGCGGTTTCTATGAGTGGTTGCAAAAAGGAGCAAAGAAACAGCCCTATTTCATCCGGCGG
>NZ_BAAHYZ010000123.1:0-615 GCF_054657295.1 Desulfocastanea catecholica
TCGCCGGACGAAATAGGGCTGTTTCTTTGCTCCTTTTCGCAACCACTCATAGAATCCGCTAGCGGGGATGATACAGCGCCGGCGTTTCAACGGTTCACGGAAGGAAGGCTTTTTCTCAATTCCTTCGGCCCTGGCATTGTTGAGAGTATATTTAGTTTTTGGACTTTTAGACCAGAACGGGACCAGGCCCCAATGGAGCATGGCATAGGAAGGATTGCCGGTCTCGGGAGAGTTGCGGATCGTCAGGATGTTTCGGGACGGAGGAATGTTGTAGTTCTCTATAGGAGGAGGATCCGGTAGGAGAAGCGTCTCGTAGCCGAAGGTACCTTTACCAAAATAGGCGAAACGTCCACACATTATTCTATGCGTCCTCATTGTTTGGTGCAAAATGCCCGAAATATCAGTCAAAGATTGCAGGGCTAAATCCCTGTTTCACTACCATCAGGCTGATGCTTTCTTATGGCAAACTTTGACTGATATTCTTTTTGGAGGGCTCTGAACGGTCAGGCTCCACCCGTTTAAAACAACTTCAATCTCTCCGCCATCTCTCCATACATCCTCGGAAATTCTGGCTGATAATTCAGAAAATTCGGCACCGGATAGCGAGCTCCCACT
>NZ_BAAHYZ010000124.1:0-606 GCF_054657295.1 Desulfocastanea catecholica
TTTACTCTCCCCTGCCCTTTGCCGTACTTCGTGTCGGTGAAGTTTTTTTTGATCTTTATAAGCGAGTGGATGCACAAACCAGAAGGCACATAGTCGGAGCCGGATACAGTCTGCAGGAGATATCGCCTTTGGCGAGTAATTATTCTGTTTTCTGTCCTCTGTCTTCTGACTCCTATATGGGCCTATAGCTCAGCTGGTTAGAGCGCACGCCTGATAAGCGTGAGGTCGGTGGTTCAAGTCCACCTAGGCCCACCACCGCTGATACATTGGGGGTGTAGCTCAGCTGGGAGAGCGCCTGCCTTGCACGCAGGAGGCCATCGGTTCGATCCCGTTCACCTCCACCATGTCAGAAACCAGAAGGCCAGAAAGCAGAAACCAGGATGGTCGGCTGCTTCGCAGGTGGCAAAAACAAAAGAGTTACGAGTTGACTTTTGCTTTCAGCAGATATTGAAAGCAAAAGTCAGAACGTAAGTTTTGTGAATGTAACCCTGATCTTTGATAATTGAATAGTAGAGTAGTAGAAAATCCTTTGTACCGAGCTGATTCGGTGCTCCGGTGGGGTATTATCCCCCGCCATCGCACGGAAAACGGATCAATGCCGGCAAC
>NZ_BAAHYZ010000125.1:0-596 GCF_054657295.1 Desulfocastanea catecholica
CAAATAACTCCATTCGCGAGTGTGATTAATAATGGGACAACCATAAAATTATAACATTCTGCCTGCATATGACGAAATTTCAGTATCTTGAATTAATACCGATTTCCAACAAAAAAATGTACCGGATAAACCGTTGAGTTTCTTGATGGTTCCCGCTGTTAGCATCCATTTATGTTTGGCATTTTAAAAGTACAAGAAGGAGGTGCGGCCACTTTTTGGTTGTGCTAACCTAAAATTGACCAGCAAAGCAGGGTAGTGATTACCGAAAATTGATCACCCTGAGCAAGGCCTTGCTCTTGGAGTTCATTTCAATATCAACGCAGAGTTCTTCAAGAATTTTTTCGTGCTTCTCTTCGGGCCGAAATGTGAACGCCATAAATCTTTCTCCAATAACATGACATTAAAATATATTAATTATTATTATAATTTATTTTTTAATATCAATATTGTTTCTTTCAAAATAATCCCGAAAAACCTGTTCAGTGAAATAGGATATATTTCCGGCCGAATTTTCTCTTATCGTTTCAAGAAGATCGAAAGGTAATCTAACAGGCAACGCTCCTTTTTTTGGCCCAACTGGGCGTCCCCTTCCCTGT
>NZ_BAAHYZ010000126.1:0-595 GCF_054657295.1 Desulfocastanea catecholica
GTTTCTCGACCAGGCCCTCAGGGAGGCGTTTGACAAAAAGAATCCGAAGCGGTTTCCCCGGTTCAAGAAAAAAGGGAAAGACACAGATTCGTTCCGGTATCCGCAGGGCTTCAAGCTGGACGGAAACCGGGTCTTCCTGCCGAAGATCGGATGGGTCCGGTTCATCAAGAGCCGGGAAATCGAAGGGACACCCCGGAATATCACCGTATCCAGGCGGGGCGATCACTGGTATGTCTCGATCCAGACCGAGCGGGAGATCCCGGAGCCGGTCCACCCCTCCGCTTTTGCCGTGGGGATTGATATGGGTATTGCCCGGTTCGCAACCATGTCGGATGGCTCCTTTCTGGAACCGCTGAACAGTTTCAAAAAACTTGAGATGAAACTTGCCAAAGAGCAGAGAAAACTCGCCAGAAAGGTCAAGTTTTCCGCCAACTGGCAGAAACAGAAGAAGAAAATAACCAGGCTCCATATCAGGATTGCCGACACCCGGAACGACTATCTGCATAAATCATCGACAACCATCAGCAAAAACCACGCGATAGTGTATGTCGAGGATTTGAAAATTCGGAATATGTCCCGGTCGGCGGCGGGAACG
>NZ_BAAHYZ010000127.1:0-562 GCF_054657295.1 Desulfocastanea catecholica
TTCCTTGAAGGTGTTCTGCAGACCGGTGAGAAAATCTTTGCTGACCCTGGGCGACCAGCCCGAGCGAAGGGTATGGCCGGTTTGCTGCGCCATGAAGCTCAGGAACAGGGCCAAATCCCGCCTTTGCTTCTTTTGTGAGCGAGGCGAGGTGGTCACCTGGGTGGCGAAATAGATCGCCGCCCAGCGGTGCAGATCCTCCTCTGATGCGGTGAGCAGCAGCGGTATATTCTTAGGTGTAGCTGTTTGTACCGCTTTTTCGTCCATGATGAGTATCTCCAGCCTGGGTTTCATGACATATCACTGCACCTTGGTAGCAGTTTAATTGGCTGGTTCATCGTGCGCAGCTCAAAGTGGTACCAAAAAAATTTCTGCAGCTGCTCCGGATGTCAATTATTGATTCATCAACTCAAAGGCTCGGCCATTTTATCCAAACATGCCGGTCCGTTGTTTTTCACACTATTAACCCTGCTGCTCACCGGATACGTTTCTATCCACGAGTCCGGACACGGCTTGAGCATCGACAGCACCCTGTCTTGATCTGTACCTGGATCCAGCCAGGCCA
>NZ_BAAHYZ010000128.1:0-560 GCF_054657295.1 Desulfocastanea catecholica
GGCAGCAGCGTGGCACAGATGATCAGAACCAGGAGCGGCAGGATAATTTTTTCCAGCTTCGATACGTGGCGCATCTGCACCATCTTGATCTTTCTTTCCTCGGCCGTGGTCAGCCAGCGCATGATCGGCGGCTGAATCAGCGGCACCAGAGCCATGTAGGAATAGGCGGCAATGGCGATTGATCCGAGCAGGCGTGGCGACAGCTGACTGGAGAGAAAAATTGCCGTCGGTCCGTCAGCACCGCCGATGATGCCGATGGCCGCTGCATCGGACAGGGAAAAGTTAATGCCGGGCACAAAATCGGAAAGGAACAGGGCACCGAGCAGGGTGGTAAAGATACCGAACTGCGCCGCGCCGCCAAGAAGAATGGTTTTTGGATTGGCAATCATCGGGCCGAAATCGGTCAGTGCCCCGACACCCATGAAAATGAGCAAAGGGAAGACGCCGGTGGTAATGCCCACATCGTAAATATAGGTTAAAATTCCGCCGGGATCGGCAATGCCCGCCAGAGGAATATTCGACAGGATGGCGCCATAACCGATCGGCACCAGGAGCAGCGG
>NZ_BAAHYZ010000129.1:0-560 GCF_054657295.1 Desulfocastanea catecholica
ATGGGGTCACCCATTAAAAGGCCCCTTGTCAATGAATAAACTCCCCCATTCAAGAAAAAAACAATTTTTCCTTGCAAGGGCTTGCGTGTGAATGGTTCTCTGTTAGTGGTTTTCAGCACCTTGCCGCACCCGGTATTTCATTTTTTCGAGTCGGCGGATTCTCCGCCGCACCAGTCACCCATCAGGATCAAGGCTTTCGAAACGAAGCGTGGAGATGATTCATTCCATTATTCGCTCTTGCCCCTTCCGCCGTCCGGCGGCCCAGAAAATCAGCGGTTCCATGCCGTGTCCAAGTTATAAAAATCTCACAGATCAAATGGTTTTAAACCAACCCTATGATGGTTCACGACATGGGCGGTAAAGTAACCCGAAAACCAATGGACGGGGCGGTTGCCAATCAGGCTTGATGGTTTTTCGCCAACCCCAAGACAGGTTCGCCGTCCCGTCCAAATATCATGAAAAAAGCTTTTTCTGATCGAATGCTACATTATCCCTCATTATGTAGTAAGCCGCTCTTGCCAATTTGTGGGCCAGAGCGCCATGGGCAATCATTCGATTGG
>NZ_BAAHYZ010000130.1:0-524 GCF_054657295.1 Desulfocastanea catecholica
ACGTCTGCCGATGTCCGATTTCGGCGGTGAGCACCGCTACAATGTCACCGGGCTGTTTCACGATATGTGGGGCTTTCCCTCGAACAACCCGAAGGTGGTCAGCGAACTGCTCCGCCATCTGATCGACAAGATTGAAAACAACGTTAACGCCATCACCCGCTACAAGGAATATTTTATGGAGGATGCGGAATATGTCCTCGTCTCCTACGGCTCTTCGGCCAGATCAGCCATCCACCTGGCGAAAAACCGGCGGGTGAAAGGCGAGAAGATCGGCGTCCTCGAGCTGCAGTCCATCTGGCCCTTCCCGGCGGAACTGGTCCGGGGAAAATGTGCCGGTGCCAAGGCCGTTTTAGTGGTCGAGATGAATATGGGCCAGGTGCTGGCCCAGGTGAAGGCGGCGGTGGAAAAACCGAACCGGGTCTTTCTTGCCAACCGCATCGATGGACAACTCATTACCCCGTCAGATATCAAAAAACTTCTCCGGGTTATCCAGGGGAGGGGAGTATAATATGCCAGTCAAAGAT
>NZ_BAAHYZ010000131.1:0-524 GCF_054657295.1 Desulfocastanea catecholica
GTCTTTGACTGGCATATTATACTCCCCTCCCCTGGATAACCCGGAGAAGTCTCTTGATATCTGACGGGGTAATGAGTTGTCCATCGATGCGGTTGGCAAGAAAGACCCGGTTCGGTTTTTCCACCGCCGCCTTCACCTGGGCCAGAACCTGGCCCATATTCATCTCGACCACCAGCACCGCCTTGGCGCCGGCACATTTTTCCCGGACCAGTTCCGCCGGGAAGGGCCAGATGGATTGCAGCTCGAGGACGCCGATCTTTTCGCCTTTCACCCGCCGGTTTTTCGCCAGGTGGATGGCCGATCTGGCCGAAGAGCCGTAGGAGACGAGGATATATTCCGCATCCTCCATAAAATGTTCCTTATGACGGGTGATGGCGTTAACGTTGTTTTCAATCTTGTCGATCAGATGGCGGAGCAGCTCGCTGACTACCTTCGGGTTGTTCGAGGGAAAGCCCCACATATCGTGAAACAGCCCGGTGACATTGTAGCGGTGCTCGCCGCCGAAATCGGACATCGGCAGACGC
>NZ_BAAHYZ010000132.1:0-522 GCF_054657295.1 Desulfocastanea catecholica
GGAAATCACTATCAATCACCTTGATATTTTTTCCACGCAGAATCGACTGCAGGTCTTCGTCGATCTCAATAGCCACGACTTCATAACGAGCATGGTTAAATTTCCAGGACTCGTTAAGGCACTCTATCAAATCCCCTTTACCGGCCTGTGGCTCTAAAATGTTTTATGTATTAACAAGGCTGAGCTCAAAATCGTCCGCCGCGTGGTCATCGAGCTGTTCGGTCGCCCACTCGTCAGCCTTTGCATATGCTTTGTCACGATCCGCTTCATGGTCCTCCGTCGCGGTTATCCACTCTCCGAAGGTGATCATTGCCCACAGCCGACCTACCAGCCTGGGGTTCAAACAAATTCTTGACTGTTTTTATGTTATGATATAGTATCATATCTAAATAATGTTTCTATATCATATCATAACAGGGGGAGCAAATGCAACAGGTAGCGACTTACGAAACGGTTGTTCGGGCATGCGAACGGTTAAAAAGCGAAGGACAGAAAATAACAGGCAGGGCGGTACTGGCGATC
>NZ_BAAHYZ010000133.1:0-473 GCF_054657295.1 Desulfocastanea catecholica
AAAAGCGCCACATATTGCAGAAAAAAGTCGATGAGGCCAACCGGACGTTCGACGAAAAAGTCCGTGAAGAAAATAAACGATTTGACAAAAAGCGCCGGGAAATCCTGGGAAAAAACAAGTAAATCGATTGGGTGGCATATGCCAGACATGGACCCTGAAAAAAATCAAGGATACAAAGCAACAGCAGCCAGAGTCTTGCTCTGCTTTTTCACACCTTTCTTTCTTGCCGGCTGTGGCGCAGAAGGTATGGTGATCTTCGACCCGTACCCGTCTCAACCGGCACGGATATATCATTCATCTCCGCAGCAGAGCGAGATCCCTCCTGGCCACATGCCACCCCCCGGGGAGTGCCGCATCTGGTACCCAGGGCTCCCGCCGGGCCAGCAACCACCTCCAGGCAATTGCAATGAACTACGCCATCAAGTACCTCCTGGGGCGATACTCGTTCGAGGATAGAGATGTTCTTGCAGATA
>NZ_BAAHYZ010000134.1:0-460 GCF_054657295.1 Desulfocastanea catecholica
AAGAATGCCATGTCATTCGCCAATCAGATATTGGGTTTGCAGATCCCCGTTTCACATATACCAAGGCTTTGGCGCGGTCTGTTCTCGATTTGGCCAGGTATATGACTATTGCAGATGTGTCCAGATACTTGGGCCTGAGTTGGGATATCGTTAAAAGCATACAAAAAAGGTATCTTCAAAAGAAATATGCCCAGCCAAATCTCAACGAATTAGAGCAGATCGCTATTGATGAGATTTCTGTGGGCAAGCATCATTATCTGACGGTTGTAATGAACATTCTTGATGGGGCAGTGATTTTTGTCGGAGAGGGCAAAGGAAGCGAAGCACTGGAGCCCTTTTGGAAGAGATTGCGCCGGTATCGAAAGGTGAAGATTGAAGCAGTTGCCATCGATATGTCACCAGCATATATCAAGGCAGTTCAAGAAAATTTGCCGCAAGCGGTAATCGTTTTTGATCATTT
>NZ_BAAHYZ010000135.1:0-454 GCF_054657295.1 Desulfocastanea catecholica
GATTATTCTCCCCTGCCCTTTGCCGTACTTCGTGTCGGTGAAGTTTTTTTTGATCTTTATAACAGTTGTAGGCAGAAGGCATCTTATCAGACAGTCGGAGGCTGGGAGTTTTCACTGGCTTCTGTCCTCTGTCTTCTGGATTCTGGTAGGGGCCTATAGCTCAGCTGGTTAGAGCGCACGCCTGATAAGCGTGAGGTCGGTGGTTCAAGTCCACCTAGGCCCACCACGTCAGAAACCAGAGGCCAGAAAGCCAGGTGACAGAGAAGTTAGTCGCCGACGGTGAGACATTAATACTGGTTTCTGTCCTCTGTATTCTGACTTCTGAAACGGGGGTGTAGCTCAGCTGGGAGAGCGCCTGCCTTGCACGCAGGAGGCCATCGGTTCGATCCCGTTCACCTCCACCAATCAGAAGCCGGAAGGCCAGAAACCAGAAGTCAGAATAGTCGGCTGCTTT
>NZ_BAAHYZ010000136.1:0-427 GCF_054657295.1 Desulfocastanea catecholica
TTATGATTAATCGGTTGCTGATCACAAAGAAAACTCTAGACAGATAACGACCTCCGTATTACAATCCGTAATACGGAGGTGAGCTATGATCACATTAAGACTTGATCCAAAATTGGAACAAAAAGTATCTCTTACAGCAAAAAATCTCGGCCTTTCGAAGTCAGAGTTGATTCGAAAAAGTCTCGTTAGTTACCTTGAAAAGGTAGAAAAACAAAGTTCTTGGGAAACCGGTCAGGACTTGTTCGGCAAATATGCCAGTGGCCGCGATGATTTGTCTTCAAATAGAAAAAATATTCTGAAAGATAAAATTAAAGCCAAGAGGACATGAGTAAAATATTAATCGACAGTGGTCCTTTAATCGCACTCTTCGACTCATCAGACAAATACCATCAAAAGACGGTCTTGTTTGTCAAACATAACAATTCCT
>NZ_BAAHYZ010000137.1:0-427 GCF_054657295.1 Desulfocastanea catecholica
CTATGATTAATCGGTTGCTGATTACAAAGAAAACTCTAGACAGATAACGACCTCCGTATTACAATTCGTAATACGGAGGTGAGCTATGATCACATTAAGACTTGATCCCAAATTGGAACAAAAAGTATCTCTTGCAGCAAAAAATCTCGGCCTTTCGAAGTCAGAGTTGATTCGTAAAAGTCTCGTTAGTTACATTGAAAAAGTAGAAAAACAAAGTTCTTGGGAAACCGGTCAGGACTTGTTCGGCAAATATGCCAGTGGCCGCGATGATTTGTCTTCAAATAGAAAAAAGATTCTGAAAGATAAAATTAAAGCCAAGAGGACATGAGTAAAATATTAATCGACAGTGGTCCTTTAATCGCACTCTTCGACTCATCAGACAAATACCATCAAAAGACGGTCCTGTTTGTCAAAAATAACAATTCCA
>NZ_BAAHYZ010000138.1:0-423 GCF_054657295.1 Desulfocastanea catecholica
CCGCTGGTCGCCGTCATGACCTTGTTGCCGGTCAGCGAGGCGCCGATGATGGCACACATCGAGGCAATCTCATCTTCCATCTGGATAAACTTGCCGCCCTTTTCCGGCAACCGCGCCGACAAAAGCTCGGCGATCTCTGTTGACGGGGTTATCGGATACCCGGCAAAAAAGTCGATGCCGGCGTAGATGGCCCCTTCGACACAGGCCTCGTTGCCCTGGACAAATCGAATGTTTTTACTCATCTTTTCCCCCCTCCTCAATCAGCACCTCAATCGCCAGGTCCGGACAGCGTAGTTCACACATGCGACAGCAGATGCAGTCTTCCGGTCGAACGACGGTGGCTTTATCCCGCTCGTCCAGCTCCAGTACCTTGGTTGGGCAAAAACTGACGCAAATGCCGCAGCCCTTGCACCAGTCCCGGTT
>NZ_BAAHYZ010000139.1:0-398 GCF_054657295.1 Desulfocastanea catecholica
CCGTCTTCCCGGGGCAGATAGGGGTGATAATCGACCCCCTTGCCAAGGGAGGTGCGCAGTCGGTCGACGATCTCCAGTTCGCCCTTTTCCGGGATGATCAGCTTTTCGCGCATATGGCCGACCGCCTCGTCAAAGAGCAGCACCACCGGCGTGCGGTAGGTCTCGGCCATGTTGAAGGCGTCGACGGTCATTGTAAACACGTCCTGGTGGTTGGAGGCGGTCAGGGCGATGATCGAGTGGTCGCCATGGGTGCCCCAGCGGGCCTGGTTGATGTCGCCCTGGCTGACATGGGTCGGGTTGCCGGTCGACGGGCCGCCGCGCTGCACATTGGCGATGACGCAGGGAATCTCCGCCATGCAGGCATAGCCGATCGCCTCCTGCTTCAGGGAAAAACCGGG
>NZ_BAAHYZ010000140.1:0-393 GCF_054657295.1 Desulfocastanea catecholica
AGTTCTTTGGTGTTCGGCCATCCCCAAGGTCCCACTACCATGCGTCTGCTGATCGAATTGATCGAAGAGCTGGTGATCAAGGGGGGCGGATACGGCCTACTGTCAGGCTGTGCAGCCGGCGACAGCGGCGCTTCTCTGATTATCAAGGTCAATTAAAATCAAATTTGGAGAACGTACCATGACAAATAACAGGCTCTATCCTTCGTATCAGAATCCCTACCTCCTTGCGGCCGATCGTCCCCTGCCCGAGGAAATGGCCGTTGTCGGTGCCGGTCACATCGGGCCGGACATCGCCTACTTTCTGCGTACCGGGCTGCCGGATAAAAAGCTCTACCTGGTGGATGTTTCTGAAGAACCGCTGAAAAAGGCTGAAGAACGTTACAAGGCCTATGC
>NZ_BAAHYZ010000141.1:0-386 GCF_054657295.1 Desulfocastanea catecholica
TCGGCGGCACCGCTGATCGGGATGTTTATGCTCGGCAATCTGGCCAAGGAATGCGGCGTCGTCGACAGACTGTCCGATACCATCAAGAATTCTCTGATGTACACGGTTACCATCTTTCTTGGTCTCGGGGTCGGTTCCAAACTGTCCGCCGACAAGTTTCTTAACCTCGAGACCCTTGGTATCCTGGCCCTGGGCATGATTGCTTTTGCCATCGGTACAGCAGCAGGCGTATTGCTGGCGAAACTGATGAATAAGCTCAGCAAAACCCCGATCAATCCACTCATCGGCGCCGCCGGTGTTTCCGCAGTGCCGATGGCCGCCCGGGTTGTCAACAAGGTCGGCCTCGAGGCCAACCCGCAGAACCACTTGATCATGCACGCCATGGG
>NZ_BAAHYZ010000142.1:0-385 GCF_054657295.1 Desulfocastanea catecholica
ATGAGAGGACGGACCCGGGGATCTTTAACGGCAATATCAAGAAATTAATCGTCGAACTCGACACCAACCGAGTCGAACTCGAACTGCAGAATGAAGATCTGCGCAAAGCCCAGACGGAAATTGAGATCTCCCGCCTGAACTACAATGAGCTCTATGAATTTGCCCCGGTGGGCTATCTGACGCTTGATGGTGATTGCCGTATCGTCGAGACAAACCGACGGGCTGCTCAGATGCTGCATATGCCCAAAGGGCGACTTCTCAACCGGAAGCTCGCCGAATTTATCCATTTTGACGACCAGGATATCTTTCACCTGCATAAACAGCAGTTGCGCGATTCAGGACAGCGACAATCCTCCCGTCTGCGCCTGAAAACCGATAATGGTTC
>NZ_BAAHYZ010000143.1:0-383 GCF_054657295.1 Desulfocastanea catecholica
CGAACAGGAATCCCTAGTTCATTCGCTAGATTCTGTAATTCAACTTTCCACAGTCGCACTCGAGAACCATTGCTGCCACCACCATCCGCAGTGATTAACAACTCGCGGGCACCGGGATAAAGTTCTTTACCCATTCCAAACCACCATCGGCGAATTGTGGATACAGCAAAACTTGCCGTGTCGTGATCAGTGCCGACGCTTACCCATCCTAAGTTATTGGCTATATCATAAACACCATATGGGTTTGCTCGTCCCAACTCTTTATCAACAAAATCATAAACCTTGACCTCTTCTGGTTCCCCCTTTGGCCGTAGCTCTTTCCCGCCGTTTTTGTATTGACCAACCAACTCTTTTTTCTTGGTATCAACTGAAATTACCGGCTG
>NZ_BAAHYZ010000144.1:0-373 GCF_054657295.1 Desulfocastanea catecholica
CGACCAGAACGTCGAAATCGGGCTTTTCCCACTGCAGTTTCATGAAATGGCAGATCCTGGCGGTTCTCCCGGTCAGCGGGTCCGTACGGATTTCACTGGGGATTCGTTGCTCCGCCATCCCTTTTTGAGGGATGAGCATGACGGTTTCCTTGTTGACGGCTTTGAACTCCATCGATCCTCCTCGAAATTTTTAGACGGTGTTGTCGGGTTTCAGTACAGTTCTCGAACAGATCGCATGTCCGGTAAGGCTCCTATGGCTTTTATCTTCTGCCGGATTTTATGTCACCTAAATGCTGCAGACCTCCCATTACCGGACTTGCAAGGCGGCAGGTGCGCCGCTGTAGTCCCTTACCGCAAGTGCCTGGCAACACTG
>NZ_BAAHYZ010000145.1:0-372 GCF_054657295.1 Desulfocastanea catecholica
AATTGCCAACACCGCCCTGCCTGTTATCTTCTGCCCTTCGCTTTTTAACCGTTCGCATGCCCGAACAACCGTTTCGTAAGTTGCCACCTGTTGCATTTGCTCCCCCTGTTTTGATATGATATAGAAACATTATTTAGATATGATACTATATCATAACATGAAAACAGTCAAGAATTTGTTTGAACCCCAGGCTGGTAGGTCGACTGTGCGCAATGATTGCGTTCGGATAGTGGGTAACCGCGACGGAGGACCCTGAAGCGGATCGTGACAAAGCATATGCAAAGGCTGACGAGGGGCGACCGAACAGCTCGATGACCACGCGGCGGACGATTTTGCGTGGAAAAAATATCAAGGTGATAGATAGTGATTTCT
>NZ_BAAHYZ010000146.1:0-371 GCF_054657295.1 Desulfocastanea catecholica
CTTTAATGTAAATATTTTAATGAATCGAAATGCTAGTCCCAGATTTTACCAGAAAATCTCGGAGATGGGTCAATCCCTTATGAGGCTAGCTAATCAAAATAGATAGGAGAAATGTTGACCAGAAGAACGTTCAAAATATCCGGCCTACGCGGGTTTTTGCGCAGGTCTGTTTGGTTGCCGGGTTCGGTGTCATTTGCACTTCACTTCGAAACGGCGAGAAAATCAGCTATTGTGGTCTGAACCGTCTCGTCACGCGCCTATTAAATGATCGGCACCTGATAACGACTTGAAATAGACCACTTCAAATCTTGCATTTTCGTAAAGGGTAACGTTTTACTGACTGTAGGAGCGATACCACCTCTCACCCCAAA
>NZ_BAAHYZ010000147.1:0-366 GCF_054657295.1 Desulfocastanea catecholica
TAAGGAAAAAGCAGATTTAACCTGCGTGGGGATTAACCCCGTTTGCCGTTGTTATTCAGTTTTGAAGGATCGTGATGATCTTTTCCAGGTGGAAGAACGTAAAACCAGTTGCTAGCGGTTTTTTTTTGTCGTTTGTATGATCGAAAACTGGGCCTATAGCTCAGCTGGTTAGAGCGCACGCCTGATAAGCGTGAGGTCGGTGGTTCAAGTCCACCTAGGCCCACCACCGTTGATTTATTTGGGGGTGTAGCTCAGCTGGGAGAGCGCCTGCCTTGCACGCAGGAGGCCATCGGTTCGATCCCGTTCACCTCCACCAATCAGAAGCCGGAAGGCCAGAAACCAGAAGCCAGTATGGTCAGCTGCTTC
>NZ_BAAHYZ010000148.1:0-365 GCF_054657295.1 Desulfocastanea catecholica
TTAGCCGGCGGCAACCCGCTGATCCATGAATCCCAAACGCGCCTGATGTCTGAGCGCGAGTGCTATAAACCCTCTATGCTCTTTCAGTCTGTAAATAGCTGGAACACCAACAGGATCGGTACCAAGGTTGATGTGCCCCTGGATCTTCGAGAATGGATCAGGGATCGGATGTTGGGATGCGTCTTTTCTCAATGCTTCGATATCGCCGACCGTACCATCGGCACCCGCCAGGATCTCAATCTGGGTTGCATCATCGGTCTGGCATTTAAAAAAGGTCCTTTTGAGATGATGGAAAAGCTTGGTGAGCGGGAAGTGACGCGTATTGTCGAGGCCTATAATAAGGAACGTCCGGGCTGGCCGCAGCC
>NZ_BAAHYZ010000149.1:0-364 GCF_054657295.1 Desulfocastanea catecholica
AGGTTCGAGACCAAGAGCAGCAAGACCTTTACCTTTCTTGGTTTTGAATTTAGATGGGGCCTGAGCAGAAATGACAAGCCTTTGGTGAAAATGCGTACAGCGAAGACGAAGTTCCGCTTAGCATTGGCAGCAATTACAAAATGGATAAAACTCGAACGGCTGGTGTCTGATACAGTCGACATAATGGAAGACCTCCGAGCCAAGCTTCTGGGGCATTTCAACTATTATGGAGTTTCCGGCAATATGGATATGCTGAAATCCTTTTATAATCTCGCATGCCGTATCGTTTTCAAATGGCTTAACCGTCGCAGTCAGCGTAAAAGCTACAACTGGCGTGGCTTCAGTGAATTGCTTGAGCAATTCA
>NZ_BAAHYZ010000150.1:0-358 GCF_054657295.1 Desulfocastanea catecholica
AGAACAAAAAAGGGACCGCTGCCGGTTATCTCTTCACACACGTGATCAATCTGGTAGGTAGTAGCTTTGTCGAGGAGGTACACCGCCTCGTTGCACCAGTTTTCGAATATACGGTTAAGCAGGAAGGAAAAGACATTGTCTGTTACCATCGGCACCTTGCCGGTGTTGGCAAAAAACCACAGCAGATAGTTGACCAGATCATCGGAAGCACCCTCCCAGTTAATAACTTCAACAGGCAGGCTGCGCCATGCCGGGGCAAAAAAGTGGGTAATGGTGCAGCGCTCGGGATGCTTCATGGAATTAAAGATTTCATGGGCCGGAATACCACTGGTGTTGGAGGTCAAGATTGCCTTTTCGC
>NZ_BAAHYZ010000151.1:0-355 GCF_054657295.1 Desulfocastanea catecholica
TGAAACCAATATCATCCAGTGTCAGTCTGCTGATTTCCTGAGGGCGCAGCCCCATGGTATAGGCTATATGAACCATGGCATAGGCCCGTAACTCAGCTGGTGTTGCCGGTGTCATACTGTCAAAAAGTTGCTGAATTTCATCAGGACGCAAGAAACAGGGTGGTTTTATCTGATGGTATATTCGCGGTACTTTGAACAGTTTTGCAAAATCTCGCTTGAGAACGTGGCGCTCACGGTAGAGATATCTCAGGAAGAGCTTGAAACAATTCCGGTTATATTTCTGGCTTTGCCGGGAATAGGATGCATTGTATTCCTGCTCAAAGGCGTCTATTTGCTCTATGGTCAGAGCAGAAAG
>NZ_BAAHYZ010000152.1:0-343 GCF_054657295.1 Desulfocastanea catecholica
GCATTGGTAATAAATGTCTTGCTGCCGTTAATTATGTAGTGGCTCTTATCATCCGCGAGCACAGCTCTGGTCTTTGCCGAGAGTGCATCTGAGCCGGATCCTGGTTCGGTCAGGGCATAGCAGGATATTTTTTCAGCAGTGGCAATAACAGGCAGGTAGGCAGCCTTCTGTTCCTCGTTGCCAAAATAGACAATAGGTAGATTGCCGATTCCCGTATGACCACCGTGACCGACAGCAAAGGCACCGGTTGGGCCCAGCTTTTCAGCAATAATGGTTGAGCAGATCTCATCTGTCTCTGTGCCGCCATATTTTTCCGCGATGTCCATGCCGAGGAACCCGTATT
>NZ_BAAHYZ010000153.1:0-343 GCF_054657295.1 Desulfocastanea catecholica
CTTGCCACGAACATGAGCGGCGCACCAAAATTGATATCGTCTTTGAAAAAGTTGTTGAGCATATCGATGCCGAAGTCAAACAGTGCCCCAATTGCCAGGCAACCGTCAAAGGAACATTCCCGCAGGACATGCCGGGGAAATTACAATATGGCAATGGCCTTAAGGCATTTGCCATCCATCTGATTATCAGTCAAATGGTTGCCTTGAATCGGGTTCAAAAGCAGATATGCGCGATGATTGGAGCGGTAATCTCCGAGGCAACCCTGCTCAAATTTGTTTGGCGCCTCCATCAAGCTCTTCAGTCCTGGGAGGCTGAGGCTATTGAAAATCTTCTTCAGGCGCC
>NZ_BAAHYZ010000154.1:0-330 GCF_054657295.1 Desulfocastanea catecholica
GCGAACTCGTCTCTCTCTTTTGCAAGCTTCTGATCAAGCTCATCATAGAGTTTGAGTATCTCACGATCATGCTCCTTGCCTAGCTGTCGTAATTCTCTCTCCATTTCATTGGAGACGTGATCTGGTGCATAATTCCAATCTTCGTAGCCTCTCCGTCGAAGGTCCACGCCGGTATTGTCTTCAACAGCCCTTTTTCCTTCATCAACAGCATAATCAACCACATCCCGAATGATCTGATCAACCAACGGGGTGTTGTTTGTTTGCTGCGTGGCGTAAGAAGGAGCAGACAGTAAAAGGATAATTATCGCAGCTGTGAGTATTTTCATGATT
>NZ_BAAHYZ010000155.1:0-328 GCF_054657295.1 Desulfocastanea catecholica
CTTATGCTGATTTTACAGCATGCGACCGGTTCAATGTAACGGAGAAACTCTCTTCTATCACCACTCCGGTTCTGGTACTGACTGCAGAAGATGACAAACTCAGTCTGCCCAAGTTTGGTTCATATCTGAAAGATCACATTAAAAATGCATCAATCACCGAAATAAAAGAAGCGGGGCACTTGTCACCCATAGAACAACCGGAAGTGTTCAACGGGGCTGTTATTGATTATCTGAAACAAGAAAAGCTTATTTAATCACAGAAGCATGAAAGAAGGGCATCCTCACTGACCAGATTCGGGTTCAAAGGTTCAGATTTTTGATAGTGCTT
>NZ_BAAHYZ010000156.1:0-327 GCF_054657295.1 Desulfocastanea catecholica
TCTTCTTTTGAGATATTAAGAGCCAATCCGCCACCAGTTGCAACAGGGTTGATATCATAAGCAGGTGAGAGTGCCCATCCTATATCTGTCAGCATAAAGCCATGATTTCGCAAATGGTCATCAGTATTGGATACGCAAACATAAAAGACGATCCGCCGCCAAAGCTGTTCCAAATCGTCCTTGGCTTGTGCACCATTGCGGACAAGAAAATCTGCAAGATCCAAATAGCTGACACCTGTATCCCCGCCATCGCCATCTTTTTTGCCAAGAAGCGTCATGGCTGAGGCAAAGTGTAGGCGCTCACCTTTTTCTGTCCGATCAAATCGC
>NZ_BAAHYZ010000157.1:0-319 GCF_054657295.1 Desulfocastanea catecholica
TGATAAAACGTGCCGGCAGCGGCACTCTTCCCCTTATTGAAGAATCTGCCGGGTTAATTGAAAAATTGAAGGTGCAGGAAGTCTGGCCGGCGCGCGAAACGCCAGGCGACATTGTTCAAGCCTGCAAAGATGTCTTTCTTTTCTGTATCGGTCATGGTCATGAAAAATTGGCTGACAAGCTCCTCAAAAATCAGGAAATCCTTGGACACTTGGCAGACATTGCAATTTTTGCCTACGCCATGGAAAGTTCCTTGTTGCGTGCCCGCAAAGCCGAAGCAAATAATGGTCGAAATAGACAGCTGAAAAATCAATTGGCTAC
>NZ_BAAHYZ010000158.1:0-316 GCF_054657295.1 Desulfocastanea catecholica
AGGATCTGTAAATTAATAACATGGCCAATTAATCTTCAGTGGGAAGGATCGAGTAATTCCATTCGCCATGAAAATCTTCACGTAAAATATGTATAGTTTCGAGTTCTTTGTCTGTTACCTTGATACCTTTCGGGTAAAGACCAGAATCAAGCTCCGCTTTTACCTTTAAGCCCTTTCTGGTGGTCGTTGCCGCAATTAAATTGACAATTGTCTCATGACTGACCAGGGGTTTTCCTCGCCAATTCATGCTGATATAAGAAAACAATCGATGTTCAATCTTGTTCCACTTGCTTGTTCCTGGGGGAAAATGACTTAC
>NZ_BAAHYZ010000159.1:0-308 GCF_054657295.1 Desulfocastanea catecholica
CTTGGTGCACTCTTGTTGAAATACACTTCCTGGCGGACGATCTTTCTTATGTTGGCCGCTATTGGGGCTACAGCGTTGTTGAGATCGATGATTTTTCAGGAAACCCTGTCTGGGAAATTTACAGGCTCGGTAATCGGCTCCTGGTGCAGACTTTTTGTGGTCTTAAAAAATCTAGGATTTTCGTCCCTGTTGCTGATCTTCTCTCTAGCTCCGGTTGCTCTCATGGCTTTTCTGGCCTCTGCTTCCTATATTTATATAGATGGGTTTGGTCTTACAGAAGGACAGTTTAGTCTTTTTTTTGCATTTAA
>NZ_BAAHYZ010000160.1:0-308 GCF_054657295.1 Desulfocastanea catecholica
GCTTCACGAATAGCCTCAGAAATATTAGCGTAGTCATTCTTTTCCATGGATTCCTCTGGTTAGTGTTTATGGTCAACATGCTCTCACTGGAGTATACACTATTTCACGTTAACCTGCCGGGAGACAGCTTGATGGTCAGGAAACATCTTAGCTACGCCATGCTGGTGATTATTTAAAACTGCCCCGGCCCACCTAAACTATGTTCCAATTTTGTTCAATAAAACCCACCGGATGGTTGCGATAACATGGCAGAAGTATTTATCTTTACCAAGAAACGCAGGGGGGGTAATGTGATAATGGAATGATCG
>NZ_BAAHYZ010000161.1:0-305 GCF_054657295.1 Desulfocastanea catecholica
TCAATTTTCAGGGACCGGATAAATTCGACTTAATCATAGGCAACCCACCTTTTGACCAATGCATTAAATGTTTGAACGATTATATCGTCCGGGATTATTTCACAAAAAATGAAATCATGATTTGCTGTTTGCCTTAAAACAAGTAATAGTTAAAAACTAAATAATTTATTTACGTAATTCAGTAATTAATAATTATATGTATTCAACAAATCACTAAAGGATGAAATCATGATTATCTTGATTGGCTGTAATAAGGGTGGTGCAGGTAAAAGCACCCTGGCAACAAACATTGCTGTAGGACTAAC
>NZ_BAAHYZ010000162.1:0-305 GCF_054657295.1 Desulfocastanea catecholica
GTGCCGGGATAGCTCAGTCGGTAGAGCAACGGACTGAAAATCCGTGTGTCCCTGGTTCGATTCCTGGTCCCGGCACCATATATGATTTACTAAAAATCAAGCGCTTACAGCCAAAAGGTTGTCGGCGCTTTTTTTTGTCCTGTCGCGGTCCGGTGTTGGGCTGGATGCTGTTTGGAGAAAAATTTCAGACAATCTATGCTATCATGATGGGGGGGCCTCCAGTCACAACCTGAGCACACCTAAAGATTTTAGGAACTTTTAGTCAGGGAATAAGCGGGAAAAGCAAATTGCTTAATGCTCGATAA
>NZ_BAAHYZ010000163.1:0-297 GCF_054657295.1 Desulfocastanea catecholica
GGATCTGTAAATTAATAACATGGCCATTTGCGATGGATATGTTATATTGGTTGCATGGATATTGAATCGGCAATCAGGGAACGTTTCCAAAATCTCGAGTGGGCCTTAGATGAAAGGTTGAGACGATTATTTGCTGCATCCGAGGCCAAAGTTCTTGGCCATGGGGGTATTACGCTCGTTCAGAAAGCCACTGGAGTGGCACGAAATTCCATAAAGCTAGGACTAAAGGAGCTTCTGAGTTCACAAAATGAGGGAGTAGCAGAAGAGGACGCTGGTCGGAGATTGCGTCGTAAAGGA
>NZ_BAAHYZ010000164.1:0-296 GCF_054657295.1 Desulfocastanea catecholica
AAAGGATTCTTCGACAATATCGATCATGATTGGCTCATGAAAATGCTTGAACAAAGGATAGAGGATCAGTCATTTCTAGGACTCATTCGGAAATGGTTGAAAGCCGGAATACTTGAGAAAGACATCGGAGTAATCCTCCCTGTCAGCGGCACGCCTCAAGGCGGGGTAATTTCCGCAGTTTTGGCAAATATCTATCTGCATTATGTGCTGGACCTGTGGTTCGAAAAAGTTGTCAAGCCACGGTGCGATGGAGATGCATTACTGATGCGGTTTGCCGATGATTATGTTTGCTGCTT
>NZ_BAAHYZ010000165.1:0-295 GCF_054657295.1 Desulfocastanea catecholica
ACGATAATTGTCCCGTCCTCTTTCTGCATGGTGGCTATTTCGTCGCCGCTGTAGACAAAGGCATCCTGCTGCATGAGAATACGTTTTATTTTGGCGTCCGCCGGAGAGACTATGGTGATGGTGCCGTCATCTGCCCAGGCAAATGAGGTCCAGCACAACAGTACCGCCAGCAGAAGAGGCATGAAAAATCTGATTTTCATAATACTATCCCGTTAAAAACAAGAAGTGACGGCTCCCCGACCGGAGATCAGGGAACCTGAAGACGACCATCAGCCGATGGTAAACAGCGGGTCAG
>NZ_BAAHYZ010000166.1:0-294 GCF_054657295.1 Desulfocastanea catecholica
GGCAGCCATTGGTCAAGTCAATACGTTGGCAAATAATGTACCCAGAATTGTCGACTCTCCGGTGAGTATTCCCGAGTTCATAGTGCCGGATAATCCCATGGCAGGGAAATTACCTCTGAGTAAGGAGGCCCTCACCATCGTAAGTAAGGTCATCAACGAAGGAGCGGCTGCAGAGAGCTTTAAAGATGCATTGGAGATCAGCTACCACTATTCCGGTGTCATCTCGTGCATCGACGCTCCTAAGGAGGGTGTATTTGCCTTCCTGGAAAAACGCAAGCCGAACTACACCAAATA
>NZ_BAAHYZ010000167.1:0-292 GCF_054657295.1 Desulfocastanea catecholica
CGCTCATAACTACCATCGCATCTATTACAGAAGTTCTTCATTTATTAGACTTCAATCGAAATGCTCAACTTGATTTTATTGAATGGATAAATAGGGGTGGGGTTGAAATAGAAAATATCTCCAATTTCGATTTTCGTAGAATTAAAGAACTCACAGAAAAATATCGCGATTTGCCAATGGACTTTGCTGATTCGTGCCTTGTATTACTCGCAGAAAAATTGGGCATTAACACAATTGCTACAATTGATCGTGACTTTTCCATTTATCGCATCAAAGGCAAAAAACCATTCAA
>NZ_BAAHYZ010000168.1:0-290 GCF_054657295.1 Desulfocastanea catecholica
TTTTTCATATTGCGGCCCCACCGGTACCCATTGGCGTCAATAATAAACACCAACTCCCGTAAAAGATGAGAGCCGCACAGACCATGGCCGCAATGATCGTATGACAGGTATGATGCCCAGCAATCATGGATAATCACTCCGCCATAGCGGGGGATGATGTTCAACCCGACAATTGCTTCCTTGCCTCGCTTCTGATGGAGCAGTTTCAGGGTCGTTCCGCCTGAAGAATAGACATGAATCCAGTGATTTTTCCTTTCAACCCTAAACGATGTTTCATCCACATGAAGCGA
>NZ_BAAHYZ010000169.1:0-289 GCF_054657295.1 Desulfocastanea catecholica
TAAGTTGAAATTTGAAATTGGAATCGGACCAAGCTCTCCTCTTGATGAGGCGGTTGAAAAAAGCCGGGAAGCTATTGGTTTGTGAATAGAAACCGGGCTCGTTGATAATGGCACGGTTCTCGCCCCTGGCCTTCTGGCCGATCACGTGAATAATCCTGATTACCAAGGCTGGTTATGGGCGGGTCAATATCAGCATGCCGCGCCGGGTATTATCCAGGTCCCCAGATTAATTATACGTTAAAACATATTTACGTGAACAGAAATATAGTTTAGCATATATGGATGAACG
>NZ_BAAHYZ010000170.1:0-289 GCF_054657295.1 Desulfocastanea catecholica
GTTAGCAGCCGGTGCGGCTTTCGGGTGGAAACCCACCGCGCAGAACAGCTCCCCGAGGGTGTCCGGGATACTCTCCACTCCGCTGAAGCCGAAGGCGAGCATGGCCGGCACACAGATCAGATCTGCCTTGGTCAAACCCACCGTCCAACCGTAAAGACGGACCATGGAGACCGCTTGACAGACCGTGACACATTTGCCAAGATCCCTTGCCGGGCACTTGGTTTTTTCAGGAAAATGATCAGGGCTTTGCAGAAACTTGACAGATAGTGGAAATGTCTTCAATCGCGAC
>NZ_BAAHYZ010000171.1:0-289 GCF_054657295.1 Desulfocastanea catecholica
ATTAGCAGCCGGTGCAGCTTTCGGGTGGAAACCCACCGCGCAGAACAGCTCCCCGAGGGTGTCCGGGATACTCTCCACTTCGCTGAAGCCGAAGGCGAGCATGGCCGGCACACAGATCAGATCTGCCTTGGTCAAACCCACCGTCCAACCGTAAAGACGGACCATGGAGACCGCTTGACAGATCGTGACACATTTGCCAAGATCCCTTGCCGGGCACTTGGTTTTTTCAGGAAAATGATCAGGGCTTTGCAGAAACTTGACAGATAGTGGAAATGTCTTCAATCGCGAT
>NZ_BAAHYZ010000172.1:0-287 GCF_054657295.1 Desulfocastanea catecholica
GAGAAACTGTCTGATTTCAGAAGACAATTGTATAATAACACGACAGAAAAATCACACCAATCGGTAATCAAGGGAACCCGTTGGCTTTTGTTGACAGCGAAGGAGAAACTTGAAGGAAAACAAGATAATGTCCAGCGACTTAAACAAGCTCTGGATATCAATAAACCTCTGGCAACTGCGTATTACATGAAAGAGGATTTACGACAAATCTGGAATTGGACAAATGATAAAAAGGCAGCTGAATGGCATTTGGGGAGTTGGATAGAGATGGCCAAAGCATCCGGCAT
>NZ_BAAHYZ010000173.1:0-285 GCF_054657295.1 Desulfocastanea catecholica
AATTTCACTGATGACGCCGGCACCAACAGTACGTCCACCCTCACGGATGGCAAAACGCAGACCGACATCCATGGCAATCGGCGTAATCAACTCTACGGAAGCGCTGATATTGTCGCCCGGCATAACCATCTCCACTCCCTCGGCCAGAGTGACAACTCCGGTAACATCAGTGGTTCGGAAATAAAACTGCGGACGGTAGCCATTGAAAAACGGGGTATGACGACCACCCTCATCTTTGCCGAGAATATAGCACTCGCACTTGAACTTGGTGTGCGGGGTGATCGA
>NZ_BAAHYZ010000174.1:0-284 GCF_054657295.1 Desulfocastanea catecholica
TCTGCTTTTAAGTTCGCAATAGCTACTATGACCACACTCGGGGCAAATATAACCCTGTGGCCATCGCCAATGAAGCAGAGCGGCGCGACACTGCTCCTCGGTGCCGAAATGAGATAGAAACTCTTGCAAGCTGAGACCTTCCTGAAATTGTATCTTGTTCTTGGCCATGACACTCCCTCCTTGTTTAGGTTTGGGAGTATATTACCAGGGCAGGGGTATCACAGAGTGAGTACCCTCAAAAAAATTGTCAAAAAAAAATTGGCTGAGTCTTATGGGTAATCAAT
>NZ_BAAHYZ010000175.1:0-281 GCF_054657295.1 Desulfocastanea catecholica
GCTTTCATCCATTCGTCAATGACCAGGGTGGTGCAGACGGCAATGGAAATTATTGCCAACCTTGCATCCGGCAGTACATTGCGGCAGTTGCGTAATGATCTGATCCGACTAACCAACTTTGAGCCATTTGACATTATTACAGTCAGAGCAACAATTGCCGACACCATATCGGCTGCAGGAAAATACGAGGTTTGATGGTACGATTTCTCCACCATCTCTGATCAATAGTTTGTTACTTGGTAGAAGAATTTTATACATATCCAAAGGAGGTTCAATGTTAA
>NZ_BAAHYZ010000176.1:0-279 GCF_054657295.1 Desulfocastanea catecholica
CGCCGTTTGGTGATCAGTCCCGTGGCAGGTGGAGCAGGTGACATCGTTATGCGAGTGTTCGCTCACCTGCCAGTCCTGGACCTGTCCGGGTGACACCTTATTGTGACAATCGACACAGGCATCATTGGCTATTGCCGTGCCGGTCAGCAGCAGCAATGCAGCCGTGCAGCTGAACAGTACAATCCTGATTTTTTTCATTGTACCCTCCTGAAAGTGGAATAGAGAATGTTACTGGAGTTGACTTATCCGCCCCTCCGCCATTTGCCGACAATTTTGTAA
>NZ_BAAHYZ010000177.1:0-274 GCF_054657295.1 Desulfocastanea catecholica
AATAATTTTAATCTAACACCGTGCTATCCAAATATGACTTCATCCGGCTTAATCGTACTTTTCAAATAAAAATCTGGACGTATACCTTCCTTGACAGTGGTGGCAAAGTTCACAGCAGTCTGATTGGCACCATCTGAATAGAGCTATGGAAATATCAACCAAGGCACTTCGACTCGCCAGCTACATTCTGATGTACTTACGCACTGATTTGCAGATTTAAAGACGGGGACATGGACGATAAAAAAATTGATGAGCATAAAGCAAAATTACGCAA
>NZ_BAAHYZ010000178.1:0-272 GCF_054657295.1 Desulfocastanea catecholica
TCATTATTGAGCAATTAAAAGCAGCGCGGCAAGCGATGGACCTGACGCAATCAGAGGTGGGGAAAAAACTCGGTCTGCCGCAAAGCCATGTTTCGAAGATCGAACAAGGGGGGACGGATCCTCGGCTTTCCACGGTGTCTGATATGGCCAGGGTGTTGGATCAGGAGCTGGTTCTTGTCCCCAGACAACTGTTGTCACAGGTCAGGGCACTGCTGCAGGGGGAAAAAGGGCATGAGCGGCGCTGGCAGCTTGACGAGGAGGATGAGGTATGA
>NZ_BAAHYZ010000179.1:0-271 GCF_054657295.1 Desulfocastanea catecholica
CCCCTGTCTGCTGATCGGATAAGGCTGGACGCTCCCGCCCTTCTCCACCGCCGATAAAATCCGCCGGTCAAAATCAATGTCCACCAGATTGAGGCTGGTTATCGCATTCCGGCGCATCCCGGTTTCAATCAGAGTGTAGATGATGGCCCGATTCCGGTACGGCCGAAAGTTCTTTCTCTGGGGTGGGGTTGCGCCGCCGTGGCGATGACGATCCCGGGAGCGGCCGCCAACGAGCAGGAGCTGATCGGCCGCATCGAGAATCCGGTTACGT
>NZ_BAAHYZ010000180.1:0-271 GCF_054657295.1 Desulfocastanea catecholica
TCCCTGTCGGCTGATCGGATAAGGCTGGACGCTGCCGCCCTTCTCCACCGCCGATAAAATCCGCCGGTCAAAATCAATGTCCACCAGATTCAGGCTGGTTATCGCACTCCGGCGCATCCCGGTTTCAATCAGGGTGTAGATGATGGCCCGATTCCGGTACGGCCGAAAGTTCTTTCTCTGCGGTGGGGTTGCCCCGCCGTGGCGATGACGATCCCGGGAGCGGCCACCAACGAGCAGGAGCTGATCGGCCGCATCGAGGATCCGGTTGCGC
>NZ_BAAHYZ010000181.1:0-270 GCF_054657295.1 Desulfocastanea catecholica
CTCATGGCCGAGGCCATCACCACGATAGCCGCCCTCTACGAAGAAGGCATCATCGAAAAACCAGCCACCTATCCTGCCGACTACCCCTTCCTGCTTACTTTCATGCACACCAACGGAGAGTCCTGGGAGAAGGATTTAGACAAACTCTCCTATATCGATCAGGTGCTGGTGCAGATGTACATGAAACACCGGATGCGTGCTTACCAGGGATTTTTCCATGTCAACCCCGACTACGCATACTGGTACGGTTGGAACGAGATGACCAAGGAC
>NZ_BAAHYZ010000182.1:0-266 GCF_054657295.1 Desulfocastanea catecholica
GTTCCCAACGGCAGCATCGGCTTTCGCTGGGATGAGGTCGCCGGCCACTGGAATCTCCACCTGCAGGATTCCCAAAACGATGCCGTTGTCGATCCGCTCATCAGCTATGCCGGCGATGGTGATAGCTGGCGGACGGTCACTCTGCCTTTTTTCGACGATAAAGGCCCCGGTTCCAAAAACGGCCGGGTACCGGTCAAAACGATCAAAACAGACGCCGGCGATCTGCTGGTAACCACGGTATTTGACCTGATGACCGCCCAATTAGG
>NZ_BAAHYZ010000183.1:0-260 GCF_054657295.1 Desulfocastanea catecholica
CAGAGCTCATCTGAACTCATCCACCTCACGTATTTCAACTTCCCGCCGGCGACAAAGATTTCGCAAGATCTCTTCCATTTTTGTACGCCAGATCGGTAGAAGCTCTCCGGCGCCACCACCAGAAGTGGAGGGTTTAAGGAAAACTAAGTGAAACTATTGGGAACAATGAGTACAGGGATTTTTGACTTTTTCAGCACATTTTTAACGACCCCGCTAATGGCGGATTTTGAGAATAATCCCTCATGTGTTCCTAGCACGAT
>NZ_BAAHYZ010000184.1:0-259 GCF_054657295.1 Desulfocastanea catecholica
AGGGTCATCCGGTGCGACATCGACATTGGGCTCCTCTTTGGGATCGGTCTCCAAGAGGTTTTGATGAAAGATCATTCCTTCAGCAGGCTCTTCCAGGGTAATGTACACTTGCACTTTTGGCAATTTATCCTGCAAAGTTTTGACCTGATTGACCATTTCCGGGCCGATAAAAAGCACCTTTGCTTCGGAATAATTGACCAGATATTCAAGTTCATCTGCTTGCAGGCGCGGGTTGAACGGTGAGGCAATGAAGCCACCT
>NZ_BAAHYZ010000185.1:0-259 GCF_054657295.1 Desulfocastanea catecholica
TGGGTCATCCGGTGTGACATCCACATCAGGTTCCTCTTTGGAAAAGGTCTCCAAGAGGTTTTGATGAAAGATCATTCCTTCAGCAGGCTCTTCCAGGGTAATGTACACTTGCACTTTGGGAAATTTATCCTGCAAGGTTTTGACCTGATTGACCATTTCCGGGCCGATAAAAAGCACCTTTGCTTCGGAGTAATTGACCAGATATTCAAGCTCATCTGCTTGCAGGCGCGGGTTGAACGGTGAGGCTATGAAGCCACCC
>NZ_BAAHYZ010000186.1:0-258 GCF_054657295.1 Desulfocastanea catecholica
AGATAGAGAAAATGAGCCACACTAACCCAGCTTCTTTCGGACCCAACTTCCGACATTAGCACCCAATCCCCCAGCCTCTCGGTCACAGAACCGGTCCAGGACGGGGATACAACACAATCATCAATGACCGTAAAGGGAGAGGTGTCAGATTCGTCAGGTGTGACGGTAACCATACAGGTGGGTGATGACATTTATCAAACGCGCCGTAAACCCCCTTCCTTCAGGTCGGGGATATAAGGCGCAAAGCTGTTAATCTAA
>NZ_BAAHYZ010000187.1:0-253 GCF_054657295.1 Desulfocastanea catecholica
TAGTCTGTATTTATATGCCTTGCCTATCTTCATGAGTAATATTATAATTTGGTCCATGGAAAAAAACAACGATATTCGAACCGGCAGACATTGTGTGTTCAATATGCATGTCCATCTGGTTTTCGTGACCAAATACCGGAAGAAGGTACTGGACGGAAAGGCGATTGAAATTCTCAGGGAATCCTTCACCAAAATCTGCGGAGATTTCGAGACAGAATTGATCGAGTTCAATGGTGAGCACGACCATGTTCAT
>NZ_BAAHYZ010000188.1:0-248 GCF_054657295.1 Desulfocastanea catecholica
CTTTTGTGAGGAGTTACAATGGTGATATCCGAAGCATTGTCACTATCATTCAAACATTTTTCAGCACCACTTGTGGAAAAGGAGAAGACATGGAGTTTGAAGGTTCAATTAAATTTTCTATTATCGAACAGACCAAAGATAGAGTCGTAGGAAAAATGCCGATTACCGTTGGAATAAAAAACCCTTATGGGGTTGTTCATGTTGGGGCTATTTTGTGGTTAGCAGATGTTTGTGCAACTGTTCTGGTG
>NZ_BAAHYZ010000189.1:0-246 GCF_054657295.1 Desulfocastanea catecholica
ACTGAAGCGCCGGGCAAGAACGTCCGGGCCAAGTCCGGGCTGAACAGGTTCATTCTCGATCAGGGATGGTTCGAATTCCGGAGGCAGCTTGAATACAAGCTTGCCTGGAATGGCGGCTGGCTGGTCAAGGTGCCACCTCAGAACACAAGTCGAACATGCCCGGCCTGTGGCTTCGTTGCAAAAGAGAACCGCAAGACACAGGCCCTTTTCAGGTGTGTGGAGTGCGGGTTCAAGGAACATGCCGAT
>NZ_BAAHYZ010000190.1:0-240 GCF_054657295.1 Desulfocastanea catecholica
GTGATGGTAAATGTCTGGCTGTCGACACCCTCAGAGTTCTGGGCACTCACCGTCACCGCAAAACTGCCGGGTGCATCAGGGACCCATTGCAGCAGCCCGGTCACCCGGTCGATGGTCATGCCCGCAGGACCACTATTGAGGATATAGCTGGGAACTGGGAGACCTGTCGCATCTACATCATATTGATATGTTGCACCTGCTACTGACGTGACCGGCGGTGCCGATTCAATCTGCGGCGCT
>NZ_BAAHYZ010000191.1:0-240 GCF_054657295.1 Desulfocastanea catecholica
ACGCAGCCAGAACTCAACGGAAAAACTTTCTCCATTGACCCAATCAAACGAACCGTCCGGTTGAACATCAACGCCACTAGAGCCACTGAAAATCTGACCTCCGTCAACCAGACCGCTTATCGGGCCTGGACAGGTGCCGCTGCATTGACCATCATTCAAACCTGTCGCATCAAAGTACACCGGTCCGGATGATTCATCCAGCATCCAATAGGAAACAAGTCCCGCCGGAATAACAGGCGC
>NZ_BAAHYZ010000192.1:0-237 GCF_054657295.1 Desulfocastanea catecholica
CAGAAAGCCCATTCTACTAACGGGGTTGACGATATATGTCTTTGCTAGCGTGTTTTGTGCATTCACCCAGAATGTGGAACAGCTTATCGCCGGCCGTATCGTACAGGCATTAGGAGGAAGTGCAGGAACAGTAGTGGCTACCGCCATAGTAAAGGATCTTTATAGTGGCCGCGAACG
The DNA here is from genome assembly GCF_054657295.1 of Desulfocastanea catecholica. Classification (NCBI taxonomy): domain Bacteria; kingdom Pseudomonadati; phylum Thermodesulfobacteriota; class Desulfobulbia; order Desulfobulbales; family Desulfobulbaceae; genus Desulfocastanea; species Desulfocastanea catecholica. Next base: position 178 of record NZ_BAAHYZ010000192.1, read on the forward strand.
GGAGAAGGTTATGGCCATCATCATGTCCATGGTAATAATTGCCCCTATGGTTGCACCGGT
>NZ_BAAHYZ010000193.1:0-232 GCF_054657295.1 Desulfocastanea catecholica
CTCTGCAACATTGATGGTAAATGTCTGGCTGTCGACACCCTCAGAGTTCTGGGCACTCACCGTCACCGCAAAACTGCCGGGTGCATCAGGGACCCATTGCAGCAGTCCGCTCACCCGGTCGATGGTCATGCCCTCAGGACCACTATTGAGAATATAGCTGGGAACTGGGAGACCTGTCGCATCTACATCATATTGATATGTTGCACCTGCTACTGACGTGACCGGCGGTGCC
>NZ_BAAHYZ010000194.1:0-229 GCF_054657295.1 Desulfocastanea catecholica
TCCTCGGCACGCTGGAATCTACCCTGATAGTCGCCGACCAGCCGGTAGTCACGGCCAGCAAAAAATTACCGGCATTTTCCGAACTGCTCACCAACCTTTTCAAGACCACCGGGGTTTACGGCATCATCGATGGGCAAATGAACAAGGACTGGACAGTCGGTATCGGCCGGGTTCTGATGATCGGCGTCGGCCTGCTGCTCCTTTATCTTGGTATATTTAAAAAATTCGA
>NZ_BAAHYZ010000195.1:0-228 GCF_054657295.1 Desulfocastanea catecholica
GATTTATTACGACTTGCCGGAGACGATCCTTTGGGGCGACGCTTACAAGATGCTGAATTGACTCACACAACTGAGCGTGTCGCTAAGAGGAAGAAGTAATGGCTGAAAAACGACATACAAAAGGCCAAGCAAGAAAATCCATCCAAGTTTGTGCTCATTGGCAGGGGTTAGAAAATCCTATTCTGATGGGAATACTTTATGCCGCTCCTTCAAGAGGAAAAGAGGTCT
>NZ_BAAHYZ010000196.1:0-225 GCF_054657295.1 Desulfocastanea catecholica
AACCCGAAGGCGCCGGCCATGAGGTCAACGGTGAAGTCGGTCATTGGGATGTAGTGCCTCGCACCGAACGTGGCAACGGCCCCAATGGTGTCATACGGAGCGAGATTGGGGAAGATGGTCATATCGTTTCTTCGCATCCTGCCTTCGGCGATAAGGTCTTTGGGAAAGCACGGCGTCACCTGCATCACCTTTTCACCGCAGAACGGGCACCACGATTCGGTTCCG
>NZ_BAAHYZ010000197.1:0-225 GCF_054657295.1 Desulfocastanea catecholica
ACCTTTATGAGCTTTTGTGGCATGGGTGGCGTTCTTAGAGCCACATAGGTAAATCTGGGTATCAACTGTCGCAGATCAAATCTGCGATTAAAACGATAACAAAATTCACCGAGGTACCGCCCAAAATGTTTTTTGCTTATGGCGTGGAATGTGCCATGAAATGACCTCTTAACGTTACCGATGACAGTATTAACCCACTTGAAATCGGCAATTTTAACACTTTCT
>NZ_BAAHYZ010000198.1:0-225 GCF_054657295.1 Desulfocastanea catecholica
ATGTTCCCTTCACCAATAATCGAGCAGAGCGAGATCTTCGCATGGCGAAGGTGAAGCAAAAAATATCGGGGTGCTTTCGCAGCAAGCAGCATGCTGAAGCTTATTGTCGTATTTCAAGCTACCTGCAAACCATGGCAAGCCAGGGAGTCAACCCCCTTGTGGCGATACAGATCGCTTTAGCTTCTCAAATTCCTGAAACAAATTCTGAGACGGGTGAGTAGTTAC
>NZ_BAAHYZ010000199.1:0-224 GCF_054657295.1 Desulfocastanea catecholica
GGATCATCTCCTGGTAGTCACTTGCTTCCTCGGCTATTATACCCAATTCCAAACCTTCCTTGCAGGTCAGACGCTCATTTTGGCCAATCATGGCGTGCAGTTTTTCGGCAGCCTGGGGCCATTTGCGGTACGGAAGTATAGCCCCGCCCATACCGGGAAAGATTCCCAGGGTGATTTCCGGAAGCTGCAAGAAGGCATTTTTAACAGCCACCATGCTGTGGCAG
>NZ_BAAHYZ010000200.1:0-223 GCF_054657295.1 Desulfocastanea catecholica
GTGACCCGTCAACGACCATTCAGATTCTCAGCTATGGATTTGCCCGGGCAGACAAAGGTTACATGCCCGAGGCATCCTCTTTCGCTGCTCAGGCCGTGTTGAAGAGCACCGGTCTCAAGGTTGCCGATCTGGCGGCGGTCAAGACACACAATCCATTTACCATCAATGATCTGGCCATGCAGAAGCTTTTGGGTGTTGATGAAAAGATTTTCAATAATTACGG
>NZ_BAAHYZ010000201.1:0-223 GCF_054657295.1 Desulfocastanea catecholica
GAGTGCGGATCCCTTAACAAAGGGCACATCGTCGCCGGGGAAATCATACTTGTCGAGCAGTTCACGAAGTTCCATTTCAACCAGCTCGATCAGCTCTTCGTCGTCGACCATATCACATTTATTCAGGAACACGACGATCGATGGGACACCAACCTGGCGGGCAAGCAGGATATGCTCTCTGGTCTGCGGCATGGCGCCATCGGTGGCGGCGACAACCAGAATC
>NZ_BAAHYZ010000202.1:0-223 GCF_054657295.1 Desulfocastanea catecholica
AATTCTGGTTGTCGCCGCCACCGATGGCGCCATGCCGCAGACCAGAGAGCATATCCTGCTTGCCCGCCAGGTTGGTGTCCCATCAATCGTCGTGTTCCTGAATAAATGTGATATGGTCGACGACGAAGAGCTGATCGAGCTGGTTGAAATGGAACTTCGTGAACTGCTCGACAAGTATGATTTCCCCGGCGACGATGTTCCCTTTGTTAAGGGATCCGCGCTG
>NZ_BAAHYZ010000203.1:0-223 GCF_054657295.1 Desulfocastanea catecholica
GATGTTGTCCAGGGCTGTTCCACAGACATCACATGTATCAACCTTGACGACAGTAACCGTTTTCTTGATACGAGTGTTGCTGACTTCACCCGTGAGCTTATCACCCTTGCCGTTCGTGTCCGGCTTGGAGGTGTTGTCTTTTTCGGTTTGCGAAGAAGGCAGACTTGAGTTTTTGCTGGTCTTGCGAGTTTTCTTCTCCAAAAAGATGGACAATATCAGCTCC
>NZ_BAAHYZ010000204.1:0-222 GCF_054657295.1 Desulfocastanea catecholica
AGCACCGCCGGTCACGTCAGTAGCAGGTGCAACATATCAATATGATGTAGATGCGACAGGTCTCCCAGTTCCCAGCTATATCCTCAATAGTGGTCCTGCGGGCATGACCATCGACCGGGTGAGCGGGCTGCTGCAATGGGTCCCTGATGCACCCGGCAGTTTTGCGGTGACGGTGAGTGCCCAGAACTCTGAGGGTGTCGACAGCCAGACATTTACCATCAA
>NZ_BAAHYZ010000205.1:0-219 GCF_054657295.1 Desulfocastanea catecholica
AAACCTGGGGGTGTCTTTTATACTCCTTCGCGTACGATAGCCATTCGACCGGTGTACCGGAATATAAAATCCACGGGTTTAAAGGATTTTCTACTACTCTACTATTCAATTATCAAAGATCAGGGTTCAACATACAGAACTTACGTTCTGACTAGAGCTTTCAATATCTTTTAAAAGCTCTAGTCAACTCGTAACCAACCATCTGTTTTTTCCACCTGC
>NZ_BAAHYZ010000206.1:0-219 GCF_054657295.1 Desulfocastanea catecholica
GATATGTTGTTGAAGTTCTCAAAAACCATGGAAAAGCACTTTGACGGCATATTGGCCTATTTCGATTTTGATGGCTTATCCACAGGGCCTCTTGAGGGGACTAACAACAAAATCAAGACAATGCAGAGGAAAGCATATGGCTACAGAGATATGGAGTTTTTCAAACTGAAAATAATGGCACTTCACGAGACAAAGTACGCTTTAGTCGGATGAACCTAA
>NZ_BAAHYZ010000207.1:0-218 GCF_054657295.1 Desulfocastanea catecholica
GAACCGGTTACTCGCGGCGATCCCGAATCTGTGTTGCGTTGGACCTGCAAGAGTTTACGGCAATTGGAAACCGAGTTGCGGTCGCAGGGATATGTTGTGAGTCATACTTCGATAGGTGATCTGCTCAGAAAAATGGGATATAGCCTTCAGGGTAATCGTAAGACATTGGAGGGTGGTGAACATCCTGATCGTAATGCACAATTTGAGTTTATTAATGC
>NZ_BAAHYZ010000208.1:0-213 GCF_054657295.1 Desulfocastanea catecholica
CAAATTTTTCACTAAGTGGCCCCCAGAACAATAACCCCACTGAGTAAAACAAAAAAAACATGCTTAGGGTCATGTTTACACTAGCCTGGGTGGTATCAAACGCCGTTACCATCTGTGGCAGTGCAGGAATGTAGAGTACCGTAGAGAGAGGAGGAAATGCACTGATCAAAGCAAGAAAGGCTAGCGCTCCTTTTCTCTTCGGTATGTTCTGAT
>NZ_BAAHYZ010000209.1:0-212 GCF_054657295.1 Desulfocastanea catecholica
GGTATTGCCGATATTTTAATCGTCTATGCCAAGGTAGACGGTGAGAAATTCACAGCTTTTATCGTCGATGGCGATAGTGAGGGACTCAGCATCGGTGCAGAAGAAGTCAAGATGGGGTTAAAAGGCTCATCCACCTGCAGCGTCTTTTTCGACAATGTCAAGGTTCCTGCTGAAAACCTGCTTTTTGAGACAGGCAAAGGCCATGTGGTCGC
>NZ_BAAHYZ010000210.1:0-210 GCF_054657295.1 Desulfocastanea catecholica
CATACCGTTATTGTAATGTACTGCAATGCTGTCTGGCGTCAGAACTTGATCGTGAAGCGCTACCTCATCAAGATCTCCTTTGAACCCAAGGCCATAAGTCTCCATCCAACCTATGGTCAGTTTCGCAGACGGGGCAATAAAATCAGAACCGTAGGAGGTACGGGTTGTCCCTTCAAGTACGCCATCAACATAGAGCCTCAGTTCTGAACC
>NZ_BAAHYZ010000211.1:0-209 GCF_054657295.1 Desulfocastanea catecholica
TACTTGATCTTGTGGGGCTGTAAAGCCTGTGCCTTTAATATCCTATGGATAGTAGCCTTCGATGCCCTGTTTAAACAGGTATGACCCGCATCAGGAGCATATTTTCTTGTGTGTTCTGCCAGTTTACTCTGCGACCATACCTCGGCAGCATATCCGAGATCCTTGGGTTTCGTGCAGGCCAAGCTGACAACCCAGGCCTTGGCCTCCTC
>NZ_BAAHYZ010000212.1:0-207 GCF_054657295.1 Desulfocastanea catecholica
GATGGGCATGATAATTTTGGCTTGTTTCTGGACTCTTCTCCAGATCGCTGGGGCCGTGTTTTAATGCAACGCCGAGAGGCTCAACAAGCGAAAGCAGAAAAACGAAATGTGCGCCCGCTTCTTGAGTCAGACTATTTACTTGGCGTCTATGATGGCCATCGCATGGGGGCTTTACGCTTTCGCCTGGGCGATGATGAGCCGTTTTTG
>NZ_BAAHYZ010000213.1:0-200 GCF_054657295.1 Desulfocastanea catecholica
ACCGGCGGCAGCCTTGGTACAGTGTTGAGCTATATCAAGGAGTGGCGACAAGGAGCAGCCCAGGCTCCGGCGGTTATTCCCTCGGAGATACCGACAGAATTGCAAACTGCCATCCTCCGCGCTTTGGGCTTAGCTCAAGCTGAAGCCGCAGCCAAGCTCAAGGAAGAAACGGATCAGGCTGTCTCAAGAGAAGCGGAGGC